>CAZFOT010000013.1:20431-34170 GCA_964520365.1 uncultured Hydrogenophaga sp.
CCGAGATGCCGTCCCCCCTCCAAGCGCCGCGAAGCGGCGCGCCAGAGAGGGGGGAAGCCGCAAAGCGGCGCAGGGGGGTGCTACGTATACGTCACCCAGTCGGCGAACTCCGGCCCGTCCAGGTGCGGCAGGGTGTTGTAGGTCAGCAGGGTGTGGCGCTTCGGATTGAACTGGAATTCCGTCACCGCGCTGTTGCGGATGCGCATGTTCATGTCGATGGTGCGCTCCGGGCTCAGGCCCAGCACGTGGCCGACCGCGGTGGCGATCGGCCCGCCGCTGGAGACGATGAGCACCTTGCGTTCCACGTGGTGGGCGCGCACGTGGTCCAGCGCGCTGGTGATGCCGTGCACGAACTCGCCGTAGCTGGGCATGCCCTGCGGGCTCACGGTGCCGGCCATCCATTGCGCCAGACCGTCGCGCAGCAGGCGGAAGTGCTGGCGGAACAGTTCGGGCGCTTCCTCGGCATTGCGCGGCCTGGGCAGTTCGTGCGGGTGGATGGCGCGGATCACCGCCTCGCTGTCGTATTCGTCGAGCCCGGGCCAGGCCAGCGGCTCGATGTCCAGCCCCGCCCCTTCGGCGATGCCGGCCCAGGTCTGCGCATGCCGGCGCAGGGTGCCGGTGATCACGGCGTCGAACGCCATGCCGCGCGCGGCCCAGTAGCGGCCCAGTTGCACGCTTTGCCGCCGGCCGCGCTCGCTGAGCTGGTCGTAGTCTTCCGCGCCAAACGAGGCCTGGCCGTGGCGCACGAGGTAGAGGGTTCCCATGGGCGGCATTCTGTGACACGCGGGCAACGCCACTTTGTCCCGACAGCGACTGTGCCGCCGCCAGGGAGTCGCTCAGGCGTCTGCTGCGCTGGCGGCGTCCGCCGGTGGACCGAACTCGAACGGCTTTGCCGGGCTTTTCAGGGGTTCCCGCAGGCACCTGCTGTGCTTCAATGAGCACATCTTCAACCGTCAGAACCCTGTGCCTTCCCTTTTGTTTGACCTGCCGACCCTGCTGGCCTTGCGAATCGGCGTCGATGCACTCATCGCGCTGGCGTTCTGGGGCCTGATGCGTCGTTATCCCCGCATCGGCGGGCCTGGCTGGTGGTCGGCGGCGGCGCTGGCTTCCATCGTGGGCTCGGTGGGCCTGTGGCTGCGCGGCAGCGCGCCCGATCTGTTCGCCATCGCCGTGGCCAACACCGCCCTGGCCGCCGGGGCCTTGCTGGCGTGGATGGGGTTGCGCAGCTATTTGCTGCTCTCGCGGCCTGCGCCCTGGATCGCCACCGCGCTGCTGGCGGTGCTGGCCGGGCAGACCCTGTTTCTCGTGCACTGGGACGTTCCCGCGTTGCGCCAGGCCGTGTTCTCGTTCGCGGTGATCGCCATCATGGCGTTGGCCTTGCGCGACATCGCGCGCGCCGACCCGCAGCGGCGTGTGCCGGAACTGCAGGCGCTCAAGTGGCTGTCGATGATCGAGATCGCCGCCATGGCGATGTTCCTGCTGGCCGTGCCCGTGCTCGGCATGCCGCTGGAGCCAGCCGCGTCCATGTCGCTGTTCTTCTTCCTGCTCGCGCGCCTCTTGCGCGTGGTGCTTTACGGGTCGCTGGTGGCCTACCGGCTGCGCCAGGACGGCGACCGCGCGCGCAAGGACCTCCAGTCGCGCGAGGGCGAATTGCGGATCCTCATCGAGAACCTCAGCGCGGGCGTCATCGTGCTGCGGCCCGACCGCACCGTGGTGACGATCAACACCGCCGCAAGGGATTTCCTGGGCTGGAGCGACGAAACCGCCCGCGCGGCCAGGTCGGAGCCGATCGCCCGCGACTGGCGCCTGATGCGCGAAGACGGGCAGTGGATGGCGCGCCACGAAGTGCCGTTCGAGCGCGTGCTGGCCAACGGACAGCCCATGAAGAGCGTGGTGCTGGGCGTGAAGTCGGGCGCCGGGCGGGAGGTCCGCTGGGCCGTGTGCAACGCCTTTCCCGAGAACGACACATTGGGAGGATTGCGGCATGTGGTGTTCACCTTCGTGGACATCACCTCGCTCAAGGACGCGCAGGATCAGCAGCACGAGCTGGAGCGGCAACTCTCCCAATCCCAGAAGATGGAGGCGCTGGGCACCCTCGCCGGCGGCGTGGCGCACGACTTCAACAACATCCTGGCGGCCATCCTGGGCAATGCCGACCTCGCGCGCCAGGACCTCGAACCGGGTTCGCGCGCGAGGGAGAGCCTGCACGAGATCAGCAGCGCAGCGCGCCGCGGGCGCGAACTGGTGCGGCAGATCCTGGCCTTCAGCCGGCAGCAGCCCCTGGCCCGCACGCCGCTGGATCTCGGCGAAGTCGTGGCCGAGACCTGCCGGCTGCTGCGCACCGCCATCACGCCGCAGATCGAGTTCGTGGTCCACATGGCCGACGGCATCCTGCCGGTGCGGGCCGACGCCACCCAGATCGGGCAGGTGCTGCTGAACCTGGGCACCAACGCCATCGGCGCGCTGCAGGGACACTCGGGCCGCATCGAATACCGGGTCGAGAATCTCCCGCGCGGCGATCCCCGGGTGCCTCGCGCGGTGGCGCAGGCCTGTCTCGAGGCCGGTTCGGACGTGGTGCTGGTGCTGGTCAGCGACAACGGCTGCGGCATGTCGGAGGCCACGCTCAAGCGCATGTACGAACCATTCTTCACCACCAAGATGGTCGGGCAGGGCACCGGCCTGGGGCTGCCGGTGGCGCTGGGCATCGTGCAGGCTCATGACGGGGTGATCGAGGTGCAAAGCCGGGTCGGCGAAGGCACCCGGTTCAGCCTGTACTTTCCATCGATGGAGGCCATCGGTGGCTCACAGCGCGGTAAAGTTGGCACCCTTTCCACGGCGCTTGACGGCACAATGCCCCAGGACCCGTCCCTTTCACCCGCGACGCCGCCGACCCCGGTGTCTGTTCACCAGGAGAACTCCGCGATGGCTGAGGCCCCATCAAGGCTTGCGCGCCACATCCTGTACCTCGACGACGACGACACGCTCGTGTTCCTGGTGCGGCGTTTGCTGGAGCGGCGCGGCCACCGGGTCACGGCGTTCACCGATCAGCGCGAAGCCATCGAGGCGGTGCGCCAGCAGCCCGACGCGTTCCACCTCCTGTTGACCGACTACAACATGCCCGGCATGTCCGGCCTCGACGTGGCCCGTGCCGTGCTGGCCGTGAGCCCGGCGCTGCCGGTGGCGGTGGCCTCGGGCTACATCACCGACGAACTGCAGGCCGAAGCCCTGGCCGCCGGCGTGCGCGAGGTGGTGTTCAAGACCGATGCGGTCGAATCCTTCTGCGAGGTCGTGGCGCGGCTGGCGGGGTAGAGGGGTATAGGGGACACCCCTCTGCGCCGCTGACGCGGCTTCCCCCCTCTCTGGCGCGCCCTTCGGGCGCTTGGAGGGGGGACGGCATCTCGGGCCGGCGGAGCCGGACCCTTGATGCCCCTGGATAAAGACACCTCTTCTTTCGTTGCGGGTTTGGCTCCCTCGCCCCTCTGGGGAGAGGGCTGGGGTGAGGGGCACGCGAGAAGCAGCGCCTCTTGTCATCGATACCCTGTCCTGGGCTTGGCCTGTCCTGAGCCTGTCGAAGGCTCGAAGGAGGGTGAGGGCTGCGTGATTTCAACCTGGATCGAATGCAGAGCCGCGCAGCACATCGGCCAGCACGGCGCTGTCCACGTTGCCGCCGCACAAGGTGGTGCCCACCACCTGGCCCTTGAGCGTCTCGCGCTCCTGCCAGGCCGCCGCGAAGCTGGCCGCGCCCGCGCCTTCGGCCACGTTGTGGGTGTCGGAGAACAGCGTGCGCATGGCCTGCGCCACCTCGCTGTCGGTGACTTGCACGATGTGGTCCAGATGGGGCGCCAGCACCGCCAGGGCTGCCGGGTCCGCCACGCGGCAGGCCATGCCGTCGGCCAGCACGGTGGACACGGGGGACTCGACCACGCGAGCGGCGGCGATCGAATCCGCATAGGTGGTGGCGTGTGCGCTGACCACGCCCACGATGCGCACCCGGTGATTCAGGGCCCGCCTGGCCGCGATGGCCGCGCAGGCGCCCGAACCCTGGCCGATGGGCACGTAGACCACGTCCAGTTGCGGCACGGCGCGCAGGAACTCCCACCAGCAGGTGGCCACGCCGCGCACCAGGTCGGCGTGGAAGCTGGGCACCATGTGCGCCCCGCGTTCGCCGGCCAGCCGCATGGCGTGTTCGCGGCTTTCCTGGAAGTCGGCGCCGTGCTCGATCAGCGCGACGCCCAGCGCCCGCATGGCCGCGTTTTTCTCCACCGAGTTGCCGTGCGGAACCACGATGGTGCAGGCCACGCCGTGCGCCCGCGCGGCCCAGCCCATGCTCTGGCCGTGGTTGCCGCGCGTGGCGCTGATCACTTCGCGCGGCAGTGCACCTTGCCGGCGCAGCGCGTCGAAATACGTCAGCCCGCCGCGGATCTTGAACGCACCCACCGGCGTGTGGTTCTCGTGCTTGACCCAGCACTCGGCGCCCAGGCGCTGGCTCAGCGTGGCCCAGCGGTACTGGGGCGTGGCCGCGAAGTCGCGGTAGACCACTTCGGCGGCGGATTCGATCGCGGCGAGGTCGGGCAGGACATGGGTCATGGCGGGCATTGGCGTTCAGAGCGGCGAAGCCAGCGTGACGCGGCCGCGCGGGGTTTGCAGTTGCGCCACCAGCGTGGGCGGCTCGTCGGCCACGGGCACCTGCCCCAGGCCGATCGCGTGCAGGGCCTGGCGCAGCGCCTCCGCGCGCGGGTGGCTCACTGCGAAGGCGGTGAGTGCCAGCCCGCTGTCGGGCAGGCTGTGCGCGGGATGCGCATCGCCCCATTCGATGAGCGTGGGCAGGGCGCCGTCGAACAGGCGCTGGCCGTCGTCGCGCACGCTGATGCGCCAGCGCAGCAGGCCTTGCGGCGTGGGGCGGGAGGCCTCCAGCACCGGGCCGCGGTCGATGCCCTGCGCCCGCAGCGCCGCGACGGCGTCATCGATGGCGGGCACGCGGGCCACCCAGTGCACCAGTTGCGGTCCGTGCTGGGCCAGCCGTTCGCGCAGCGCAGGGTCGTCCAGGTCGAACCAGCGCCGCCTGCCGGCCGGGCACGTGGGCGTGGCCTGGGGGTTGATGGCGATGATTTCCAGGTAGGCGGGCGGTTCGGTGCTGCCCCGCAGCTTGAGCAGGCGGTTGTGGGTGCCGAACAGCGCGTGCTCGCCGCCGGGCCCGGGGCTCATGCCCAGCGTGTCCTCGCACCACGCCACGCCTTCGGCCAGCGTGCGCGCGGCCACCACCAGATGGTCGATCTGCGCCGTCACAGGCTCACCCGCCCGTCGATGCAGGTGACCGATGCGCCACCGACCCAGATCGTGCCGTCGGCGTCGCGCTCGATGTGCACCCGCCCTTCGCGCGCCAGGGCCGTGCCCTGCGCGGCCACGTAGCGCTCGGGCGCCAGTCCGGCGCCGATGAGCCACTGCGCCAGCGCCGCGTTCAGGCTGCCCGTCACCGGGTCCTCGCACAGGCCGTTGTTGCCGGGGAAGAAGGCGCGCACCTCGAATTGCGTGTCGCCGGCGGTGTGCGCTCCCACCACGCCGACTTTTCCACGGGGGCCGACGACACCGACGTCCAGCCCGGCCAGCACCGCGCTGTCGGGTTGCAGCGCCAGCACCTGCTCGGCGCTGCGCAGCATCACGCCGCGCCAGTTCGGACCGTTGTCGCACCAGGCGTGCGCGGTGATGTCGCTGCGCGCCACGCCGAGGCCCAGCGCGATGCGCTCGACGTCTTTCTCGTCCAGCGGCCCGCTCTTGATCAGGGGCGGCGCGGCAAAGGCCAGCCGCGTGCCATCGCGCCGGATATTCACCAGCCCCACGCCGCATTCCTGCACCACGTGTTCACCGCGCGGCACGCCGCCCGCGGCCAGCCAGGCATGGCAAGTGCCCAGCGTGGGGTGGCCGGCGAACGGCAGCTCGCGTCCGGGGCAGAAGATGCGCACGCGATAGTCGGCGCCCGCGGCGCGGCCTTCGGTCGTGGGCGGCAGCACGAAGGTGCATTCGGACAGGTTGGTCCAGTTCGTGAAATGCTGCATGGTCTCGGCGGACAGGCCGCCGCCGTCCAGCACCACGGCCAGCGGATTGCCCCGGTAGGGCGTGGTGGTGAAGACGTCGACCTGCTTGAAAGGGCGTTCGGTCATGGGCGGTCCGGGAAATGGGTTCATTCAGGCCAGGGGTTGGTCGAGCACACCGCGACTGGCCGGCTGGGCTGTCCAGTGCGCGTACCAGCGCTCCAGGTGCGGCCAGGCCGGCCGGGTCTGCGGCAGTCCCCACCAGCGGTGCACTTCGCAGGCGATGGGAATGTCGGCCATGGTGGGGTGGTCGCCGGCCATGAAGGCCTGGCGCGAAAGATGGCCGTCGAGCAAAGCCCACAGCGGCTCCGTGGCCGCGACCGACGCCGCGATCGCCGCGGGATCGCGCCACTCGACCGGCGTGCGGACCCATTGCACGAAGGCTGGTCCGCCGGCGCGGTTGAGCGTGGTCTGCTGCCAGTCCATCCAGCGCTCGGCGTCGAAGCGCTGCAGCAGGTCGGCCGGGTACGGATGGGCGGGCGCCGCCGCGGCATCGCCGTATCGGGCACACAGGTAGCGAACGATGGCGTTCGACTCCCACAGCGTGAAGCCGTCATCGACCAGCAGCGGCACCAGTCCGTTGGGGTTGCGCGCGCGGTAGTCCGGCGTGTCCACGATGCCGTGGGCCATGCCGGCGTCGATGCGCTCGAAAGGCAGGCCGAGCCACTGCGCGCACAGCACGACCTTGCGCACGTTGATGGAACTCAGCCGGCCCCAGACCTGCAGCATGGCCTCAGCGACCCGATGCTTCGCGGATGGCCTGTGCCAGCGCCGCGATGCCGGTCCGGATCTGCGTTTCGCTGGCGGTCACGAACGACAGGCGCAGCGAGCGCGGATCGGGGTCGGCGGCGAAGAAGGCCGCGCCCGGCACGAAGGCCACGTTCTTCTCCACCGCGCGGGGCAGCAGGTCCACCGCGTTCATGCCCTCGGGCAGGCGCAGCCACAGGAACATGCCGCCGTCCGGCGAATTCCACTGCACGTCCAGGCCGGCCATTTCTTGCTGCAATGCGTCCAGCATGGCGCCGCACTGCGCCTTGTAGAGCGCGCGGATGGTGGGCACGTGCCGCTCCAGGAAGCCGTCCTTCAGCACCTCGGCCACCACGCGCTGGTTGAAGCTGGGGCTGTGCAGGTCGGCCGCCTGCTTGGCTTGCAGCAACTTCGGCATGATGGCCCTGGGCGCCACCATGTAGCCCAGGCGCAGGCCTGGCGCCAGCACCTTGGAGAACGAACCCAGGTAGATGCCGCCCTCGGGGTTGCGGGCCGTCAGCGGCAGCGGTGGCGGTTGGTCGAACCACAGGTCGCCGTAGGGGTTGTCCTCGACCAGCGGCAGGCCGACGGCGGCCGCGCGTTCGACCAAAACCTGGCGCCGCGCCTCGCTCATGCTGCGGCCGGTCGGATTCTGGAAGTTGGGCAGCACGTAGAAAAAGCGGGCGCCGGGGGCTTTCCGCACCAGGTCATCGACATCAACGCCCTCGGCATCACTGCCTACGCCCACGATCTCCGGCTCCATGGGCGTGAAGGCCTGCAAGGCGCCCAGGTAGGTGGGCGTTTCCACCAGCACGCGGCTGCCTTCGTCGATCAGCACCTTGGCCACCAGGTCCAGGCCCTGCTGGCTGCCGGTGGTGATCAGCACCTGGTCGGGCGACACGTCCCAGGGCAGGCTGGCTGCCACCCATTCGCACAGCGGGCGATAGCCTTCGCTGGCCGCGTACTGCAGCGATGCCCGCGCGCTGTCGGCGCCGCCGGTGCGCAGCACCCGGTCGCAGGCGTCGGCAAAGGCCTCGATCGGAAAGGTCCGGGGCGAGGGCAGGCCGCCGGCGAAGCTGATGATGCCGGGCTTTTCGGTGACCTTGAGAATCTCGCGGATCACCGAGGGGTTCATCTTGTGGGCCCGGCGCGCCAGGGTCCAGGGGGTGCCGGTGGGCAGGTCGTTGGGTTTCATGGAGTCTCCGTTCAAATCCGATCGGGGGCCGTGGTGCGGGCGTGCACCGGCATTTTCTTGCCGAGGAAGACGGTGGCGATCACCGCCGCCGCAAAACCCAGCGTGACCGCGTCGAGTTGCTCGCCGAGCAGGGGCACGGCGAACAGCATGCCGAGGAAGGGCTGCACCAGTTGCACCTGGCTCACGCGCACCGTGCCGCCCAGCGCCAGGCCGCGGTACCAGGCAAAGAAGCCGAGCCACATCGAGAACACGGCGGTGTAGGCGAAGCCCCACCAGGCCGAGGCCGGCAGCGCGGCCTGCGGGCGGGTCAGCACCGCGATGGGCAGCGTGAGCGGCAGGGCGATCACCAGGGCCCAGCAGATCACGTGCTCGGCGCGCATGCGCAGCGACAGGCGCGCGCCATGCGCGTAGCCGACGGCGGCGCAGAGCATGGCCGCGAGCAGCAGCACATCGGCCGGGTGCAGCGCGAGGCCGGCGCTGCCCGAGCGCAGCACGGCGAAGCCCACCACCAGCGCGCTGCCCAGGGCCGCGCACAGCCAGAAGCCGAGGGAAGGGCGCTGGCGGTGCAGCAGCGCGCCCACCGCGGCGGTGGCCAGGGGCAGCACGCCCACGATCACGCTGGCATGCACCGCTTCCACGTAGCGCATGGCCACCGAGGTGAACAGGGGGAAGCCGAACACCACGCCGGCCGAGGTGATGGCCAGCGGCGCCAGGTCTTTGCGCCGGGGCAGCGGTGCGCGCGTGATGGCCAGGAACAACATCGACAACAGGGCCGCCACCACGGCGCGACCGAGCGCGACGAACACGCCCGACATCTGCGGCGCATCCACTGTGCCCACGGCCAGTCGCGTCATCGGCAGCGTGAGGGCGAAGATGGTCACGCCCAGCAGGCCGAGCGCCAGTCCCTTGTTGACGGGCCGGTCGATCCAGCGCGCGGCGGGCAGGGTGCGGGCGGTCACGGGTGTACCTCCGGCTTCGCCTGCGGTGCGAGCTTGCTTGGGGCGGCCCAGCGCTGCGCTCATACCGTCAGCATCCACAGGGCCGTGGCCACCAGCACACCGGCCAGCACGCGGTTGAACCCCACCAGGCGACGGCCTTGCGCGAGCCACTGGCGCAGCAGCGAGCCCGCCACCGCGTAGGCGAAGTTGCTGGTGAAGGCGAAGAACACCATCACCACGCAGATGATGGCCAGGCGCTGGCCGGGGTTGGCGGCGGGCGCGCCGGCGGCATTGACCACCCAGCCGGCGGTGAGCGTGAGCGCCAGCATCCAGGCCTTGATGTTGAGGAACTGCAGGCCCACGCCCTGCAGGAAGGTGACATTGAGGCGCGAGGCATCGGCCTCCGACAGCGTCGAGGCATTCGCCAGCTTCCACGCCAGCCACAGCATGTAGGCCGCGCCCAGCAGCTTCACGCCCCAGCGCAGCGCAGGTAACCCGAGTACCAGGGCGCCGAGCCCGAGGCCGCAGGCCAGCATCAGCAGCGTCCACCCGGTGGGGACCGCCAGGCAGAAGCGCAGGGCGCTGCGCAGACCGAGATTGGCCGCGAGGGCCGTGGACAGCGTGGTGTTCGGCCCCGGCGAAAAACTCATCGCGGTGCAGAACAGCAGCAAGGCGGTCAACTCGGTGGCGCTCATGGGCAACGGGGGCGGTGGCGGCTTGTCAATGCGGGAGGTTCAATGTAATCTTCGGCGCCAGTACACAACCAGTACAGATGGCCAGCGCAGTTGCGGAACTGTATTGCTTGCCGCGACAGTACAGGCCCGTTTGCAAGGATGCGCCCGCGATGTTGATGAAGACCCCCGCACAATCCCTGACCGACCAGCTCTCGGGGCGGTTCGCCGACCGCATCCGCAGCCGCCTGCTGGCGCCGGGCGCGCGCCTGCCCTCGGTGCGCCAGTGCGCGCAGCAGCACGGCGTGAGCCCATCGACCGTGGTGGCGGCCTACGACCAGCTGCTCGCGCAAGGCCTGGTGCATGCGCGCAAGAACCGGGGGTTCTTCGTGCGCGAGATGCCCACGCCCCGTGCCGATGTCCCGCCGGCCGACGCCAAGGCGGCCGCGCGCACCGGCGCGGGCGCCTCGCCCATCAACGCCACGGCGCTGATCCGCGGCATGTTCCACAAGATCAGCCACAAGCCGCATCCGGGCATGGGCGTATTTCCGCCGGAGTGGCTGGAATCCACCTTCATGCCGGCCGCGGTGCGCAAAGTCACCGGCACGCGCGCGCTACAGGACTTTTCGCTCCAGTACGGCGAGCCGCTGGGCGACAGCGGCCTGCGCCGCGTGCTGTCGCAAAAGCTCGCCACGCTCAACGTGCACGCCGACGCCGACCACATCATCACCACCGTGGGCGCCACCCACGCGCTGGACATCGTGAGCCGAACGCTGCTGCGCCCGGGCGACCCGGTGATGGTGGAAGAGCCCGGCTGGGCGGTGGAGTTCGCGCGCCTGGCCGCGCTGGGCATGCGCATCCTGCCGGTGCCGCGCCGCGCCGACGGGCCTGACCTGGAGGTGATGGCCAGGTACTGCGAGGCGCACAGCCCCAAGCTGTACGTGAGCGTGAGCGTGTTCCACAACCCCACCGGCTACTGCCTCTCGCCCGGCAGCGCGCACCGCCTGCTGCAACTGGCCAACCGACACAACTTCCACATCGTCGAGGACGACACCTACAGCCACATCGCGCCCGAGCATGCCACGCGCCTGACCGCGCTCGATGGCTTGCAGCGCACGATCTACGTGAGCGGTTTCGCCAAGATCCTCGCGCCCAACTGGCGCATTGGCTACCTGGCCGCGCCGCCGGCGCTGGTGGAGCCGCTGCTGGACACCAAGCTGCTGTCCACCCTGACCACGCCCGCGCTGCTGGAAAGGGCGCTGGCGCTGTGCATCGAGCAGGGCCAGCTGCGCCGCCATGCCGAGCGCATCCGCACCCGGCTGGACGCGGCGCGCGCGCGCAGCGTGAAACTGGCGCTGGGCGCGGGCTGCACGTTCGCGGCCGAGCCGGTGGGCCTGTTCGGCTGGGTCGACACGGGGGTGGACACCGACGCGCTGGCCCAGCGCATGCTTGACGAGGGCTACCTGATCGCGCCGGGCGCGCTGTTCCACGCCGCGCGCGCGCCCAGCACCCTCATGCGAATCAACTTCGCCACCACCCAGGACGCCGCGTTCTGGCGGGTCTTCAGCCGGCTGGCCGCGGAGCGCTGACTGAAGATCCCCGGATCGGCCTTCAGGTGCCGCAAAGCGATTCGAGACGCTCCATCGCCTGAAGCCATTCCGTCTCGATATCGGCATGGCGTGTGCCCAGTTGGGCTGCCCGCGCGGGATCGCTGGCGTAGATGGCGCCATTCTCCAGCGCCTTGCCGATCTCGGCCTGCTCCGCTTCCAGCTCGGCAATCCGGGCGGGCAGGGTTTCAAGCTCCCGCTGTTCCTTGTAGGACAGCTTCTTGCGCACGGTCGGGGCCGCTGCCGGCGGGGTCTGCGCGGTCGGCGGCGTGGGCGCGGCCTTCGGGGGCGGCGTGGTGTTCGTGGCAGCGCTGTCCCGGTTCAGCGCCGCCGCCCGGGCCGACTGGGTGATCCAGTCCTGCACGTCGCCCACGTACTCGCGCCAGGCGCCTTCACCCTCGAAGACGATCGTGCTGGTGACCACGTTGTCGAGGAAGCGGCGGTCGTGGCTGACGAGAAACACCGTGCCTTCGTACTGCTGCAGCAACTCCTCCAGCAGCTCCAGTGTGTCGATGTCCAGGTCGTTGGTCGGTTCGTCGAGCACCAGCACGTTGGCGGGACGCGCGAACAGCCGCGCCAGCAGCAGCCGGTTGCGTTCACCCCCCGAGAGCGTGCGCACCGGGGCGTTGGCGCGCGCCGGCGAAAAAAGGAAATCGCCGAGGTAGCTCTTGACGTGCGTGCGCTTGTTGCCGATTTCGATCCATTCGCTGCCCGGGCTGATGAAATCCTCCAGGGTGGCGTCCAGGTCCAGTTGGTCGCGCATCTGGTCGAAATACGCCACGCTCAGCTTGCTGCCCTGGCGCACCGTGCCGTGGTCGGGTGGCAGTTCGCCCAGGATGATCTTCAGCAGCGTGGTCTTTCCGGCGCCGTTGGGTCCAATCAGGCCGATCTTGTCGCCGCGCAGGATGGTGGCCGAGAAATTCCGGATCACGGCCCGTTGGCCGCCGTCGATCGTGGGGAAGGCTTTGCCCACCCGGTCCAGTTCCGCCACGATCTTCCCGCTGGAAGCACCGCTGGCCACCTCCAGCTTCACGCTGCCCACCGCATTGCGGCGCTGGGCCCGCTGCGCCCGCAGGCGTTCCAGCCGGGTGATCCGGCCTTGCGCCCGGGTGCGGCGCGCTTCGACGCCCTTGCGGATCCATACCTCTTCCTGGGCGAGCAGCTTGTCCGCCCGTGCGTTGATGACCGCTTCCTGTGCCAGTTGCTCTTCCTTGAGCAACTGGTACTGCGCGAAGTTGCCGGAGTAGCTCAGCAGGCGCCCCCGGTCCAGCTCCACCATCCGCGTGGCCACCCGGTCCAGAAACGCCCGGTCATGGCTGATGGTCACCACGCTGCCCTTGTATTCCAGCAACAGGTCTTCCAGCCAGGTGATGCTGTCCAGATCCAGGTGGTTGGTCGGTTCGTCAAGCAACAGCACGTCAGGCCGGCTGACCAGGGCCTGCGCAAGCGCGACACGCTTCTTGTTGCCTCCCGACAGCGCACCCACCAGACCGTTGGGCTCCAGGTGCAGCCGATGCAGCGTTTCCTCCACGCGCTGCTCCCAGTTCCATGCATCCAGCGCCTCGATGCGGGTCTGCAGGCTGTCGAGATCCAGCCCGTCTCCGCCACCCAGATAGAGGTCGCGCGCAGCACGCGCATCGGCCAGCCCGACGCTGGCCGCTTCGAACACCGTGCTGGCGAGGTCGAGCACCGGCTCCTGCGGCACGTAGGCGACGCGCAAACCGGCCTGCGTCTGTAGCGATCCATCGTCTGGCTTCTCCAGCGAAGCCAGGATCTTGAGCAAGGATGACTTGCCCGTGCCGTTCCGCCCGATGAGGCCTACCCGTTCCTGGCTTTCAAGCGAAAAGTCGGTGTGATCGAGCAGCGCGACATGGCCGAAGGCCAGTTGTGCATCCAGCAGGGTGAGAAGTGCCATGGGTAAGTGGTTGTCAAAGGTCTGGCGATTATCCCCGTGCACCTGGGAGTGGTGGCGCGCGACGCCGGGTGCTTGTCCCCTGCGCTTCTGGTGACCACTTCAAAGTGGGGTCTTGCAAATTTTTTCGAGGGACTTTGACAAGCTCGAAAATTCTGACGTATACTGCAAGGCTTCGCTGATCACTGAGTCGCTCTGAACGAGGGGCCAAGAGAGGCGGGGGAGTGCGCAGGGGGTCAATGCCCATGCGGCCCGGAATAGATCAGTAAAAACCCTGAAATATTTTGACAAGGCCGCAAAAACTGTGTCATAATACGAGGCTCAGCTGATCGCAGCTGGGTGAGCGGACGAAGCGGGAGTGCTGCTGAGTTCGTGGATCATTAAAAACATACAGCCGATAAGCGTGGGCGTTTGAAGGCGATTGCGAAACGGGCTCGAAAGAGTCCAAGTCGCAAGACTTTAAACGCTCATGAGAATAGAAGTGAAGTTCACTTCAATTCCGTTTTTATGAGTAATTTCAAGATCGAACTAAAGAGTTTGATCCTGGCTCAGATTGAACGCTGGCGGCATGCTTTACACA
>CAZFOT010000014.1:0-302 GCA_964520365.1 uncultured Hydrogenophaga sp.
GCGACGATCGACGGCGTGGTGCGCGCGCCCTCGCTGTTCTCGATCACGCGCGTGGTGTTGCCTTCCATGATGGACACGCACGAGTTGGTGGTGCCCAGGTCGATGCCGATGATTTTTCCCATTTTGCTTGCTCCGTGAGAGGAAGAGTTGAATTGTTGATGAAGTGTGGATAAGTCTGGAGATTTCAAGTGGGTCGAGCGTGGATAACCCACTGCCTGGAACGCTGGACACCCAACGCCAGACGCTGGTCCGCACTCACTTGGGCGCCGCCACCGTCACCAGGGCCGGGCGCAGCACGCGCT
>CAZFOT010000014.1:312-28639 GCA_964520365.1 uncultured Hydrogenophaga sp.
TGATGGCCTGGTGCTGGTGCGGGTCGAACCGGGAACCGACGGCCGGGGCGATCTGGATCACCTTGTGGCGCTCCAGCGCGCTCATGAGCTGCTTCAGGGTGGCCTCGGAGCCTTCGCGCAACTGTTCGCGCGTGGCTTCCTGGATCGCCAGGCCCGCTTCCAGGCTGTCGGCCACGGCCAGCAGGCTGTCGGCGAAGCTCTCCACCGCGAACTTGCGTGCCTTGGCGGTTTCTTCTTCGGCGCGGCGCCGGGTGTTCTCGGCTTCGGCCTTGGCGCGCAGGAACTGCTCGGCCAGGTCGGCGTTCTGGGTTTTCAAGGTGTTGATTTCGTTGGTCAGGGCCGCGAGCGCGTCAGCCTCGTTGGCGGCTGCGGCCGCCTCGGCTTCTTCCGGCTGGACCGGTTCGGTGATGGCGTTGGGATCTGCGGGCTGGACGGCGTCGGCGGGATTCGGGTGCTGCTGGCTCATGACGGATGAAATGGCTTGAAAACGGGGGGCAATTCGGGTGCTGCGCGGCACATGAGGGCGAAGACCCCGGATTCAAGGGGGGCCGGAGGAAAAAACCGCAAGGCGCTTTCGCGACGGCCCGTCAACCCCGCACGCCCCCCGGCTCCACGGCCTGGCCGGTCAGGGCGGCGTGGCCGGGTGCGGGCCGCCCCCGAGGGGCGCCGCCGCCGCGCTGCGCGCCAGCTGCTGCGACCATTTGCCGGCAAAGCGCTGCACGTCCTGCAGGCGCCGGGCCAGGTCGGCCCCTTGCGACGTGAGCCGGTAGCCGCTGCCGCCATGCTCCACCAGCCGCGCCGCGCGCAATTCCTTGAGCCGCGTGTTGAGGGTGTTGGGCGTGACGCCGCCCACGCTGTCCTGCAGCAGGCGGAAAGTCTGCGGATGGCCGTCGCCCAAGGCCCAGATCACCCGGATGGCGTAGCGCGACTCCAGCAGGTCGAGCAGCTGGGTCATGGCAGCGTTGTCTCTGGCACTCATGCGTGTTGTCTCCTTGGACAAGCCTTCTTCGGGCACACGAATGCACTATAGGCCAGGAACGGCGGGTTGCTACCCATTTGCTAGCTGTGTGCGGTGCAGCAATCGGCTTTCAGGCGCCGGAGTGTGCACTTCTGCGCACCTGGGTGGGTTGATGCGGATCAATCCCGATTGACCTTGGGCTGGCTTTCGGGCTGGGAGGAACTGTGTGAAACAACTCAACAACACCGCTCAATGCTTGAAGCCGTTGCGCTTCTTCGAGCCGCCTGTCAGTGCACTGACGACCCATGAAACGGCATCCATCGAGTGAGTGCCTTATGGTTCTTTTGATGTTACGTTTTGAAGCGAACTTTTAAGAAAGACTTCTAAATTAAGTAGAATTTCGTCTTCAGGCTGTCACCTCGTCACGTCTGGTGCCGGGAAGCTGAAGGTAAAAAAGCGGAGGATCAAAATGAAGTTGAACAAGTCCCAGTGCTGGGCAAGCCTGGGGTTGTGTCTGGCCGTGGCTATCGCAGGGTGTGGTGGTGGCGGGTCGGTCAATGATGGCACTGTGCCGTTGCAGCTTTCCCCAGGGAAGGTGGACATCTACAGCGAATCATGCCGGGGGCCGGTGCGTGGTCCGGAAGTGCTGGTGACGGGAGGCGTTCCGCCGTTCACCATTCACAACCCCTATCCAAATTACATCAGACTCAGCGCGACTGCTCTTCGTGAATCCGGTGAGACTTTTCGGGTGGACATGATCGGCGGAGCTTGTCTGATGGATGTTCCTATACAGATCACCGATGGAGACGCCAACGCTGTGAGTCTGGTGGTGAATTTCCGAGAACCATGAACTGCGGCTCACTCGGCGCCGCACTCGCAGCCAGCCTGGGCCTGTTGGCGAGTTTTGGTGCGCAGGCCTCATGCGAACCGCTGACATCCAGAGGGTCGGTGATATACGGTGGGGGTCCTCTCGGCAACTCAAAAGGCTCGGGCCTCATTTGTGGCCGGCAGGCGTCTCATCGCGCCACGGCTGCAAGCGATACGCACAAGCGGTCGACACATGCATTGCAACGCGGTCACCTTGAGACTGATCGCGAGAGCACGCGGTTGATTCTCGAACGTGAGTTGGCGACAACTCAGCACCAACTGGAGGCGCTGCGTGCCAAAGGTGGTGGGCGGACTGATGTCGAGCAGCAAGCGATGCACCGACTGGAATTGGATGCACAGGCCTTGCAAAGAGAAATGGCACGGCATCAGTCACGGTAGATGGCCTTCTTGGGGACAAATAGAGGTTACCGCTCCGTGGGTGGCTCAAGGTGGCCATGTTCACCGGAATCAATGAACTTGTCGCCTATGGTTGAAATCAGGGAGCGCGCCACGCCTAGGAGCATGAGCTTGCTGCTGTGCAAGGCATTGCTGGCTGGCGCCATTGGACTGTCTGCACAGGGCGTGTTCGCAGAGAGGGGGATTCAAGTTCCCGATGCTTCGTCAGGGCTGCTTTCAGGAACAGGCGTCATCTCAGGCCAGATAGAGGGCCTGCGCTCAGATGGCTTGCTGCTCACGGATGGTGGCGGTGGCTTTGCCCGACCGCGCGCGAACGACCACGGCTTTCGGCTCGCAAGCGCCTTGCCGGCTGTATCCCATCCATTGGAAGTGAGCCTGTCCATTGTCAGGCAGCCCCTGGCGCAGCGGTGCTTGGTTGAAAAAGGTCCAGACGGCAATGGCGTCAACGCGCTCGTGCGGTGCAATGGTCTGGACTCAAAGCATGCAGATCACCGGATAGCCGAGAAACCCACTTTGCGGGACTGTTTTGCACCACAACTGCGAGGGTCTGCCTACACCTTGGCCTGGACCTCGCAAGACGGTATGCAAAGAGTGCTCGATGTCACGCTCGACCCCGTCGGTATTGAGCGGCTCCACCATCGGATCCTCGAGGGCACGAAACCTCTCATGGAGTCCATCGCTCGCTATCCGGTTCAGGAACCTCGCGCCATGCTGGAGATGCTCTGGATATCGCCAGGGCCTGAAGGGGCAGCAGTTCGGATCGAAGGGCTTTCGGGCGGCATGCCGTTGAACCTGGCAAGCGGTGACAAGACCACATATGAAATTGCAGTCGGCGAAACGGTTTCTGGCCAACTGGCACCGCATCGTCTCCTCCGATACGAAGCGCAACTCATCGCTATCGGTCCACTTGAAACGCCGGTTGCTGTATTTCCGCTCACCTGCCACTTGCGGGAGCACAACCTGGCGAACGGCTTGCTGTCAGACACCTGGTTCGCGCCCGGTTTCGGCCCCATTCGGACCAGGGTTCGCAACCGCGAAGGCGCCGAAGTGGCTGTGGTGGAGCTGCTTGAAATCCACCAAAGACCAGATGTCGTCATCGTGACCAGCCAGAATCCACAATGAGGTGTTTGGTAATAATTGTATGAGAGTGTAAAAGGCCTGAAAGTATCAGTTTCATGTTGAATATCAGTAACTTTGGTCTATAAAATCCAAACACCTTAGTCACAAGGGCCTGTTGATTGCAACCATGGGTGCAGCAGCAGAGTCTGCGGTTCTGAGGTAAGGGGGGTGGGCAGCAAGGGAGAGTCTGTTGTCTGGCCACTTCGTGTGAAACCATCAACGGAGTAACAACGTGAGCAAACGCATCGAAGTCAAGAAAAATCAGGGTTCCCGTATTCGTCAGCGCGGCCAGGGCATGACCGAATACATCATCATCACGGCGCTGATCGCCATTGCCGGCATTGTGGTGTTCGCTGGTTTTGGCGATGTGGTGAGAGGGCAGACGGCGGCCATGGCAACCGAATTGTCAGGTCAGTCTGGCGCTGCGGGTACTGCAGCTGCCACCGCTGGCGCGGCGCGGGCAAATACCGGCTCCGGAGCGGCAAACCTTTCGGACTACACCGGGCGCCAATAACTTCGACTCTTGTGTCCCGGCCGGGTTTCTCCGGCTGGGCATATTCTTCTTTCGCCATTTCATGCACCTAAGGTGGTGCGCGGGTTGAGTGTGTCCGTGTTTTCCTGGGGAGAGATGGCAATGTGCCGCGAATGACAAAAGCAGCTTTTAAGCGACTGCTTGTGGTTGTCTGTTGGCATGCATTGACTGCTCGAAATCGAGGGGGTGGTCCATGCGTTGGGCCGAGAATTATTTGAAGGCGAGGGATGGCAGATGTTTGATCGAAGCGCGGGAGTGTGGCCAGGTGTTTTTGCAGTCGCTCAGAGCCGGGCTGCCCAGGCCTGGGGGCGGGCAGCAAGGGTGCTCGCGGTGGGTCGCCGGGTCGCTTGCCTGGGGCTGGTTGGGATAGCGACATCAGCAGCTGTCCTGGCCGCAGAAAATCCCGAAGGCTTCAACACACCGCAGGGGCACCATTTGGAAAAGTCGGAAAACTTGTCCTACGGCGCTTTTACCCAGCGGTCAGCGTCGTACAACTGCGCGCCCGACTGGAAGCGCTGCAATGCAAGCCATGTCGGGTTCGACCAGAACGGCCAGCCACAGATCGAGGGCAAGCTTGAAAGTGCGACCTATCGGCGCGAGGACCGCGGGCAGATCGAAAGCTTGTTGCTGCAACGAAACTATGAACGCGTGATCCGCGCGATGGGCGGGCGGCTTCATGCGGTTTCCGTCAACAACAACCTGGGTCGCGGGGACATGCAGCAGGCCTTCCTGCTGGAGCGCGATGGACAGGTGCGCTGGATTCACCTCAAGACGATTCGCTACGACCCTTTCATCGCGCACTTGACCGTGGTCACGCTGAGCGACGTGCCCGACATCCTGAACGCTGGCGAACTCCGGTCCCAACTGGATCGGCAGGGTTTCATCACGCTCAGCGTGAACTTCGATCACAACAAGGCCGACATCCGCGACCCGGACCGCCCCGCCCTGGAGCAGGTGGTGCAGATGCTCAAGGCCGACCCCACCCTGCGCATTTCGGTCGATGGACACACCGACAACATCGGCGGGGCCGAGCCGAACAAACTGCTGTCACAGCGCCGTGCCGAGGCGATCGTCGGCTACCTGGTGGTGGCCGGGATCGACAGATCGCGGCTGCAGGCCAGGGGTTTCGGCCTGGAGTCTCCCGTGGCCGACAACCGCAGCGAAGACGGGCGCTCCAGGAACAGAAGGGTGGAGCTGGTGAAGTCGCCTTAGACAGGCATCGAGGTCGGCAAGAACACGATCAAGCGGGATACCAGGGAAGGCTCATGAAATCAACAAACTGCGGGGTTGCACCTCGCCTGGCACGGCGGGGCGGGCGCAGCCAGTCAGGCCAGGCGGTCATCTGGATGCTCGCCCTGCTGGTGTCCATGAGCATGGTCATGGTGGGCATCTATTCAACGGGAAAAGTCACTTCAGAAAGACAGAAGCTGACCAACGCCACCGACGCGGCGGCCTATTCGGGCGCGCTGGTCCAGGCCCGCGCGCTCAACATGGTGGCCTACGCCAACCGGGCCAGCATCGCCAACGAGGTGTTGCTGGCCCAGGCCGTGAGCCTGCATTCTTGGACCAAGTACAACGCGGTCGCGGTCGAAAACGTGCGAACGGTGGTGGACATCGTCAGCGTTTTTGTTTGGCCGCTGGCGGCTGTCTCGCAGGTGCTGTCTGCGATCGAAGAGGTGCTGGAACAGGTCGATGATGCGATGGACGATGTGATCCCAGCAGTAGTTGAAGCTATTGAACGGTACTACCAGGGCTTTGATCTAGGATTTGTGCAAGTGGTCTTCGCGCCTGGTGTCTTGGCTTTGGCTGGCACGGACGCTGCTGGCTCGGTTCTGGCCCAGAATTATGAAACGCATGTGGGCAGTACCGACCAAGCACCCTCGCCCTATCTACAGGCAGAGCTCGGCACGCTTAACGTGGCCGCCTGGCAAGGCATGTTTGCCAGGTACGACAGCGGCAAGGCCGTCTCCAACGGCAGCGATGGCCGGCAAACCACCCACGATATCCTGGTGCACTCAAGAGACGCATTCTCCACCCGGCGGCAAGGCCCTGGCGGATCGGTCGGCAGTCCTGGGTACATGCTGGGCCTTCTTTTCGGCAATGAAAGCTTTGGCAACTGCGTGACCGGCTCCATCGGTTCATCCAGAGACGGCCCCACAGAGTTGGTTGACTTTGAGCGCTGGGAAGCGCAAGACACCTCGCGGCTGCGTTTCAGGGCGCCCGGGCAATGCAAGGGCAGCACCAACGTGCCGGTGGGCTGGGGACGGGCAACGCTGGACGAAAGCGGGGATGAAGGCAATATGAGAACCAGTCCTCATCGCTTTGAGGGCTTGCAGGCCTACAACGACAACGCCAGCAATCACAGCAGATGGTCGGGGGTCAAGGCCTTGTACGACGTGGAGCGCGACACCAGCACGGGTCGGCCCATTCAACGCCATCTCGATCAGGAACTGGTCTTTCATTTCGCCGCCATCAAGAGCCGCCAGGCCGTGCGCGCCAACGACACCCTGGGGGTGCTCAACGGCCGCACCGAGTCGAACGGCCTGGGCGCGCCCCACCTGCAGCCGCACCTGCACAGCGATCAGGTCACGGCCATCGCGGCGGCGAAGGTGTTCTTCGAGCGCCCACGGCGCGACAGCGCCGACTTCACCGGCCGCTGGTTGCACCGCAACGATGCGCACAAGGAGGTGGCCAACCTCTACAACCCCTACTGGCAGGTTCGGCTGACGCAGCCTTCGGCCAGTGCCATGGCCATGGCCTATGGCGGCAACGCAGCCATGGCCGTGTTTTCACAGTCGAGCGGCTTGTCCGCCGGGTCCAGATAGGAGGTCGCCATGCCATTCTCATTCTTCGCTGGCCCTGACCCCGCGCGATTCAAATCCGCCACAAAGCGCGGTGTTGCGTGCATGTTCGTTGCTGTGCCGGCGTTCACCGTCATGGCACAGCAGACTGTTCCCCTGCCACCCAGCCCGTTCCCAACATCCCGCAGTGTTGCCTGGGATGGCGAAATCATGGACAACATTGTCTTGCGGTACAGGCGGGTACTGCGATATCCAGAGGTCGCAGATCGAATCGTCGCTTTGATTAACCAGCAGGGGTGCGTAATTTCTCCAACAGTTGCAGACGCATGGCGTCGCCAGAGCGAAGAGTACGAAGAAGTGGTGTACCTCTCGGGTACCAGCAAACGCACAGAGAAACGCGAGGTGGCAATGGGGCCGGGTGGCTCATGTGCCGAACCTGTCTCCCTGATACCCATCCACTCCATCGATATCCGCACCATAGAGAGGCGAATTAAATACTGGAGCAAAGGTGATCAGCGCAAGGTCAGCGTGACAGAAACACCCTCTGAAATCCTGCCCTCGATGCGTTCACGGGCGCAAGCTCGTCTTCGCAATGCCCGCAACCCGCGCACCGGCATCGGTCGATCAATGGGCCGGGTCTGGACAGAGCAGGCGACCTTTAATGGATTTGACTGTGGTTCAACTATTTTGGGTGTCGAGCACCTCTGTTCGCTGCTCGAGCAACCCAGGCACGTGGCAACCAACACTCCCATCTCTGTTCGGACCAAGGCACTCACGGACGACCCACGGTGCGAGAACTCTGCTGCGTCGGAGAGCAACCACCCGAACGTTCTATTTGTCTGCCTGACGATCGGTTCTGTGGAACTCGTGAGTTTTGAAAAGAACGCGCGCATCCCCCGGAATCTGTTTGAGATGCCTCCCGAGGCGAGGGGCGTGCCGGTGAACCGGACGGAAATTCCGGAAGCCGACGAAGACAGGGGGAGGGACTGATCATGCAATACCCATACAGCTTGCGCAAGCAGAGAGGTCAAAGTGCGGCGGAGTTTCTGGTCTTTGGCTCCACCATTCTGGTTGCTCTGTTCTTCGGGGTCATGTATCTGGCCAAATTCGCTGACGTAAAGCACGCAACCAATCAGGCTAGTCGCTACGCGGCCTTCGAGCGAGCCTTGGACCCAGACCGGCGTGTCAAGTCCGATGAAGCCATCGCACAAGAGCTTCGCGTCAGGTACTTCACAAACCTTCAAGCTGTTGACAACGAGACCCGTGCGAGTGATGCGCGAGCGACTCAAATCCCCCTGTGGTCTCAGGCAGACTCATCTCCATTGCTTCCAGATCCTGGTGAGGTGTCGCTGAATATCGAGGCCGCGGGCAACCTTGAAAGGGGTGTACTGGGTGCTGTTTCAGGGTTTTGGGAAAGTCGATTTCGGCAAACCAACCATGGCATTCACCGCGCCACCGTGTCGGCTGGTTTGTCAGAGATTGGGCACTTCGCCGCCGACGACCCGCGTCGGCTGGCCCTGACGATCCGCTCCGCCACCGCCATCGGTGCCGGCAGCTACACCTCCAGTGGCAGCACCCAGGGGCCCAACAGCACCTGTCGCAGCGTCCGTGGCGGTGTGCCTCATGACCAATACTTTGGGTTCATTGGCCGCGCACTGGAGTTTCTCCTCAACACGATGCAGCTTGAACGCAGCGAACTCCGCTGGGGCATCGTCAAGCCCGACCTGGTGCCCGAGGGCAGCCTGGTCCGCAATGGCGATCTCCAGAACTGGCAGAACGTCACCGTGGCCGCTCAGGCCTCCGCTTCGCCCACCGTTTGCCCATGATGATGAAACACTTGCTTTTTCCTCTTCTGCAAGGGCGGTGGCTGTTGGTCGTGAGCCTGTGTTGTGCCGCGATGGCCAGTGCAGCACACGCTCAGGTCTACACCGGAGGTCCCACTCCTTGGCCGCAGGTACCGGACCCGCCCCGGAGCACGGTGGAGTCCATCACCGTAGACAGCCGGGTCAACGGCATTCCCACCAGGATCTGGCGTTTCGACAGCCAGGCCGGACAAGCGGAAGTCGAGTCCTATTACCGCGCTCATTGGGGGGCTTTCGATCCCGAGACGGCGAACGGCCAGGCCAAGGGCGTGCTCTCTGCGCGGGATTCCAAGGACGCCTTGTTGTTGAGCCGCTTCCATGGCCCGTACCTCATCACCATCAAGGTCAAGGCGCTGGGCACAAGGGCTTCCACCGGCCTCATCTCGGTGGCTTTGACGCACCCGGTGCAGCCCGCTCACAACCTTCATGGCTTGCCGGTTCCCCCCAATGCCACCCCGTTGAGCGTGGTGGAGTCCGCCGACGGTGACCGGCTCAGTAAGCTGGCCCATCTGCTGGTCTCTGCAGACGTGCAGGTGCTCCAGGCGTTTTTCAAGTCCCGTGCGGTGGAAGAAGGCTGGGTCCTGCTCGACGTTTTCCAGAGCGATCCCGCAGCGCCTCGCGCTCGCCAGGCGGCCATGGTCTTCAAGCGCGACACCAGTGAACTGAACGTCATGATCACCCGCAAGGCCGGCGCGAACCTGTCCACGGTCCAGATCAATCTGATCAAACCCAGAACCTGAGTCAACCCAAAAGATGGAAAAGACAAGATCTCGCAAGCAACACGGTGGCGTGACCATCGAGTACCTCGTGGTGGCATTTTTCGCAGCCATCGTGTTGTTTGGCTCCTATGAGGGGGGCGACAGCGTGGTGGTTTTGCTGACCAGGTCTGTGGCCGACTACATCGGCTCGCTCACCTACATCATTTCCATGCCCTGAAAGCGCCCATGGCCAATCGAGTGACAAAGAACTGGCTGCTGCTGGCGGCCGCTATCGGGTTGGGGGTGGTGGCTTTCTACCTGAGCAACACCGTGATTTCCAAGCGGATGAAGCAAATCGAAGACGAATTGAAAGCCGCCAGGGAAACCCGCCCGGTGGTCGTGGCGTCCAGAGACCTGGCACCAGGGGAAACCATCAACAACAGCACCGCGGCGGTGCGCGAATTCCCCAAGGAGTTTCTCCACGATTCGGCACTGGGTCCGACCGAGTTCAACCGGATCGATGGTGAAGCCTTGCTCATCGGCGTGCGTGCGGGCGAGCCCTTGCTGCCGGTCTATACCGTCACCCGCGGAGGCGCCTACTTCTCGGGATCCATCCAGGAAGGGCGCCGGGCCTTGACCATCGAAGTCGACGAGCTCAGTTCCATCGCAGGCATGGTCAAACCCGGTGATGTGATGGATCTGATCATGACGGCAAAACCGCCTCAGGGCACCGGCTCGGCGGTCGCAGGCCATCAAGCCGAGAGCTTCACGTTTCCGCTGTTGTCAGGCGTCGAGGTCATGGCCACCGGAAAAGCGCAACGAGGGACCGCCGGCAACATCGAGAGCTACAGCACGGTCACCCTCAACGTGACACCGCAGGAGGCCAACGCCATCATCGTTGCCAAGGCCTCCGCCAAGGTGACAGCCGTGTTGCGAAGCCCGAAAGACCAGGATCCCAACCCGAGCACAGCCATGTCCGTGTCTGACGTGGTGGCCGAGGCGGCGCGTTTGCGCAGGATCAACACCACCGAATACATCGTGGGTGGGCGCGGGGGGGCGGCCGCCGGGGCCTCGATGGTTGCCAGCGTGCCGGTTGCCAGCGTGGAGAACCGGTGATTTTTCAATCCAGCCCCGTTCGCAAGAAGAACATTCAATCAGGGACCAGTATGAACAAGTGGGTGATGGCGGTGTCCGCTGTCTCGATGTGCACGTTGGCGGTAACGGGGCCGGCGCTCGCCGTTCCTTTCGGCTTCGGCGATTTTCTGACACAGTCCCATGCGGCGCAGCGGCTCGCGTCCGAGCATCGAGAGGGGACGGTGCGGTTGGCGCAAGCCGCACCTGGTGCGGAGCGCGCAGCTGCGCCGGCTCCCGGCAGCGCCCGTCGCCCGAATGCACCCACAGCGGCACCTGTGGCGCAAACCATCGGGCTGTATCCGGGCGAGGTCAAGGTGTTGGCCATTCCGAACGTCGAGCGCGTTGCCATCGGCAATGGCGCTTTGATGACCGCCACCATCGTTGACGACAAGCAGATCGTTCTGCTTGGCGAGGCCGAGGGGCAGACTTCCCTGCATCTCTGGCTCAAGAATGGCTCGCAGCGGCGATTCGAGGTCAAGGTGACGCCCATCAATGAGGCTGAGAAAGTGGCCAACGAATGGCGTGCCATTTTCGGAACCGAGGCCGGGATCAGGGTGAGCGTGGTCAACGACAAGGTCGTCTTGTCAGGAGACTACGTGAGCAAGGAGTTTGGCGAAAAGGTCAAGAAGCTGGCTGATAAGAACCCTCAAGTGATCAACCTCGTCAACGAAAAACCAATGGGCATGGAGGTGCCCAAACAGCGCATGGTGCTGATGGATGTCAAGGTCGTCGAAGCACGCAAGGCGGCGGTCGACAACCTGGGCATCAAATGGTCTGCGAACGAGGTCAGAGGTCCTCAGATTTCGAACAACTTTCTCTTCTACAGCAACTCACGGCAGCGCCCTGATCTCTCCGAGCAGGCCGGCGGCCTGGGCAACCCCACGCCGGCCAGGCCCTTGTTTTCCTTTGTCGGCATGGCCAACCAGATCACATCCATGCTCAACTTCCTGGAGCGCAACGGTGACAGTTGGACACTTGCGGAACCCAGGGTATCGACGGTCAGTGGAGGCAAGTCCAAGGTTCAGGTCGGTGGCGAGGTGCCTATCCCGGTCGCCACCGGCCTGGGGCAAATCTCCGTCATCTACAAAGAATATGGCGTGATCCTCGAAATCGAGCCAGAAGTGGATGTGGACGGCAACATCCGGTCCAGGATCATGACTGAGGTTTCCCGCCCCGACCCGTCTACGGGATCTGGAGGGTTTACCGGTTTCATCACGAACCGCACGGAAACCGAGGTCAATCTGGTCGAAGGCGAAACCCTGGTCATCTCTGGACTTCTGTTGAACAACGGGGGGACCAACAAGGAAGGGGTCCAGGGGCTTCAGCATGTGCCGGTGCTCGGGCGTCTGTTCTCCAACAGGGAGTTCATCAACGACCGCACTGAAATGCTGGTGATCGTCACGCCCCGGATTCACATTCCGGGCTCGGCCACCGCCAAGGCCATGGAGAGCAGTGCTCAGGAAAAAATCGATCACATCGAGAGCGTGATCGAAAAGCGGGTCTCCGATTGAGCGCGGCCATGTTCAACGTACAGATTCGATCCAGGGAAGACAACGCCCGCCACACGGTAGCGGGCACGCGGTGCGTGATCGGCTCATCGCCCGAAGCGAACCTCTCGCTCTCTGGCTGGCGGGTTCAGAAGGAGCATGCGGAATTCTTCGTGTCCAACGAACAGGTCTTTGTTCGCGATCTGGCCTCTATGTTCGGCACCCTGGTCAACGGCAAGAAGATCTCCACCTTCGGGCCGGTCAAGCGCGAGCACGTGATCGCCGTCGGAGGTTATGAGATACAGGTCAGCTGGAACCGTGCCGGCGAACAGGCCGAGCCGGCGCCGCTCGCAGCGGCCGAGGTGTCTCCCTCGGAGCCCGGGGCGCGCCTGCCCCGGGTGCGGGTGCGCCCGCCGTCCGGATCGGCCGCGCCGTCCGAATCCCAGCGGCGCAGCCATGCCGCTGCCAATCGCCCGGCGGCGACCGTGGAAGTGCCCGAGGCGCCGCCTTCTCCTGCGCCGAACGGGAGCAGGCGCGGCGCCCCTGTCGACCAGCGCCGCCTGGAACTGCGTCGCTCCCTGCAGGACAAGTTGATTGCTTCCTTCGATCTGCGCCGGATCGACATCCACAAGATGGACGACGAGCAGCTCAGGAAACAGGCAGAAAGCGCGCTCAGGGAGATCCTCAAGTCGGTGGACCTGAGCCCTGAGGACGACAAGGATGCCTTGATCGCCGAAGTCCGGGACGAAGCGATTGGCCTGGGCTTGCTCGAGCCCCTCCTGGCCGACCCCGAGGTGACCGAGATCATGGTCAATGCCTACGACGAGATCTTTGTCGAACGCACGGGGATGCTTTCGAGAATGCCGCTGGCTTTCTCGAGCGAAAAGTCGGTGATGGGCATCATCGAACGCATCGTGGCCCCAGTGGGCCGGCGCATTGACGAAAGCTCGCCGTTGGTGGACGCCCGGCTCAAGGATGGCTCGCGCTTTAACGCCATCATCCCCCCTCTGGCCCTCAAGGGGCCGTCCATGACCATCCGCAAGTTCGCGACCAAGAAGCTCACCGGTGAAGACTTGATTCGCTTCGGGTCGGCCAGCGAGAACATGGTGCGGTTCATGCAGATTGCGGTGCAGTACAAGAAAAACCTCATCGTGTCAGGCGGAACCGGCTCGGGCAAGACCACCCTGCTCAACATCCTGAGCAACTTCATCCCCGACAACGAGCGCATCGTCACCATCGAGGATGCTGCGGAACTCAGGCTGCACCACGAGCATCTGGTCACGCTCGAAGGCAGGCCTTCCAATGCCGAAGGCAAGGGCGCGGTCACCATCCGGGATCTGGTGCGGAACTCCTTGCGCATGCGCCCCGACCGCATCGTGGTTGGTGAGTGCCGAGGTGGTGAAGCACTGGACATGCTTCAGGCCATGAACACGGGCCACGACGGTTCGCTGACCACCGCGCATGCGAACACACCGCGCGACATGCTGGCCCGCCTGGAGGTCATGGTGCTCATGTCCGGGATGGACCTGCCGGTCGCTGCCATTCGCGAGCAGGTGGCTTCGGCGGTGGACATCGTGGTGCAGCAAACGCGCTACGCCTGCGGCAGCCGGAAGATCAGCAAGATCTGCGAAGTCACTGGTGTGGAGTCAGGAAAAATCCAGTTGCAAGACCTGTTCGAGTTCGTCGAAACCGGGTTTGGCGCCGACCACAAAGTTCAAGGCCACTTCACCGCTTGCGGTGCCATTCCTGAGTTCTACGAAAGGCTGCAGGCTGCAGGCATGAACCTGGACCTGGACATTTTCCGGAAGGATCATTGAATGTCCTGGGTCATCTCCACCATCGCCATGCTCTGCGTGGCCCTGCTGGTTTTCGGCCTGCGGGGTTTCTACCTCGACTACAAGAGCGAGTTCACGGCATCCGCCGAGATGTCGCTGCAGGAGATGTTCCTGTTCATCGACCCGCAGAAGCTCTTTCTGGCCAATGCGCTGGTTGTTCTGGTGATGCCCCTGCTCGCCTGGGTACTCACAAACAGCGCTGTGGTGGCGGTGGTGGTCACCGTCCTGGCCATGGTCTTTCCCCGCTTTGCCTACGGCTTCATGAAGAAGCGGCGAAAGCAGCAGATCGTCCAGCAGATGCCTGACACCTTGAACATGATGGCCGGCTCTTTGCGTGCAGGTGCCAGCTTGGGAAATGCCCTGGATCTGGTGGCCACGGAAACCGATCCGCCCCTGAGCCAGGAGCTGTCGATGCTCTTGCGTGAACAAAAGCTGGGTATCAGCTTTGAAGATGCGCTGGAGAGTCTTTCAAAGCGAAACAAGCTGGAGGAGATCGACCTCTTCGTGTCCGCCGTGACCATCTCGAAAGGTGTCGGGGGCAACCTGGCTGAAGTGCTGGACCGTTTGGCGCAAACGCTGCGCAACAAGGCGGTCATGGAAGGAAAGATCGATGCTTTGACGGCCCAGGGCAAGTTGCAAGGCATCGTGGTGGGACTGCTGCCCGTGTTCATGGCCATCGTTTTGAACCACCTCGAACCAGAGGCCATGGAGCCGCTCTTCACCACCTGGTACGGATGGGTGGTGGTGGCCGTCATCGCTGTTCTCTTGATCGTGGGCGGCGTGTTCATTCGCAAGATTGTGGCCATCGACGTATGAGTCAGCCAGCACCATCAAGGAGTCTCACATGGAAGTGATGGCCGTTTCAGCTGCCTTCATGATGGCCGTGCTCGGCGTCATCTACGCTGGCTACAAGCTGTTTCACGACACGCCGGATGATGACCGGACCTACAAGGACGCGCCTCCCTTGTTGTTTCGCATCTTCTGGCCCCTGGTATTGCTTTTTGCCACCACCTTGTCGCCCTTTTTCAGCAAGACCACGGAAGGCACTTACCAGGTGTTGCTGCGGCGTGCAGGGCAGGACTATTCCCTGAGCCCCCTGCAGTTCTACGCAGGCAAGTGGTTGTGCGTGGTCCTGGCGTTTGTGTTGGGGCTCGTGCTGTCCAAGACACTGGGCGCGGCCAACCTCGGTTTGGCGGTGTTGCTCGGCATGGGTGCGTACTTCTATCCCAATCTGTGGCTCAAGGAAACGACGACGCGGCGCAACACGGCGATTCTCAAGGCACTGCCCTTCTACATCGATTTGCTCACCCTGTCGGTCGAGGCCGGCCTGAACCTCTCCGGCGCCATGCGCGCCGCCGCTGACCGCAGCCGACCAGGCCCGTTGATCGCGGAGATCAATCGCGTGCTGCGCGACGTCAGCGGCGGCCGCCCTCGCGTGGATGCCCTGCGCGATTTTGCCGAGCGCCTGAAGTTTCCGCCTATCGGCAGCTTCGTGAGCGCTCTCATCCAGGGTGAAAAAACCGGCTCCAGCCTGGGTCCCATCCTGCGTGCACAGGGTGAACAACGCCGGCAGGAACGTTTTCTGCGGGCCGAGAAACTCGCCATGGAAGCCCCGGTGAAGATGCTCGGCCCGCTGATCCTGTGCATCTTCCCCTGCACTTTCATCGTGATCGGATTCCCGATCGCGATGAAGTTCCTGCACAGCGGCATCTTCTGAGGCGCGCATGAGCGCAAGGGAATAACGGCACCACACGGAACAAGGGGAGAAGAGAAGAAATGAAATCAGATTCTGGGCTGGCGAAGGGCCAGAGAAGCGGCTTTGCGCAACGAGGCGTGTCGGTGACGGAATTCGTCATCATCACGCCGATCGCGCTGCTGTTGATGCTGTCGATTCTGCAGTTTGGCCTGGTGTACATGGCCAAGCTGACGGTGAACAACGCCACCTTCATGGCCGCGCGCCACGGCGCGGTGCGCAACGCTGACACGCAGCAGATCTACGAGTCGCTGATCAAGGGTCTGCTGCCCTTCTACGTCAACGCCACCGGCGGCCAGCCAGACGCGGGCCGCATGGCCGAAGCCTGGGCGCGGGCCAGGGCAGATGCGGCGTTGTTCACCCGGCTGGAGCGCATCAGCCCCTCCAGCGAAGCCTTCAACGGCTTTGCGCTCGAAAGGGATGGCCAGCGCTTCATCCCCAACGACAACCTGGAACACCGGCTCAGCGACGCGGGCAACATGCGGGCCGGCCCCGAGGGGCGGCGCATCTCGATCCGGGACGCCAACGTCCTGAAGATCGAAGTCACCTACGGCTATGAGCTCAAGGTGCCGCTGGTCAACACCGTCTTGCGCAAGGTGATGTGCCTGGGCCAGGCGGGAGGCGGCAGCGTGGAGGCGTGGAGGGCGCGCAACGCGGCCGGGTTGGACCCGAGCAACTGCGCGTACTACGGGTTCGGGCGCATACCGCTGAAGGCCACGGCCACGGTGCACATGCAAAGCGATGCGCACGAGACGGTGGCGATTCTGGGAGGCAGCGGAGGGGGCAGCCCTGGCGCGGGAGGAGGCGGAGGAGGCAGCCCGGGAGGGGGCACACCCGGCGGTGGCGACCCAGGTGGCGGAGGCACCGACCCAGGGGGCGGCGGCAATGGGGGGGTCCCATGCCTTTGATGATGGATGGCCTGAAACGACGGCCTCTGTTGCTGCAGTGGGTCGTCGCGTTGGTGGTGCTCACCATGCTCTGGGGCAGCCTCGGGCCCGTATTTGCCCAAAACGGGTCGGGCGGCGACTCCAACGGCAGCGGCGACATCATCACCAGAGAGTGCGACCCTCCAGACCGATGCTTCAGCAGCGTGGAAGCGCGGCGCGACTATGCGACCCAGAACAGCTGCTACTTTCTGGAAGACATCTGCACCGACTTCGACCCTGAAGCGGGCAACCGGGCGCGCGACGAAGACCGGGGCTTCTGGGGTCGGCTGTGGGATGCCGGCGTGGGCGCCATCCAGTACGGGTACGACTTCGTGCGGGGTCTGATGGCAGGGCTGGGTGACCAGATCCGCGGGCTCATCGATCTGGTGTCGGATCCGATCGAGGCAGCCCGGGGTCTCGTGGAATTGGGGCGGGCTTTCTACAACGATCCGGAGGGGACCGTTCGCAGCCTCGCGCAGTTGATCGGCCAGGAGGCGGTCGACACGATCGTGCGCGCCACACAGTGCGGTGCCTACGACCTGGGTCGGGTGATCGGGCAACACGTCAACCCGGTGGTTGTGTTGCGCCTGGGTATCCGTCTGGCGCGCTTCGGCGGCAATCTGGACGATGCGGTGACGGGCACACGCAGAGACTTCGGGTGCGCCAGCTTCGTCGCGGGCACGCCGGTGCTGCTGCCCGAGGGGGCTCGTGCGATCGAGCAGATTCGCAGGGGCGATCAGGTCCTTTCGCGGGACGACACGGCGTGGACCGAGGCCCCGCAAAACGTCACCCAACTGTTCAATCGCATCGCACCCGATGTCTGGGAGTTGGTGACGGAGTCAGAGACCTACCGGCTCACCGACAACCACCCCTTGTGGGTGCAGGGCAAGGGTTGGACCGAGACCAAGGACGTCACCAACGCCGATGTGCTCGGTTCGCGCAGTGGCGATGTGCGGGTGCTGTCCAACCGGTCACGGGGCGAGTCTGCCCAGGTATTCAACTTCAAGGTCGACAAGACGCCCAGCTACTTCGTGGGCGAGCAGGGGCTGTGGGCTCACAATCCGCCTTGCCCCTTGATTCCTGGTGGGGGCTTGAGTGCGCATGAAGGGCGTGGGCGCGGCCACACCCTCGAAAGACATGTGAACGTGTCGACTGATGACTTGCGTGACCGCGCCAATGGCCGAGGCGCCTATGCGAATCCCAATCCGAATAGGAGGCCTCCGCCTTTCTCTTCTCGATATACCGATCGGGCCACGGCAGAAGCAGTAATAGCCCAGATGATGGCAGATCGCCGGGCGGACGTCGATCGCTGGCTGAATGATCCCTCGGGTGATAGTCGCTTGGAGCTTGATTCGGTCTCTCCTTTTGGTCGCCCTGTGGGGGAAGGTGTTGCCAGAGGCAGCGAGCAAGTGCAAAGCATGTCAAATGCAAGGGTGGTGCTCCAAAGGGATTCTGATGCTCCGGGCGGCTTCTTTATTTTAACTTCCCACCCTAGATTATGAAAAAAAGTGATTATCCACGTCTAAGCAATCTGCTCTGTGCATATTTTAATCAGGATTGGGGGCTTGACTTCTCTTCCTGGAAGGAGGTGGTAGAGCTTGCTGCTCGCGAAAATCCGTCTGGATATCGCAATGATTTGGTGGGAGAGATTAATATGATTCTGGAAGATGGAAGTGAAAGGCAGTTAGAGAATTATTTCAAGGATGTAGAGGCTGGCATTGAACCACCTTACGATGCCGGCATGACGCATGTGATGTGGCTGCGCACAGTACAGGAAATGTTCCGTGGATCGGATTTGGCTCGATAGCACATTCGGACATTCTGTGGGTGTAGAGGTTGCGCGCGGTAGTGAACAAGCGCAAGACTTTTCTAATGCACGTGTGGTGCTCCGAAAGGATCCCGGTGATCCAAATGGCTATTCCATATTGACATCCCATCCGACGCCATGACGAACAAGGAATACCAGCATCTTTTCAACCTAATCTGCGGCTACTTCAACCAGGATTGGGGGCTGTACTTCTCTGATTGGACGAAGGTTATAGATTTCCCCATTGCGGAGGCTAACCCCATTGCCAATCAAAAGATCATTGCGGACATTGAGCGAATATTGGAGGTGATGGATGAGGAGGGGTTGGAGACCTACTTCAGACAACAGCACGCCGATATTGAGCCACCGTACATGGCAGGCATGTCACATGTGGCTTGGCTGCGTACGGTACGAGATATGCTCCGCGCGTCTCATGAGTCGTTTTCTGAGAGTTGGCAAAGCTATCCCGCGATGGTTGAGATGGGAATGCTCGAGGACTGTTCTGAAGGGTCTTACCGCGACCCCTTCCCTGATTCATCGCGCTACCGTATTGCGGAGTCCCTCACAAGACGGCTTGAAAGGCCGGGATACCAAGGCAGTCTGTTGAGACTGGCAGGCAGTGAGGAAGAAATCAAGCCAAGACTGATGGCCAGTGACAGTCTGGTGCAGGGAGTTGCCAAACGGTTAGTGCTGATGTATGCGGCCGGAGTGCCGCTGGTGGTGTGCAGCGGCATGCGACTGAAGGACGATCTTCGATATCTGGAGGCGCTCAACAACGTGTATGCCGCTCGGTGGGGGTTGGCGAGCGCAAGCGACGCAGCAAGCGCAGGTGAAACGGGGCGCACCGGTATTCTTCGAACCCGGGAGCGCAGCTTTTTCAACTACCTCGCCATGGGTTGTCTGCTCCTGCCCGACGAGGCCGCCCTGTCGCGGCTGTTCGGCCTGTTGAGCGGGCAGGCCGGGGACAGGTGCCTTGTGGCGGACTGGCTGTTCAGTGCTTTTGCACCGAAACAGGTGCAGCCGCTGCCGGTGCATGAAGATCAGCCCGATACCGGCCGCTACAGCTACGACCGGCTCTGGTCAACCCTGTTGAACAGTCTCTCGACCGACAGCGCGCAGGGCAAACAGACTGGACTGGCCGGCTACATGGCCCAATGGGGCGAGTTGATGCGCGTGCATGGCTGGCGACCGCAGCGCCGCTATTGCCCGCTGGATTCGAAGGACTGGAACTGCCGGGGCGATGACCTGTTCATCGAATTCGCCTTCGAGGCTGCGCTGGCGGTCTGCGCCTGGGACCTGGACGACAGCGCATTTCGCGACCACCCCTATTACCCGCGTGATCTGGTGGATCACTACCGGGAGCACGTGCGCCACACCCGCGATGCCTGGCGTGCCCAGGAGGCAGGACCGGGATTCGCGGTGCAGTGGCCTGGATGAGCGCAGGGACGGGTGCTGGGCCGCACTTCATGAGCGGTGCCTGGTTGTGACAGATGGTTGGCGAATGACAGGGAGGAAATATGCTGAAGCGGTGGATAGGACGTGGTTTGCTTGTGGGGCTGTGGACGGCCGGGCTTGCCTGGGCACAAACGCCCTCGGCAGTGCAGGAACTGCAATCCGCTGAACTGCCGGACTATCTGCAGCGGCACCCCAAAGTGCTGGTGCTGTTCAATTCGCCCGACCCGAAATGCGGTTTCTGCGTGGGTGCCGACGTCAGCTACGAGCAGGCGGTGCGCCAGATCGCCGCGCCCGATTGGCGCTTCGTGAAAGTGCAGTGGACGCCCTGGCGCGATTTTCCGCCGGAGGTCCTGGCCCAGGGCCTGGGCGGCGTTCCTGCCCACATGGCCTATGTCGGCGGCAAGCTCGTCGGGCGTGCCGAAGGGCGCGAGAAGAACGTCGAGCACTTGCGCAAGGGCCTGGTGGCTGCCATGAGCGGCGAGAAATGGCAGCCGCTGGCCGCCAGCCGCCCGAGACCCCAGCCTTTGCCCCGCCCCAGGCCCAGGGAAGAGACCGAGAAAGCCTTCAACCCGCAGAACTGGTTGCGCCCCATGGAACCCGGTTGGGCTGAGGTGCAGGGTAGAAGAACCTATTTGCTGGGCTTGCGCAACCGTTGCCTGGAGCGCCACCCGGACAGCGATCAGGCCCTGCGGCCGCTGGTCAACGACTGGGCCCGCAAGGCCTTGCCGATCATCTTCGACATGAGCCAGGTCGGCTGGCTGGAACGGGACGAGGGCAAGCAGGCCGTGGCCGCGCAGGAGGCACGCTTCGAGCAAGCCATGCGCGAACAGGCCGGGCTCTCGCCCAAGGAGCCGCTGGACGCGGCCGATTGCGAGCGACTGATGAAGCTTGCCACGGCCGTGCCGCTGCCGCACGTGCCTCCGCCCCCGGAGCGAGTGCCGGACAACCCTCTGAAAGGACAGCGAACGCCATGATGTATCTGTTGGGCAATCTGGTCGGCCGCGCGCTGGTCAGCTATGTGCTGGTGTGGGTGGTCTGGTGGCTGGTGAGCCGCTTCGACGTGCGCCGCGCCTTTGCGCGCAGTCTGCGCTGGTATTCGTGGCTGGCCGTTCTGGTACTCAGCCTGCTCGGAATGGCCGCTGGCGTGCAAAGCGCCGGTGGCCTCTGAGGCTGCGGCTTCGGCCGCAACGCTTTATCTCCTTCACATTCGCATTCACTTCACATCAATCAAGACATGAAGCCGTTTCCCTTGATCACCCGCCGCGATGGGCTGCTGGCCGCCACAGCCATGCTGATCGCTCCGTTGGCCTTGGCGCAGCCGGCGAGCCGGCCGCACCGCATTGCCAAGGTCCTGAGCGCCGAGCGTGCCTTGCGCGAGATGCAGATTTATGAGGTCAAGTCCATGGGGCTGGAAATCTGGGTCGAGAACCAGCCGGCCTGGGAGGTGGGCACCCAGATGCACAACGGCAGGCCCGTGTTCACGGCACGTACGCCTGAAAACTACCACCCGCCAGCGGCCATGACGGTGGCGGCCTGGCAGGACAAGGCCGTATCCGATGCGCAGTTTCCCGATGTGGCGCGCTCGGCCATCCGGCATGGAGCGCAGAACTTCGGTGTGTCCGTGGGCGATGCGCGGGCCGTCGCGGTGCTGCCGGCGACCCATGGGGCACTCCAGGGTTGGGAGGCCGACTTCGTGGGCCGTGCCCAGTCCATGGCGATGGATGTGCGGATCTTCGTGGGGCAGGCCAGCGGGCGCTATCCCGTGGTGCTCACGATGTACACGATGCAGGGAAAGATGACGCACCTCAACGAGGTGGTCCGACGCGCGTGGGGCAACCTGGCCTACCTGGGTTGAGATGGTTTTGCTTCATGGTGGCGTTTCCTGAGGAGCAGCGTTCACGGGTTCGATACACAAAGTGAATCGGGGGAATATGAAAACAAGGGAGGCATGATGTGGATGTTTGTGTCGCGCGTGGCGCGACATGTCTTGGCGAGTGGGCTCTGTGTCTTGGCGGGGGCGTCGCATGCCCAGTGCGGCGTGTCCTTTTCCTGTGGAGGTGTGCCCTCGCTGGGCGACGTCCTTCAAGTCCCGTCCGTATGCGATGTGGGTGTGTGCTTCAGCACCGAAGCGGCCCGGCAGGCGTACGAGCGCGAGAACAACTGCCGTTTTCCCCCGCAGGCGGTTTGTGGCGGTGTGCCGATGAACCCCGACTCGCAATGCTGTGGAAGAGATGCGCGCACGGGCGCGGACCGGGTGCAGGCGCGCCAGCGGACCGCTCTCGACACGGATTTCAACTGGGACCGGTATCGCCGGGAGTGTCCTGGCATGCGCCAGAGCGAAGCGCCGCCGGACGGTCTTTGGTCACAATGCGTGGTGGGTCAGCGCCACGAAGATGCCGACCACTGGGTGGTCAGGGAAGTGGTGGCCCATCCGCAAAACCCGCAGGCCCGGCCGTATTGCATCGATGGATGCAGCACGCCACCCAGTGCGGTCAGGGCGCTGTACCGCTCGGGCTGGTTCATTTTCGAGGACAAGGACAATCCGACCGGAGCCGGTCCGGGTGGGTTTGGCGAAGGGTCCAGCTTCTACCCGGCCTGTGCCAACCATGACCGTTGCTACCAGTCGTGCGACAGCAGAAACCGCCAGACCTGTGACGACCAGATGCTCCAGGACATGCGCGCCGCCTGCAACGCCATTCCTGCAGACCATGTGACCACCTTCATCAACAACCTCGGCTTTGAAGACGATGAAAACACCCGGGACAAATGCCACTCTGCGGCCAATCGCATGCACACGGGGCTGCGGGTCGGAGGCGGAGCGGCTTTCGACAAGCGCAGGCAGCAATACTGCCAATGCTGCTGAGGAGCTTCCATGAATCGCTTCGTGGCTTTCCTGGGGTTTGTGACCTGGTGCGGCTCCGTGCTGGGCTTCTCGGATCTGACGGTGCAATCGCTGCTGCCCGTGGGCCTTGCCGACCGGCAGGTGTCCGCGATGCACGTTGCAGGCCAGGGCGCATCGGTGGTTCGCATCGACCATGGGCAAGAGCCTGCCGGCATGGCCCAGGTGCCTTTTTCCAGGCTCGACGGCGGCGCGCTGCAGGTCTTTCGGCAGGGTTTCGAGGATGTTGCTTTCCTGGCGCACGAGCACCGGTTCAACCGCGTGCCGGTGATGCTGGCGGTGGCCGACGCCATCGCCAACTGGCGCCTGCAGCCCACCACGGCGGGCCAGGGCCGTGCCTGGCCGATCAAGGATGCTTCGCTGATCCATCACGTGGTGGGCGGGCAGGGCCGATACACCGTGGCAGGGGTGTCGATGGCGGGCCAGCCGCTGTTGGTTGGCGTGGAGCCGCGCACGGGCAGTGTGACGGCGAATTTGCTCGCCGATGCACCCGAAGGTGAGGTGAGCCAACTGCTGGGGCTGCCCTCGGGCGGTCTGCTGGCGGTGGTCAATTACCGCGACCGCAAGGCGGAGTTGATCGAACTGGACGCGGTGGGGAACATCGCGCGCCGCTGGCCGGCGCCGGGTGGCGCCTTGTCGGTCGGCGTGTCGTCCCGTGGCGAGGTGCTGCTCGCGTACCGCGAGAACCGGCGGTTCTCGGCGATGCAGATCGACCCCCAGTGGCAGACCGCCTGGACGCGGTTCCTGTTCGACATCGAAGGGACCGCCAGCCGCACTTTGAAGCTGATGGCCGTTGACAAGGGATGGATGGTGGCCGGCGCGAACAAGGGTGTCATCTTCGTGCAGCGTCTGGGGGAAGACGGCCGTATCGAAGAACCCTTGGCCGACCGCTCGGGACTGCTCCCACCGCGCGACGACAACTGGCATGCGATCCGTCAGGACGGACAAGTGCTCCTGCGTGGGGTGTCCAGACGGCCGGCCGATCTTGAGACTGGTGCCACCACCGAGTTTCTTCTGCGGGTCAGGTGAAAAAACAGCCCATGTCGAAACGCCGGATCTGGCCCCTGGTCCGTTTCCTGGCTGGCCACAGCGCAGGGGTCGCTTTGTTGAATCTGGCGGTCGGACTGGCGCTGTTCGTCTCCGATCGAGCATCGGCGTTTTCCGGTGTGCATCTGGTGGTGGCCTTGTACACGGCCCCGGTTGCAATGTTGTTGGCCGCGCCCCTGCACGCGCTGGCTTATTTTTTCTCTCGCAGACCCATGCTGTGGTCGGCTGGGTTTTCGGTGCTGTGTGTGGGCGCTTTCAATCTTTTCCTCCATGTCTGAACCTGTTTTGTCGCCTTCACCCTCGCGTCGCGAAGCGATGCTGAGTGCGGGTGGCCTTTGTGTGCTTGCAGCCATCGCATGGCTGAGCCCTGGCAGGAGCCATGCCAGCTTACCTCACAAGATCGAAGAGGCGGATTGGGAGTCATTGCGCCATCTGTATGGGGTGCCGACCACGCCACGCCAGCGCCGTGCCACCTTGTATGTGTTCTTCGATCCCAATTGCCCCTATTGCGCCAGGCTGTGGGAGGCCTTTGCTCCGGGCGGCGCCTTGAGCGATGTGCCTTCGGTCTGGATACCCGTGCCCTACATGAATGCCTCGTCGCACGGGAGGGCGGCGGCCTTGCTGCGCGACCCTTTGCCGCATGGGCTGCAGTTCAACTTCGGCCAGTTCGATCACGGAACCCGGCAGGGCGGCATTCAGCCGGTCAAGCCCAACGAGCGGGAAACGAGGGCGGCTCAGGAGGCGCTCGCCGTCTGGGTCCGCCTGGGGGGAGGAACGCCCTTGCTGGTCTGGCGGCACAAGGACGGGGACATTCCCGTGAAGTTCGTCGGCCTGCCCCGTGCCGGGCGCGTGGAAGACCTCATCCTTCCCTCCATCCGGCGCTGATGCGCTGCCACCAGGCCAGCCACGCCACCAGCGGCGTGACGCCGCTCATCGGCTGCGCCTGGACGATCTGGTACAGGTCCTCGGCGGGGTGGATGGCGCCGAGCGGCGTCACATGGCCCGACATGCCGACGTTGGAAGACCTGAGCATGGGCTTGCCGGCTTCCAGAACCCGCGCCTGAATGGCCTTTTTCATCAAGCCATCCAGCGTCGGGCTGTCGATCCAGGACTCGCTGGCCACGTTGACCAGCAGTTGGGCGTCGCGCGAACGGCCGTGCACCGTCATGGGGTCGGCGATTTCGCTGCAGATGCTGGCCGCCAGCCGGACACCCGCCACCGACAGGGTGTGGTCTGGCCGGCTGGCGCCCGGCATGAAGTTGGCATTGGGCAGGACCCTGAACCAACGGAAGACGGTTTGCGCCAGGGGATGGTCGAGCGTCTGTTCCGCAAAAGGGATCAGTTTTTCCTTGGGTTGGCTTCCGGCCTTGCCGCTGGGTCCGAGGTGTACCAGGGCGTTGGATACCCCTTTGAGTTCGCCTTTCTCATTGGCGATCGCATCGGGCATCCCGACCAGCAGGTGGCCACCGCTGCGGGAGAGTGCCTCGACCAGCTCGGTGCGCCACGCCTTGTCGTACTGGAACGCCGGCATCACGAGAAACAGCTCGGGAAACAGGGTGAAGGCGACGTCGTCCATGGCGGCCAACTCGCTCATGAGCCGCTGCGAGGCTTCTTGCGCGGGCGCTTCGTACTTGAGGCTGTCCATCAGGTTCGTGTGAACCACCCTCACCGCGATGGGAGGGCCTTCGGCTTTCGTCCACGTCAGCGCGCTGGTGGCCGTGGCCAGAGCGGTCAAGGCCAGCAGCAGGACGATCGCGTTGCGGCGCTGGGCACCTGCCCGGCCCGTGTTCGAAACCTGCCTCGGCCGGACGATCGAGAGGGCCGTGCCCGACCACAGGCAAACGAACGCGGAAGCCGCAAACACGCCGCCGATCGGGAACAGGCCGCGAACGATGGGGTTGTCCACTTGCGAGTACCCGATGTAGGCCCACGGCAGCGCCAGGGGTGTCTGTGTGCGGACAAGTTCCACCACGAAGACCGTGGCGACCAACCGGAGCGTCATGCCCGTTCTGACCAGGCCGAGGCCAGCAAAAACGATGGCATACAAGCTGGCGTGCAGCGCCAGCAACCCGGTCAGCAATACCAGTGCCCAGACGAACGACCATTCGCCCGGCGAGGCCAGCGGCCAGACCATCCAGGGAAGCGCCGTGAGCAAACAAGAGAAGAACCAGCCAAATACATGGAGCGCCGGTCTTGCATGAGTCGCCGCTCCCACCCAGAGCAAGACCATCAGTGCCACCGGTACCACCACGGCGCCCGCTCCGTGGGGAAGCGACAAGCCCGCTGCCGCGCCGGCCACGCATGACAGGGAGAACTGTGGAAGTGTCGTGGTCTTGGGGGGCATCAGGCTGCTGCGAGCGTTCGAGTCGTTCGCCTGGACGGTAATATCGGCCGACTCGATCAGTGATTGAATGAAAAAGGATTATGAAACAAGGGCAAGGCAATACATTCGGACTGCTGCTGGACGGTGCAGCCACGCCATGCCGGGTGGCAGTGGCGAGGCGCATGCGTGAGCGCATGCAGGGCCTGCTCGCCCATCCGCCCCTGCAGCAAGGGCAGGGCCTCTGGATCGAACCCTGCAACTCGGTGCACACCTGCTTCATGCGTTATCCGATCGACGTCGTGTTCCTGGACCGGCAGGGCCGCGTGGTTCAGATCGATGCGCACGTCAGGCCATGGGGCATGCGAACGCGATGGCGTGCCCGGGCCGCGTTGGAACTGGTGGCTGGGTATGCCGACCGATTGGGGATCGCCGTCGGGGCAAGGCTCGAAATGGTGGATTGAGCGGCCCCGTGGCGCCCGCCTCAGCCCCGATAAACCTTCTTCAGCAGGTGGATCAAGGTCTTGAGCTCGGTGGGTGTGAGCGCGTGGGTGGCGCCTTGCTCCAGGCTGGAGGCCGTGGCCTGGGCGTCGCGCTGCAGCTTCTTGCCGGGGGCGGTGAGGTGCAGCCCCTGTGCGCGGCGGTCGGTGGGGTGGGGGCGGCGTTCGATCAGCCCGCGTTTCTGCAGGTTCTTGATCATGCCCACCAGGTTGGGGGGCAGGATGTCGAGCGCGGCGCAGATCTGGCGGGAGGTGATGCCGGGGTTGTGCGCGATCAGCGTGAGCACCGAGAAATCGACCGGCCGCAAGCCATACGGCGCCATGCGCTGCAGGAAGATGGTGATCACCGACAGCGCCGCGCGGCGCGCGTTGTAGCCCAGCAGGCTTTCGAGGTAGCTGGTGTCGATGTCGCTGGCGCTGGCGCTGGCGCTGGCGCCCGAATCGACGGTCGGGTCGTCCTGGGGGGCTGCAGCAGGGGTTTTGCGGTTGGCGCGTGGGCGGCGCAGGGCGTTGGCGACGGAGGTGTCTGTCATGACCGGAGCATAGCGTGCCAGCGATGGGCGGGGTGCCTCAGGCGGTCGCCAACGTGGCTTCCATGGTCGCCATGCGCAATTCGAATTCCGGCCACACCCAGCGCCAGAAACCGGTGCCTGCGTGGGTCCAGCGGGCGGTGTCGCTCCCCTTGGTGGTGGTGCCGATGCGGCTCCAGGCCCAGGCCATGAGCAGCATGGCCATCGCGCGCAGGTAGTCGTCGGCCAGCCAGTAGGGGGTGTCGGCGGGTGCGCCGGGGGCTTGCGTGCGAGGCAGCAGGCTTTCGGTGGTGAAGCTGGCGAAGCGCGCCATGGCCTGCCGGGTGCGTTCGGCCTCGGGTCCGCTGCCGAGTTCGGCGGCGAGTTCGTTCAGCAGCGTCTGCAGTGCGCTCCCGCCGTCGGGCAGCACCTTGCGCACCAGCAGGTCGATCGCCTGGATCTCGTTCGTGCCCTCGTAGATCATGGCCACGCGCGCGTCGCGCACGTGCTGCTCGATGCCCCACTCGCGCACGTAGCCGTGGCCGCCGAAGACCTGCAGGCAGGCGCTGGCGCCGGCGAAGGCCTGGTCGGTCCAGGCGGCCTTGAGCACCGGCGTGACCAGCGCGCACCAGCGGCCCGCGGCTTCCCGGCAGGCCGCGTCGGGGTGGTGTTTCTGGGTGTCGAGTTCGAGCGCGGTGCGGTAGCCGACCACGCGGCCGGCGTCGATCCAGGCGCGCTGGGCGTCGAGGATGCGCCGCATGGCGGGGTGGTGCTCGATGGTGTCGGCCTGGCCGGGCTTGCTGCCGCTGCCGGGCGCGCGCATCTGGCGGCGTTCCCGGGCATAGGCGTCGGCCTTCTGCCAGGCGGCTTCGAGCAGGCCGATGCCCTGCAGGCCCACGTGCAGGCGCGCGGCGTTCATCATCACGAACATCGCGTTCAGGCCCTTGCCGGGTTCGCCGACGAGCTCGGCCACGGCATCGTCGAAACGCATCACGCAGGTGGGGCTGCCGTGCAGGCCCATCTTTTCTTCGATGCGCTCGCAGACCACGTTGCTGCGTACCCAAGCCCCCACGCTCCCCCCTTCGTGTGGTTCGCTGCCCCCCGAGGGGGCTGGCCTTGCTTGGGGCGGCCCGGCGCTGCGGCCGTCGCCGTCTGTGTAGAACTTGGGCACGAGGAACAGCGAGAGGCCCTTGGGGCCGGGCGGGCTGTCGGGCAGGCGCGCGAGCACCAGGTGCACGATGTTGTCGCTCAGGTCGTGCTCGCCGCCGGAGATGAAGATCTTGGTGCCGTTGAGCGCGAAGCGGCCGTCGGCGAGCGGTCTGGCGCGGGTGGCGACCAGGCCGAGGTCGCTGCCGGCGTGCGGCTCGGTGAGGCACATGGTGGCCAGCCATTCGCCGGTGG
>CAZFOT010000015.1:0-28334 GCA_964520365.1 uncultured Hydrogenophaga sp.
CAGGCAGGCTTGGAGCCGCGGCCCTCAGCCCCCTCTCTGGCGCGCCTTCGGCGCTGGGATGGGGGACGGCACCTCGGGCCGGCGTAGCCGGACCTTCGTTGCCCCTGGAATGAATTCTTTCTTCTCCGACCACTTTCCTGATTTCAAAGCGAGTCCATCCATGACACACAAGTTCGATCTCCTCAACCGCCGCGCTGCGCTGGGCGTGCTCGGCTCGCTGGCGGGCACCGCCGCTTTCGCGCAAGGCAACGCCCCGCGCACCGTGCGCCTGGGCTACCAGAAATCGTCCACGCTGATCGCCGTGCTGCGCCTGCAGGGCACGCTGGAGCAGCGCCTGGCGCCGCTGGGCGCCACGCTGAGCTGGCATGAGTTCACCAGCGGCCTGCCGCTGCTCGAAGCGCTCAACCTCGACAACCTGGACTTCAGCGCCGACGTGGCCGACACCGTGCCCGTGTTCGCGCAGGCCGCGGGTGCGCAGCTCACCTTCGTCGCCCAGGAAGCGCCTTCGCCCACCGCGCAGGCCATTCTGGTGCGCAGCGACTCGCCGCTCAAGAGCGTGAGCGAACTCAAGGGCAAGCGCGTGGGCTTCGCCAAGGCCGCCGGCGCGCACTACCTGCTGCTGGCCGCGCTGGAGAAGGCCGGCCTGTCCTTCGCCGACATCGACCCCGCCTACCTCACGCCGGCCGACGGCCGCGCCGCCTTCGAGCGCGGCGCCATCGACGCCTGGGTGGTGTGGGACCCGTTCCTCTCGGCCGCGCAGAAGCAGGCCGGCGCGCGCGTGCTGGCCGACGGCACGGGCCTGGCCTCCTACCAGCGCTACTACTTGTCCAGCACGCGCTTCGCGCAGGCCCGGCCCGACGTGCTCGGCGTGATCTACGCCGAGCTGGAGAAGACCGGCCGCTGGGTCAAGCAGAACCCGAAGGAAGCCGCCGCGCTGCTCGCGCCCTTCTGGGGACTGGACGCCGGCATCGTCGAGCAGGCCAATGGCCGCCGCAGCTACGCGGTGCGCCCCGTCACGCCGCAGAACATCGCCGAACAGCAGAAGATCGCCGACACCTTCCTGGCCGAGAAGCTGCTGCCCCGGCGCATCGACGCGGTGGACGTGCCGCTGTTCAAACCGCAGGCGTGACGCGCATGGCCGATCAGACACAGACCCCCTCCCCCGGTGTGCGCGTGCAGCTGCGGCACCTGAGCAAGCGCTACGGCGCGCGCGAGGTTCTGCGCGACAACCAGCTCACCATCGAACCGGGCGAATTCGTCGCCATCGTGGGCCGCAGCGGTTGCGGCAAGAGCACGCTGCTGCGCCTGGTCGCCGGCCTCGAACAAGCCAGTGGCGGCGAACTGCTGCTCGACGGCAAGCCCGTCGATGGCCTGCACGAGGACACCCGCATCATGTTCCAGGACGCGCGCCTGCTGCCCTGGAAGCGCGTGCTCGACAACGTGGCGCTGGGTTTGCCGAAGTCCGGCAGGAAGGACGCCGAGGCAGTGCTGGGCCAGGTCGGCCTGGGCGACCGCCTGGCCGACTGGCCGGCCAGGCTCTCGGGCGGCCAGCGCCAGCGCGTCTCGCTGGCCCGCGCGCTGGTGCACCGCCCGCAACTGCTGCTGCTCGACGAGCCGCTGGGCGCGCTCGACGCGCTCACCCGCATCGAGATGCACGAGCTCATCGAAGGCCTGTGGAAGCGCCACGGCTTCACCGCGCTGCTGGTCACGCACGACGTGCAGGAGGCGGTCGCCCTGGCCGACCGCGTGATCCTGATCGAGGACGGCGCCATCGCGCTGGACGAGCGCGTGCCGCTGGCGCGCCCGCGTTCGCGCGGCGACGCCACCTTCGCCGCGATCGAAAAACGCATCCTCGACCGCGTGCTGCAGGTGCCCGACAGCGCTCCACCCTCCATCGACCCCGCATGGCCCGGCACACCCGCCCACGGCCTGCGTTGGGCAATTTGAGATGACCCCCCGCATCGCCTTCGGCGCTACCCCCCACGGGGGGCAACACCAGCGGCCCGGCAAAGCCGGTTCCGCGGTGTTCCTGGCCTGACAACGCTCTCCCCCTGTCTCTCTTCTCTTTTCAAACCAAAGGAAATCAACGTGTCCATTCAAGCCATCAACGTGCGCAACCAGTTCAAGGGCAAGGTCCGCGAAATCATCCGCGGCGACGTGGTCTCCGAGGTCGATGTCGAAACGCCCTGGGGCATCGTCACCTCCGTCATCACCACCCGCTCGGTGAACGACCTGGAGCTGCAGGTCGGCTCCGAGGTCGTGGCGCTCGTGAAGTCCACCGAAGTCTCGATCGCAAAATTGTGAACACCTCCCTGCGCCGCTGCGCGGCTTCCCTCCTCTCTGGCGCGCCTTCAGTGCTGGGAGGAGGGACGACACCTGAGGCCCGGCAAAGCCGGTTCCTCGGTGTCCCTGACGAGCTTCCCTCCATTCGGTGCATCTCCTTGTGATTCTTTTAGACAACATCCACCAGACCTACCGCGGCCCGAAGGGACCGGTGCACGCCCTGCGCGGCGTGGACCTGCACATCCGCAGCGGCGAGGTCTACGGCGTGATCGGGCGCAGCGGCGCGGGCAAGAGTTCGCTGGTGCGCACCATCAACCTGCTCAACCGGCCCAGCCAGGGCACGGTGACGGTCGCCGGACGTTCCCTGACCACGCTGAACGCCGCCGGCCTGCGCGAAGCCCGGCGCGGCATCGGCATGATCTTTCAACACTTCAATCTGCTGACCTCGCGCACCGTGTTCGACAACGTGGCGCTGCCGCTGGAGCTCGAAGGCCTCTCGCGCGGCGACATCCGCGCCCGCGTGAACCCGCTGCTCGAATTGGTGGGCCTGTCGGCCCTGGCCAACCGCTACCCCGCGCAGATCAGCGGTGGGCAAAAGCAGCGCGTAGGCATTGCGCGCGCGCTCGCCAGCCGGCCCCAGGTGCTGCTGAGCGACGAGGCCACGTCGGCGCTCGACCCTGAGACCACCCGCTCCATCCTCGACCTGCTGCGCCAGGTGAACCGCGAGCTGGGCCTGACGGTGGTGCTCATCACGCACCAGATGCAGGTCATCAAGCAGGTGGCCGACCGGCTCGCCGTGATGGAAGCGGGGCGGATCGTCGAGGAAGGCGAGGCCTTGAAGGTGTTCAGCCAGCCGGCGCACGAAGTCACGCGCAGCCTGCTCGACGACGTGGTGCCGCGAGAGCTGCCCGCCAACGTGCTCGAGCGCGTGCGTGCCCTGCTGGGCGCGCCCGGCCAGCCGCCTTCCAGCCTGCTGCGCCTGGTGTTCGCCGGCGTCGAGTCCGACCAGCCGCTGCTCTCCGACCTGGTGCGCCGATTCGGGCTGGACCTGAACATCGTGCACGGCCAGATCGACGAGGTGCAGGGCCACCCGTTCGGCACGCTGGCCGTGCTCGCCAGCGGCGCGCGCGAACAGCTCACCGCCGCCGTGGGGCACTTGCGCGGCGCGGGTGTGCAGGTGCAGGAGGTGGTCCATGCTTGAACAGCTCGACACCTGGTTCCCGGCACCCCTGCGCGCGCTGTTCCTGACCTCGCTGTGGGAAACCGCCGTGATGGTCGGCATCTCGGGCCTGGTCGGTGCGCTCATCGGCGTGCCGCTGGGCGTGCTGCTGCGCATCACCGACCGCGGCGGCGTGCTGGAGAGCGCGGCGTTCAACCGCACCGTGGGCACGCTGGTGAACGCGGTGCGTTCCACGCCTTTCATCATCCTGCTGGTCGCGATCATCCCGTTCACGCGCTACATCACCGGCTCGTCCATCGGCACGGCCGCGGCCGTGGTGCCGCTGACGATCGCGGCCGCGCCCTTCATCGCGCGCCTGGTGGAGACCTCGCTGCGCGAAGTGGACAGCGGCCTGATCGAGGCCGCCCAGGCCATGGGCGCGACCACGCCGCAGATCGTCTTCAAAGTCCTGCTGCCCGAGGCCGTGCCCGGCATCGTCGCGGGCCTGACCATCACCCTGGTCAGCCTCACCGGCTATTCGGCCATGGCCGGCGCCATCGGCGGCGGCGGCCTGGGCGACCTGGGCATCCGCTACGGCTACCAGCGCTTCCTGCCGGAAGTGATGCTGGCCGTGGTGCTCATCCTCATCGTGTTCGTGCAGGCGGTGCAAAGCCTGGGCGACGCGCTGGTGCGCCGGCTCAGCCACAAGTGAGTCCGACGCTTCGAAACCGCAGGCTGAAACACAGCCCATTTCTCAAAAAAGGCAAAACCATCATGATCAAACGGCAACTGCTCCAATCCACCCTCGCCCTGTCCCTGGCAGCGGCCTTCTCGCTGCCCGCGCTCGCGCAGGACAAGCCGCTGAAGATCGGCGTCACCGCCGGTCCGCACGCGCAGATCTTCGAACAGGTCAAGAAGGTCGCCGAGCAGGACGGGCTGAAGATCCAGATCGTCGAGTTCAGCGACTACGTGCAGCCCAACGCGGCCCTGGCCTCGGGCGACCTCGACGCCAACAGCTACCAGCACAAGCCCTACCTCGACCAGCAGGTCAAGGACCGGGGCTACAAGATCGTGCCCGTGGGCTACACGGTCAACTTCCCGATCGGCCTGTACTCGAAGAAGGTCAGGAACGTCAACGACATCCAGGAGGGCGGGCGCATCGGCATTCCGAACGACCCCACCAATGGCGGGCGCGTGCTGCTGGTGCTGCAGGAACTGGGCCTGATCAAGCTCAAGCCCGAGGCCGGCCTGAAGGCCACGCCGCTGGACGTGACCAGCAATCCTAAAAAGCTGCGCTTCGTGGAACTCGACGCCGCCCAGCTGCCGCGCTCGCTCGACGACCTGGACGCCGCCTTCGTCAACACCAACTACGCGCTCTCGGCCGGCCTGAACCCGGGCAAGGACGCGATCGCCCAGGAAAGCGCCAAGAGCCCCTACGTGAACCTGATCGCGGTGCGCGAGCAGGACAAGGACAAGCCCTGGGTCGCCAAGTTGGTCAAGGCCTACCAGTCCGAGACCATCAAGCAGTTCGTGCAGACCGAGTTCAAGGGCTCGGTGTTGACCGGGTTCTGATCGCGACGCCATGACCTCACCCCGCCAGATGCACCTCGGTGCCTTCTTCTTCGGCGCGGGCCACCACCTCGCCGCCTGGCGCCACCCCGACGTGGCGCCCGGCGCGGGCGGGCAGATCGCCGCGCTCACCGAATGGACGCAACTGGCCGAGGCCGCGAAGTTCGACGCCATCTTCTTCGCCGACAACGTGGGCTTGCCCGGCCCGCCCGACGAAGTGGTGGCGAAGAACGCGCTCTGGTACCCGCTGGACCCCTTGCTCGCGCTGGCCGCGCTCTCGCAGCACACCACGCGCATCGGGCTGGTGGCCACCGTCTCCAGCACCTACCTGCCGCCCTACCACCTGGCGCGCAAGTACGCCACGCTCGACCAGCTGAGCGGCGGGCGCGCGGGCTGGAACCTCGTCACCTCGGGCAGCGACTTCGAGGCGCGCAGCTTCGGGCTGGACCAGCAGATCGCCCACGCCCAGCGCTACGAGCGCGCCCGCGAGTACGTGCAGGTGGTCAAGGGCCTGTGGGACACCTGGGAGGACGACGCCTTCATCGAGGACAAGGCCGCCAACCGCTTCTTCGATCCCGCGAAGCTGCACCGCGTGGCGCACGAGGGCACGCACTACAAGGTGCACGGCGGCCTGCAGACGCGCCGCTCGCCCCAGGGCCACCCGGTGCTGGTGCAGGCGGGTTCTTCCGGCGATGGCCAGGACCTCGCCGCCGCCAGCGCCGAGGTGGTGTTCACCGCGCAGCAGACCGCCGAGCAGGCGCGGGCTTTCTACGAAAGCCTCAAGGGCCGTCTGGCCGCCCACGGCCGCTCGCGCGACGCGCTCAAGATCCTGCCCGGCATCTCGCCCTTCGTGGGCCGCAGCCACGCCGAAGCGCAGGAGAAGTTCGAGCAGCTGCAGTCGCTGATCGACCCGGTGCTCGGCGTGGGCCTGCTCTCCACCTTCCTCGGCAACGTGGACCTCTCGGGCTACCCGGTGGACGGCCCGTTCCCGCAGGATCTGCCCGTGACCGAAGGCTGGCAGAGCCGCCAGGAACTGTTCGCCGGCATGGCCGCGCGCGACAAGCTCACGATCCGCCAGCTCTACGAGCGCGTGGCCGGCGCGCGCGGCCACTGGACGCTGGTGGGCACGCCCGGATCGATCGCCGACCAGCTCGAACACTGGTTCACCACCGGCGCGGCCGACGGCTTCAACGTGCTCGGCCCCACGCTGCCGCACGGCCTGAAGGACTTCGCTGAACTCGTGGTGCCCGAACTGCAGCGGCGCGGCCTGTTCCGCACCGAATACACCGGGCGCACCCTGCGCGAGCACCTGGGCCTGGCCCGTCCCGCGCATCCCGCCACGGCCGCTGTCGCGACGCTTTCAACCCAACAAGCTCCGGCCACTGTGGCCTGAGCGCATTCTGGAGACCCGACCATCATGTCCGCCGACTGGAAATTCGAGACCCGCTCCGTGCACGCCGGCTACAAGCCCGACCCCACCACCAAGGCGGTGGCCGTGCCGATCTACCAGACCGTGGCCTACGCGTTCGACAACGCGCAGCACGGCGCCGATCTGTTCGACCTCAAGGTGCCGGGCAACATCTACACCCGCATCATGAACCCGACGCAGGACGTGCTGGAGCAGCGCATCGCCTCGCTCGAAGGCGGCATCGCCGCGCTCGCGCTGGCCTCGGGCCAGGCCGCCGTGACCTACGCGATCCAGACCATTGCCGAGGCGGGCGACAACATCGTCTCCAGCACCGCGCTCTACGGCGGCACCTACAACCTGTTCGCCCACACGCTGCCGCAGTTCGGCATCACCACGCGCTTCGCCGACCACCGCGACCCGGCCAGCTTCGAGCCGCTGATCGACGAGCGCACGAAAGCCATCTTCGTCGAATCCATCGGCAACCCGCAGGGCAACATCACCGACATCGCGGCCGTGGCCGCCATCGCGCACCGCCACGGCGTGCCGCTGATCGTGGACAACACCGTGGCCACGCCCTACCTGCTGCGCCCGATCGAACACGGCGCCGACATCGTGGTGCAGTCGCTCACCAAATACCTCGGCGGCCACGGCACCAGCATCGGCGGCGCCATCATCGACAGCGGCAAATTCCCCTGGGACCAGCACAAGGCGCGCTTCAAGCGCCTGAACGAGCCCGACGTGAGCTACCACGGCGTGGTCTACACCGAGGCGCTCGGCCCGGCGGCCTACATCGGCCGCGCGCGCGTGGTGCCGTTGCGCAACACCGGCGCGGCGATCTCGCCCTTCAACGCCTTCCTGATCCTGCAGGGCATCGAGACGCTGGCGCTGCGCCTGGAGCGCATCAACGCCAACACGCTGGCCGTGGCCAGGCACCTGCAGCAGCACGCCAAGGTGAGCTGGACCAACTACGCCGGCCTCGAAGGACACCCCGACCACGCGCTGGCGCGGAAATACCTGGGCGGCCAGGCGTCGGGCCTGCTGACCTTCGGCGTGAAATCGGCCGCGGGCGAGGGCCGGGCCGCCGGCGCGCGCTTCCTCGACGCGCTGCAGCTTTTCACCCGCCTGGTCAACATCGGCGACGCCAAGTCGCTCGCCACGCACCCGGCGTCCACCACCCACCGACAGCTCTCGCCCGAGGAACTCGCCAAGGCCGGCGTGTCCGAGGACGCGGTGCGCCTGTCGATCGGCATCGAGCACATCGACGACCTGCTGGCCGACCTCGATCAAGCCCTCGCAGCTGTCTGAACCCGCACTGGAGACCTTCATGGACGCTTCCATCTTCAAGCCCCTGCCCGACGCCGCGCTCGACCAGTTGTTCCGCGAGGCCCGCACCGTGCACGCCTTCAAGCCGGTGCCGGTGTCCGACGAGCTGATCCAGCGCCTGTACGAGCTGCTCAAGTGGGGACCGACGGCCTTCAATGCGCAGCCCGCGCGCTACGTGTTCCTGCGCAGCCCGGAGGCGAGGGAGCGGCTGGTGCCGGCGCTGTCGGCGGGCAACGTGGCGCAGACCCGGGCCGCCGGCGTGACCGTGATCGTGGCGCAGGACTCGCGCTTCCACGAACACCTGCCCAGCCAGTTCCCGGCCTACGACGCCAAGCCCCTGTTCGAGGGCAACGCCGCCCTGGCCGAAACCACCGCGCTGCGCAACAGCAGCCTGCAGGGCGCCTACCTGATCCTGGCGGCGCGCGCGCTCGGCCTGGACAGCGGCGCGCAGTCCGGCTTCGATCCGGCCAAGGTCGACGCCGAGTTCTTTCCCGATGGCCGCTTCAAGGCCAACTTCATCATCAACCTGGGTATTGCCGACCCCACCGGCATCCACCCGCGCGGCCCCAGGCTGGCGTTCGAAGACGTCGCGCGGATTCTCTGACCGTGTCGTGACAGGAGACCCCCACATGAAAACACCCTCCCGCCGGCTCTGGCTGGCATTCCTGGCGCTCGCCGCCACCGGCGCATCCTTCGCCCAGGGCAACGACGTGCAGACCCGCGCCTGGGCCGCCTCCTGCGCGGCCTGCCATGGCACCCACGGCGTGAGCAACTCCGCCATCCCGTCCATCGCCGGCCAGGACAAGGCCGTGCTGCTGCAGAAGCTGCTGGCGTACAAGCAGGGCACGCTGCCGGCCACCGTGATGCACCAGCACGCCAAGGGCTACACCGACGCCGAACTCGAGCGGCTGGCCGACCACTTCGCGCGCCAACCGAAATGAGAGCAGGAGACACGAGCATGAAACACAGCATCCATCGCAGACACTTCCTGGCCGCCGCTGGCGGCACCGCCGTGGCCCTGGCCCTGCCCGGCTGCGCGACGACCGCCGCGCCCAAGGCCCGCGTGGTCGTCATCGGCGGCGGCTTCGGCGGCGCCACCGCGGCCAAGTACATCCGCCTGTGGGCACCCGAGATCGAGGTGGTGCTGGTCGAACGCGAGGCGGCCTTCGTCTCCTGCCCCTTGAGCAACCTGGTGCTCGGCGGCACCGAGACGATCGAGAACATCACCACCGGCTACGACACGCTGGCGAAGAAGTACGGCGTGCGCGTGGTGCGCGACGAAGCCACCGCCATCGACGCTGGCAAGCGCGAAGTGCGGCTGGCGCGCGGCGACACGCTCAAGTACGACCGCCTGATCGTCTCGCCCGGCATCGACTTCCAGTACGACCAGGTGCCCGGCCTGGAGAGCGCCGACGCCCAGGCCCGCGTGCTGCACGCCTGGAAGGCCGGGCCGCAGACCGTGGCGCTGCGCCGCCAGCTCGAAGCCCTGCCCGACGGCGGCGTGTACGCGCTGCACATCCCCAAGGCGCCCTACCGCTGCCCGCCGGGGCCCTACGAGCGCGCCGCGCAGGTGGCGTTCTACTTCAAGCAGCACAAGCCGCGATCCAAGGTGCTGGTGCTCGATTCCAACCCCGACATCACCTCCAAGAAGGGGCTGTTCCTCGCGGCCTGGAACGAGCGCTACCCCGGCATCGTGGAATACAAGCCCAACAGCGAAGTCGTGCGCGTGGACGCGGCCAACAACACCATCGAGCTGCAGTTCGAGACCGTGCGCGCCGGCGTGCTCAATGTCGTGCCGCCGCAGCAGGCCGGGCGCATCGCGCAGACCGCCGGCCTGATCACCGCCAACAACAAGTGGTGCGGCGTGAACTTCCAGAGCTTCGAGTCGGTGGCCGCACCCGGCATCCACGTGCTGGGCGACGCCACGCTGTCCGCGCCGGGCATGCCCAAGTCGGGCTTCATGGCCAACAACCACGCCAAGGTGGCGGCCGACGCGGTGATCGCCCTGATCCAGGGCCGCCCGGTCAACCCCGAGCCCATCATCGCCAACACCTGCTACAGCTTCGTCTCCGACACCGATGTGGTGCACGTCGCGTCGGTGCACAAGTGGAACGCCGAGCAGAAGACGCTGGTGGGCGTGCAGGGCGCGGGTGGCCTGTCCCCCGCGGCCAATGCGCTCGAAGGCCAGTACGCGAAGTCGTGGGCACGCAATATCTGGGCCGACGCGCTGTTGTGAACACCCCCCTGCGGCGCTTGGAGGGGGGACGGCACCTTGGGCCGGCGAAGCCGGACCCTTGCTGCCCCTGGATGGGGACACTTCGCTCGTTGCGTGTCTTCTCTCCCTCTCCCGCTTGCGGGAGAGGGTCGGGGTGAGGGCAGCGGCCCTACCAGCTTTTTGTGAGCATTGACATGAACTTCCAACAACTTCGATCCGTCCGGGAGACGGTGCGTTGCGGTTTCAACCTCACCGAGGTGGCCGCGATGCTCTACACCTCCCAGCCTGGCGTGAGCCGCCAGATCCGCGAGCTCGAAGAGGAGCTTGGCGTGTCGATCTTCGTGCGCGCCGGCAAGCGCCTCACCGGGCTCACCGAGCCCGGCGCCACCTTGCTGCCCATCGTGGAGCGCATGCTGCAGGAAGCGAACAACTTGCGCCAGGCGGGCAAGGAGTTCGCCTCGCGCATCGAGGGCGGCCTGTCGATCGCGGCGACGCACTCGCAGGCCCGCTACGCGCTGCCGCACGCGGTGCGCGACTTCCGCGAGCTGTTCCCGCAGGTCACGCTCAACCTGCACCAGGGCTCGCCCAAGCAGGTGGCCGAGATGCTGATCGCCGGCGAGGCCGACATCGGCATCGCCACCGAAGCGCTCGCGAACTACCCGCAGCTCGTCACCCTGCCTTGCTACCGGTGGACGCACAGCATCGTGGTGCCGCCCGGCCATCCGCTGCTGGAGCAGCCTGGGCCGGTGACGCTGAAGCAACTGGGGGCGTACCCCATCATCACCTACGACCGCGGCTACACCGGGCGTTCGCACATCGACGACGCATTCGCCAAGGAAGGCCTGCGGCCCGACGTGGTGCTCACCGCCATGGACGCCGACGTCATCAAGACCTATGTGGAGCTGGGCATGGGCGTGGGCATCGTGGCCTCGATCGCGGTCGATCCCGAGCGCGACCGCCACCTGCGCATGCTCGAGGCGCGCCACCTGTTCGAGATCAACGTGACCCGCCTGGCCCTGCGCCGCGGCACCTGGCTGCGCGGCTACGTCTACAGCTTCATCGAAACCTTCGCGCCCAGCCTCACGCGCCAGGTGGTGGACGAGGCGCTCAGCGACGAGATCGTGACGGTGTGAGAGCGGGCTTCGACACCGCATGCTCTGGTACAAACGTGAGCCCTTCTCCATCAACTCACCACGCAAAGGAACCGAAATGCCCAAGGCTTACTGGATCGCCGCCTACCGCTCCATCAGCGACCCCGCCGCGCTGGCGGAGTACGCCCGGATCGCCGGCCCCGCCATTCAGGCGGCGGGCGGGCGCTTCCTGGCTCGCGGAATCCCCTCGGTGGTGTACGAGGCCGGCGTGAACGAGCGGGCGGTGCTGATCGAGTTCGACAGCGTGGCGCAGGCGGTGGCGGCGCACGACAGCCCGGAATACGACCGGGCGCTGAAGGCCTTGGGCGACGGTGCCGTGCGCGACATCCGCGTGATCGAAGCGGCTTGAGAGCCACCCCTTTCAAGGCCTTCGCATCACCGCGAGGAACATGGCATGGACCACTTCACACCGGTATCGGCGCTGATCGGCGGCCTGCTGATCGGCGCGGCGGCCAGCCTGCTGCTCTGGCTCAATGGCCGCATCGCGGGCGTCAGCGGCGTGCTGGGCGGCCTGTGGGGCTGGCGAGCGGGCGAGCGCGCCTGGCGCCTGCTGTTCCTGGCCGGCCTGGTGCTGGGCGCCTGGCTCTGGCAGGCGGGCACGAGTGACGCCTCCGCGCCGCGCGAAGGGCTGGCGCCGCACTGGCTGGTGCTTGCCGGCCTGCTCACGGGTTGGGGCACCTCCATGGCCCATGGCTGCACCAGCGGGCACGGCGTGTGCGGCCTGGCGCGGCTGTCGGTGCGCTCGCTGGCGGCCACCGCCACCTTCCTGCTGGTGGCGGTGCTCACCACCTGGCTCACGCGGCATGTGTGGGGGCTGGCGACATGACGGCGGTCTGGCGCGGCGCCAGCGCCCTGCTCGCCGGTGCGGTGTTCGGCATCGGCCTCACCGTGGCCGGCATGACCGACCCGCGCAAGGTGCTGGGTTTTCTGGACATCACCGGCGACTGGGACCCGAGCCTGCTGCTGGTGCTCGGCGGCGCCGTGGCCTTGGCGGCGGTGGCCTTCGTGTTCATCCAGCGGCGCGGCAAGCCCCTGCTCGACGCCCGCTTCCACCTGCCGCCCAAGGTCCGCATCGATGCGCGGCTGCTGGGCGGCGCGGCCCTGTTCGGCGCGGGCTGGGGCATCGCCGGCTTCTGCCCCGGGCCGGCCATCGCCTCCATCGGCCTGGGCAACCCCGAGGCGCTCTGGGTCGTGCCGGCCATCGTGGCGGGCGTGTTCTTGCAACGCTGGTCCATGGGAGCGCCTTCGCGCGCCTGAAAATCAGGCGCCGAGGAGGAAGCGGGACGTTGCCATCATGCGCACGTGTTTCGTGGCGTTGATGGATGGTGTGTGCAGCAGCCGCATGTCCATCAGGAAGACGTCACCCGCCCGGCCCGACATTTCGACGACGGTGACGCCGCGCTCCCGAAGGCTGTCCTCGATGCGGGTGGAGGTCTTCAGCAGCTCCCGAAGCGATGGCGAGGACGTGGGCCGGCGTGTGGAGGCGCGGTGGGAGCCGGCCAGCGCCAGTGTCGCGCCACCATGGGGCACCACGTCGTCGATCAGGACGAAGGCCTGGATGCCGGGCAATGGATCGGGCGGGTCCGCAGCCACGTCGACGTGCCAGTTCAATCGGTTCAAGCGCCATTCGCCCTGATGGGGCAGCGAGAGCAGCAACTGGGTGCCCTGGGCGGCCTCCGGTGTGCGTCCGGCCAACTGGGCAACGGTGGCCACGAGATCGGACGTCATCCACGCCTCGTGCAGGCCCGGCACTTTCACCAGCGTGGACAGCCTGGCGATCTGCTGGAACGGCGGCAGCGCGTGCAATGAACCGGGCAGCCGCTTTCCCGACGCCCAGATCCTCAGGCGCCTGAGTTCGTCGAGCAGCTTTTGCCGGATCGAAGCCATCCTGCTTCCGGGATGAAAGCCTTCCAGGCGCAGGTAACCCTGGTCGCGAAAGAAATCGGCATGTGCGGGCGGCATCGGCGGTTCCGGGGAGGGATCGGTGCGTACCTCGCATGGTAGAACACCGGCCGCAGCGGCCAGGCCAGGGCGTTGCATATTTGTTTTTCGCATATCTCTGCTCGGTATTGATCGTTCCTTGTTCGCCGCCCGCTGCCTAGCATCGGCGGACCATGATCCTCGTAGAACTTCCCCCGGTGCAGCAGGACTTCACCGTCCGCCCGCTGGGCGACGCGCTCGGCGCCGAAGTGCTCGGCCTCGATCTCGCCGTGCCGCTGTCCGAGACCGACTTCGCCCGCCTGCACCGTGCCCACCTGGACCACCACGTGCTCGTGTTCCGCGACCAGCGCATCACGCCCGCGCAGCAGGTCGAATTCAGTGCGCGCTGGGGTCCGCTGCAGCGCCACGTGCTGCACCAGTTCGCCCTGCCTGAACAGCCCGAAGTCCTGATCGTCAGCAACATCGTGGAGAACGGCAAGCCCATCGGCCTGGGCGACGCGGGCGCGTTCTGGCATTCGGACCTCTCGTACAAGGAAAAGCCCAGCCTGGGCTCGTTCTTGTACGCCCAGGAACTGCCCGCCGAGGGTGGCGACACGCTGTTCGCCAACCAGCACCTGGCCTGGGACGAACTGCCCACGGACCTCAAGCGCGCGGTCGATGGGCGGCGCGCCGAGCACAGCTACCTCAAGCAGTACGCCGAGCTGCAGCGGCGCAGCCCCTGGCGGCCCGATCTCTCGCCCACCCAGGTGGCTGCCGTGCCGCCGGTCGGCCAACCCATCGTGCGCACCCACCCCGAAACCGGGCGCAAGGCGCTGTTCGTCAGCGAGCACTTCACCACCCGCGTGATCGGCCTGCCCGACAGCGAGAGCGATGCGTTGCTGCAGGCGCTGTACGCGCACAGCACGCAGGACCGCCACGTCTACCGCCACCGCTGGCTGCCCGGCGACCTGGTGTTCTGGGACAACCGCTCGGTGCTGCACCTGGCCGCGGGCTGTCCGGCCGAGCAGCGCCGCCGCCTTTTCCGCACCACGATCGAAGGCGATGCGCCGTTCTGATCGATCCACTGATCACCCCCAAGGAAAACCATGAAAAAACGCAACTTCATCCAAGGCCTGCTGGCCGCCGCGCTGACCGCCTCCGCATCCTTTGCCGCGCACGCCGAAGGCCAGATCCGCATCGCGCAGCAGTTCGGCGTGGTCTACCTGCTGCTCAACGTGGCGCAGGATCAGAAGCTGATCGAAAAACACGGCAAGCAGGCCGGCGTGGACATCAAGGTCGAGTTCGTGCGCCTCTCTGGCGGTGGCGCCGTCAACGACGCGCTGCTCTCGGGCCAGATCGACATCGCCGGCGCCGGCGTGGGTCCGCTGCTGACCATCTGGGACCGCACCAAGGACCGGCAGAACGTCAAGGGTGTGGCTTCGCTGGGCAACTTCCCCTACTACCTGGTCACCAACAACCCGGCGGTGAAGACCATTGACGATTTCACCGACAAAGACCGCATCGCGCTGCCGGCCGTGGGCGTGTCGGTGCAGTCGCGCATCCTGCAACTGGCCTCGGCGCAGCGCTGGGGACAGGACCAGTTCAACCGCCTGGACAAGCTGCAGGTCGCCGTGCCGCACCCCGCCGCCACCGCCGCCATCATCAAGGGCGGCACCGAGATCACCGCCCATTTCGGCAACCCGCCGTTCCAGAACCAGTCGCTGGCGGCCAACCCGAATGCGCGCATCGTGCTCAAGAGCTACGACGTGCTCGGCGGGCCGTCCGCGGCCACGGTGCTTTACGCCACCGAGAAATTCCGCTCGGAAAACCCCAAGACCTACGGCGCCTTCGTCGCGGCGCTGCAGGAGGCGGCGACGTACATCGGCGCCAACCCCGAAGGCGCGGCCGACATCTTCCTGCGCACGGGCACCAGCAACATCGACCGCAACCTGCTGCTCTCGATCATCAAGGACCCGGAGGTGGCGTTCAAGCTGACGCCGCAGAACACGTACAAGCTCGCCGACTTCATGCACAGCGTGGGGGCGATCAAGAACAAGCCCGCTTCGGCGCGGGACTATTTCTTCGACGATGCCCACAACAGCGCCGCGAATTGAGATGGGACACCCCCCTGCGCCGCTTCGCGGCTCGGTGCCACTGCCAGAGGCAGTGGCTCTTCGGGCACGTCCAAGCCTGCGCAGGCAGGCTCGGAGCCGCGGCCCTCAGCCCCCTCCCTGGCGCGCCCTTCGGGCGCTTGGAGGGGGGACGGCATCTCGGGCCGGCAGAGCCGGACCCTGGATGCCCCTGGACGACGGTCACTTCTTTCGCTGCGTGTCTTGCTTCCTCTCCCTCTGGGAGAGGGCTGGGGTGAGGGCCGTGGCCGAGCAGATCCGTCCTCTGTTTCATGTGATGCGGGTGGCGCGCGGCGCAGTGGAAGACTGAGATGGCGCAGCAAGCCAATGGAGCGTTGCGGGCCTACGTGGGCACGCCCGGGCAGGAACTGCTGCGGGTGCCCACGCCCGCGCCGGTGGTGGCGCAGCCCGCCGCGGCCGAGCCGCCGCCGCTGCTGGACTTCGACCAGGTCTCGCTGGAATACGCCACCGACCGGCAGGTGGTGCGCGCCACGCACCGCGTGAGCCTGTCGGTGCATGCCGGCGAGCGCTATGTGCTGCTGGGGCCTTCGGGCTGCGGCAAGAGCACGCTGCTCAAGGCGGCGGCCGGTTTCATCGCGCCGCGCGAGGGCCACATCCGGCTCGATGGCCAGGGCATCCGGGGGCCGGGGCCCGACCGCATCGTGGTGTTCCAGGAATTCGACCAGTTGCCGCCGTGGAAGACGGTGCTGGGCAACGTGATGTTCCCGCTGCTCGCCACCCGGCGGCTGGGCCGCGCCGAGGCGCTCGACCGCGCGCATGCGGTGCTGGCCCAGGTCGGCCTGGCCGACTTCGCCAGGTCGTACCCGCACGAGCTCTCGGGCGGCATGAAGCAGCGCGTGGCGATCGCGCGCGCGCTGGCCATGCAGCCGCGCGTGCTGCTCATGGACGAGCCCTTTGCCTCGCTCGACGCGCTGACGCGCCGGCGCATGCAGGAAGAACTGCTGGCGCTGTGGGAAGAAGTGCGCTTCACGCTGCTGTTCGTCACCCATTCGATCGAAGAGGCATTGGTCGTGGGCAGCCGCATCGGCGTGCTCACGCCGCGCCCGGGCCGCCTGCGCGCCGAGATCAATGCCCACGAGTTCGGCCTGGCCAGCAGCGGCGGGCCCGCCTTCCAGGCCGCCACCCAGCGCATCCATGGCCTGCTGTTCGGTGGAGCATCCACATGAGCCTTGCCAAGGCCCTGCCCCCGATCCGCCCCGAGGCCGAATACGCGCTGCCCGCGCTGGTGGACACGCCGGTCGAACGCCCGCTGCCCTGGACGCGGCGCGTGTGGCAGCAGACCTGGTTGCGCAAGACCGTGATCCTGCTGGTGCTCGCGCTGCTGTGGGAATGGGTGGCCCGCTGGCAGGACAACGATCTGCTGCTGCCCACCTTCGCGCAGACCGCCCGGGCCTTCGTGGACGGCATCGCCGGCGGCGAGCTGCTGCTGCGCGCGCGCGCCTCGCTGGCGGTGCTGCTGCAGGGCTACCTGCTGGGCATCGCCGCGGCCTTCGTGCTCACCACGCTGGCGGTGTCCACCCAGATCGGGCGCGACCTGCTGGCCACGCTGACCTCGATGTTCAACCCGCTGCCGGCGATCGCGCTGCTGCCGCTGGCGCTGCTGTGGTTCGGCCTGGGCGACGGCAGCCTGGTTTTCGTGCTGGTGCATTCGGTGCTGTGGCCGCTGGCCCTGGCCACTTTCGCCGGTTTCCAGTCGGTGCCCGAGACGCTGCGCATGGCCGGGCGCAACTACGGCCTCGGCGGCGTGCGCTACGTGCTGCAGATCCTGGTGCCGTCGGCGCTGCCGGCCATCATCTCGGGCCTGAAGATCGGCTGGGCCTTCGCCTGGCGCACCCTGATCGCCGCCGAGCTGGTGTTCGGCGTGTCCTCGGGCAAGGGCGGCCTGGGCTGGTTCATCTTCCAGAACCGCAACGAGCTCTACACCGACAAGGTGTTCGCCGGCCTGGTCATGGTGATCCTGATCGGCCTGCTGGTGGAAAACGTGGTGTTCCAGACGATCGAGAAGCTGACCGTGCGGCGCTGGGGCGTGGCCCGATGAGTGCGCGCCGCGTCGTCACCATCGTGGGCGGTGGTTTCTCGGGCGTGAGCGCCGCGGTGCAACTGGTGCGCCACAGCCCCGTGCCGTTGGCCATCACCCTCGTCGAGGCGCGCGAGCGGGTGGGGCCGGGCCTGGCCTATGCCACCCACGATCCCGATCACCGGCTCAACGGTCCCACCTGGGTCCATGCCATCGACCCGCTCGACGGCGAGCACTTCACGCGCTGGTGCGAACAGCACGGCGTGTTCGACGCCGACCCGCAGGCGGTTCAGCCCAATGGCGCGGCCTTCGTGCGGCGCGCCGTGCTGGGCCGCTACCTGGAAGACATGGTGCGCACCCACGCGCGCTGGGCGCCCACCGACTCCACCATCCGCACCCTGCACGATCGGGCCACCGGCGCCACGCAGGCCGGCAATGCCATCGCCACCGTGACCGAGGGCGGCCAGACCCTGGTGTCCGACCTGCTGCTGATGGCCACCGGCAACGCCGAACCCCGGCTGCAGGCGCCGCTCGATCCCGCGCTGGCCCGGCACCCGGGCGTGATCGAGAACCCGCTGAACACGGCGCGCCTGCTCGGCATTCCGCGCGATGCGCGCGTGCTGCTGGTCGGCAGCGGACTGACCTCGCTCGACGTCGTGTCCACGCTGCGGCGGCAGGGCCACACCGGGCAGGTCGTGGTGATTTCCCGCCGGGGCCTGCAGCCCCGGCCCCAGCCGTTGGCGACCGCTACCGTGGCCGCGCCCACCGGCCGCCAGAACCTGGACCGGCTGCTGGGTCCGGCGCCCGTGTTCCTGGCGCAGGCCGAACCCGATGTGCGCGCCTGGGTGAAGGCCTTGCGCGAGCGCATCCGCGAAGCCCAGGCCCGTGGAGAAGGGTGGAACCTGCCGTTCGACGACTTGCGCGATTCGGTGTGGCAGCTCTGGCCCACGCTGCCGCTGGCGCAGCAGCGCCGCTTCCTCCGGCGCCTGCGCACCTGGTACGACGTGCACAGGTTCCGCTCGCCGCCGCAGACCGAAGCCATCTGCCGCGAAGCACAGGCGTCGGGCCATGTGGTCTACCGGGCCGCCCGGCTGCGCGCCATCACCACGCCGGTGGCGGACGAGCGCCGGCTTCAGGTGGTGCTGAAAAGCCCGCACGAAGCGCACGACCACACGGCGTCGTTCGACGTCGTGGTGAACTGCACCGGGCTGGACGTGGCCTCGCGCACCGCGTCCAATCCCCTGCTGCACGCGCTGGTGCAGCAAGGATGGCTGCGGCCCGATGGCTGCGGCATCGGTTACGCGGTGGATGCGAACTGCCGCGTGCTCGGCGCCGACGGCCTGCCGCGCGCGAACGTGCGCCTGATCGGCCCGCCCACGCTCGGCACCTTCGGCGACCCGGGCGGCGCCATGTTCATCGCGGCGCAGATCCACCGCATCCTGCCGGACGTGCTGCGCTCGCTGGGTGTCGGGTTGCTGGCGCAGGAAGACGACGCCGAGGCCTTCAGCGCCGCGTAGCTTCAGCGGTTCGAGGCGGCGGCGACCGGGTGCCCGGCATCCGCGATCGCTTTCTTCAGCAGTTCGTACTCGCGGCAATCCGCGCCGCACAGCAGTTCAAGGTAGCGCAGGTTCTTGCGCGCGCCCTCCACGTCGCCCAGGGCCAGGAACAGCTCGCCCTGGTACTCCAGCGCCGGGCGGTGCTCCGGGTCGTACAGCAGGGCCTCGCGGTACCAGCGCGCGGCTTCGTCGTAGCGCTTGAGCTGGCGCAGGCTGTAGCCCAGCAGGTTGTAGACCTCGGCATGCTCCACCGTGCGGGTGAGTTCCAGCAGTTGCTCGGCCGCCTGGGCGTACTCGCCGGCGTACACCCTGGCCTGCACCGCGGAGAGGTCCGGCAGATCGGACGATGGCGGTGCGCCGGCCGCGCCGAGGGACAGGGGAAGGGCCGCCGCGATGGCCAGCAGGCAGCGTTCGATGGATCGGGTGCTCATGGTGGGGTCATCAGGCTGCGGCCAGGCTCTCTGCGGCGGTCCGCTCGCCCATGGCGTGCAGGATGTCGCGCTTGAGCGCGGCGAACTCGGGGCTCACGCGGTCGCGCGGCCCGGGGGGCAGGTCGATCTCGACCTGCTTGACGATGCGGCCCGGGTTGGCGTTCATCACGATCACGGTGTCGCTCAGGAAGATGGCCTCGTCCACGTCGTGCGTCACCAGGATCATGGTCACGCCCTCGACGCGCCAGATGCGCAGCAGTTCTTCCTGCAGCCGCACGCGGGTCAGCGCATCGAGCGCGCCCAGGGGCTCGTCGAGCAGCAGGATCTCGGGCTGGCCGACCAGGCCGCGCGCGATCGCGCCGCGCTGCGCCATGCCGCCCGAGAGCTCGTGCGGATAGGCCGTCTCGAAGCCCTGCAGGCCGACCAGATCGATGTGCGCCTGGATGGTTTCGCGCTGCTGCTCGGGCGAGAGGCCGGCGTTGGTCAGCGCCAGGCCGATGTTCTGCTCCAGCGTCATCCACGGCAGCAGCCGGTGGTCCTGGAACACGATGCTGCGCGACAGGCTGGTGCCGGCGATGCGCTCGCCGTGCAGCAGGATGTCGCCCTCGTAGTCCTTGTCCAGCCCGAGGATGAGGCGCAGCAGCGTGGACTTGCCGCAGCCGCTGGGGCCGACCAGGGACACGAAGGCCCCGGGCTCGACGGCGAAGCTGGCATTCACCAGCGCGTCCAGGCGCGGACGGCCTGGCACGGTATAGCTCTTGGAAACGGCCTTGACTTCAAGGCGACCGGGCTCTGCCATGGTTTTATCCTTCAAATCCCTGTTTCCAGCGCAGCACGCGGCGCTGGAGCAAATACATGACGCGGTCGATGCCGAAGCCCACCAGGCCGATGACCACCATGCACACCAGCAACTGGTCGGTCAGCAGCAGGCCCTGGGCGCGGAAGATCAGGAAGCCCAGGCCTTCGAGGCCGCTCAGGCCCTCGGCCACCACCACCAGCGCCCAGGCCAGGCCGGCCGCGTAGCGCAGCGAGACCATGATGGTGGGCGTGGCCGCGGGCAGGATGATCTTGCGCACCAGCTGCCAGCGCGTGAGCGTCATCACCTCGGCGAGTTCGATGTAGCTCTTGTCCACGCTGCGGATGCCCTGCAGGGTGTTGAGGAACACCGGGAAGAACACCGTCTTGGCGATCACCAGGATCTTGGCCGGCGCGCCCAGGCCCAGCCACAGCACGATCAGCGGAAACCAGGCGATGCCCGGGATGTGGCGGATGGTGTCGAAGGTGGGTGAGAGGAAGCGCTCGAAGTTCTTCGACAGGCCCGCGCCCACGCCCAGCACCACGGCGGCGAACGCACCGTAGAGAAAGCCCTGCGAGACGATCGACAGGCTCACGGCGAAGTCGTGCAGCAGGCGCTGCTCGGTGAGCATCGTGAAAAAGGCCTCGACCACCTTCCAGGGCTCGGGCAGGAAGACCGGGTCGATCCACTCGTTGCTGGCGGCGGTCTGCCAGAGCACGAGCACCGCGCCGGGCAGCACGAAGCCGATCAGGCGCGGCAGCGATAGCCACTGCCGCAGCCGGGTGACCAGCGGTGGTGCGTCAACAGCAGTGGTCGCGGACGGCAGGGTCTGGGTCAAGGTGTTCATGGCGTGTCGTCGATGTAAGAGCAGAAGCGGCGGCCGGCCCTCACCCCAGCCCTCTCCCGCCAGCGGGAGAGGGAGCAAGACAGCAACGAGTGAGGCAGCCCAAAAGCCAGGGGCATCAAGGGTCCGGCTTTGCCGGCCCGAGATGCCGTCCCCCCTCCAAGCGCCCTTCGGGCGCGTAAGGGAGGGGGGAAGCCGCAAAGCGGCGCAGGGGGGTGTCCTTAGTTGTAGATAGAGTGGCTGCCGCCCACGAAGAAGCGGCCGTCCACGAAGGCGTCGATCTGGTCGTTGGTGAGGCGGCGCTCGGTGAGCACGTCGTCGCCCTGCTTGATGTACCAGTCGACGAAGGTCTTGATGGAGTTGCGCGCGCGCTCCGCGTTGGGCTCGCCCTGCATGAACTCCCACTGCCCCAGGTGCGTGATCTGGAACTTCGCCACTTCCAGCGGCAGGCGCAGTTCCCTGGCGACGATCTTCGCGGCCTCGTCCACGTTGTCCAGCGTCCAGGCCATGGCGCGCTCGCGCGAGGCCAGGAAGGCCTTGACCGCGTCGGGGTACTTGTTGACGAACTCGCGCTTGGCGAAGTAGGTCACGCGCCCGGCGTGGTTGACGTAGACGCCGTCGTCCGGCACGTGGCCGATCACCTTGAGCTTGCCCGACAGCCAGGCACCGGTGGCATTGCCCGCGGCCAGGTGCGTGGTGGTCGCGTCGGTCGCGCCGGAGAGCAGCGCCGAGATCGCCACCGAGGCGTTGTCGATGGATTCGTAGCGCACGCGGCCCTTGGTCTGGCGCGTGTCCAGCGGCAGGCCCACCGAGGTGAGCGCCTCGGTCGGCGCGGACCAGTAGCAGCTGATGCGGCTGCTGCCGAACTTCTTGCCGTCCAGGTCGGCCAGCGAGTTCACCGACTTGTTCGACACCGCCGCCAGCACCGGCGCGCGGTAGCGGTTGGAGGGTTCGGAGGCCCAGATGATGACGCCGTCGAGCCCGTTGGCGCGGTGCACCGTGGCCGGGTAGATCATGCGCTGGGCGATGGAGATCGCGCCTTTGCTCACGGCGGCGGTCTCGGCGCCGATCAGTTCGGCGCCGCCCGAGGCGATCAGGTTGACTTCCTTGGTGCCGACCTTGTCGAACTCTTCCTTGAAGATGCCCTTCTCGCGCGCCACCACGGTCCAGGGCGTGAGCTGCAGGTTGATGGACGGCAGCACTTCGGCGGCCGTGGTGGCGGGTTGCAGGAGCAGGCCCACGGCGATGGCGGCGGCGGCGCTGAGCGCGCGCAGGCGGTTGCGGGAGGCTGTTTTCTTCGCGGCGAGTGTCATGAGGTTCTCCAGGGTTCGTGTGTCGGTGTATGGATCACGCGCCGATTCTTCAGGCGGACGCCGCCGTGGCCAAGGAAGGAAATCGGAGAACCATATGCATCCGCAAACAACGCGGATGCTTATGCGCATTTCGCGCCACACCGCGCGCGTGCACCGCCCACAATCCACGTCCTCACGCACCTGCAACGATTCCCATGAGCCCACAGGATTCCCTCCACGAACGCTTCCTGCGCAAGGCCATCTGGCTGACGGCGCTGGGCATCGCGGTCCTGTGCGCGGCGGTGTTCGTGGCGATCGGTCCGCGCGCGGCGGCCACGGCGCCGCTGCCGGTGCAGGCGCTTCGCGTCGGGCTCGCGCCAGCCTCCCTGCCCGTGAGCACCGGCGAGCGCGACTACACCAACGGCGGCTTCGAGGCGGTGTACGCGCAGGAGCTGGCGCGGCAGCTGGGCGTGCCGGTCCAACTGGTGCCCTTGCCCCACGAAGCCCAGGCGCAGGCCTTGCGGCAAGGCCAGGTCGATCTGGTGCTGGCGCGCCCGGACCATCCAGACCAGCCAGAAGAGGGGCTGCGCGTGCTGGCCACGGGCTACCAATCGGGCCTGAGCGTGGCGATGCGGTCCGACACCGACGTGCGCGCCTGGAAAGACCTGGTCGGGCGCGTGCTGTGCACCTCGTCGGACAACGCGCGCGCCCAGGCGCAGGCGGCCGCGCTCGGAGGATCGCTGAAGGTGTTCGCCGCGCCGGCGCAGGCGCTGGCGCAGGTGCGCACCGGGGCGTGCGCCGCGGCGCTCCTGGACCGCGCGCCGCTCGATGCCTTGTTCGCGAAGAACGAGTGGGCCAAGTTCTCGGCCACGCTGCCGCCCACCGATCCCAGCGCGCTGGTGGCCTGGGTGGCCGACGACCGCGCCGATCTCGCGGCGCCGCTGCGGGCGGCGGTGGCGCAGCTGGGCTCGACGGTCCAGTGGGAGCAGCGGCGCCAGAAGTGGGCTTCCAACGTGGCGTTCGAGGTGTATTTCGACCAGATCGGGCCGGATTGCCATTGAACGCGCCGAGCCTGCGCGGGCTGCTGGTCGCCTTGTGCGGCGCCTGTTGCACCGCCTGGGCCACGCCAGATCCACCGCATCTGCGCAGCACCTACGAGCGACCCGCGGCGCAATGGCCGGCACCCTGGATCGACGCCGGCGTCGCGTTCGTCGAGTTGGGCGCCTATCGGCCGCCGCCGGCACCCGCCACCGCGCGTGAGCAAGGCCTGGCCCGGCTGGGCGAGCGGCTGTTCTTCGATCCCCGCCTCTCGGTCGATGGCCGCGTGAGCTGCGCCAGCTGCCACCGGCCGGACGAGGGCTGGACGGTGCGCGGCGCGAAGGCGGCCGGCGTGCACGGGCGGATCGGGCGGCGCAACCCGCCCACGCTGCTGGAGGTGGCGTTGCGTTCGCACTGGGGCTGGGACGGCGCGGGGGATTCGCTGGCCGCGCAGTCGCTGCGGCCCCTGACCGACCCGGACGAAATGGGCAACCGCTCGCTGGCTGCGGCCTGGCGCCGGGTGGTGTCGGTGCCGGCCTATGCGGCGGAGCTGCGGGCGCTGTCGGAGCAGGAAGGTGGTGCACCGCCGTCGCCGCCCTGGCTGGGCGACGCGCTCGCCGCGTTCCAGCGCACGCGGCTTCATCAACAGCCCAGCCGCTTCGACCGTTTCGCGCAGGGCGAACGCCTGGCGCTGAGCGATCTCGAACTGCAGGGCCTGCACCTGTTCCGCACCCGGGCGCGCTGTGCCAACTGCCATTTCGGCCCCACGCTCAGCGACGGGAAGTTCCACAACCTGGGCATCGCCTTCTTCGGCACGCGCTCGCAGGACCTGGGCCGGCACGAAGTGACCGGGCGCTGCGCCGACGCCGGGCGCTTTCGCACGCCCAGCCTGCGCCACGTCTCGCAGACCGCGCCGTACATGCACCACGGCCTGTTCGACACGCTGACCGGCGTCGTGCATCTGTACGCGCGCGGCGGCGGCGATCCGCGCGCGCGCGATGCGGCGCAGGCGGCGGACCCGCTGCTCCGGTGCGCGGCCCAGGTGTCGCCTCACCTCAAGCCTTTGCCTTTGAGCGAAGCCGACCTGAGCGCGTTGCGGGCGTTTCTGCAGGCTTTGTGAGCTTGCGGTTTCCTCATGTCGATATGGCGTTTGAATCTATGACGCGCTTATGCGAATCCCTTCCTTGTGCCCCAGGATTGCGCGTCCTAGCATGGCTTCACCTGCTTGAAAAACAGGTCCGGCCGGTGCGCGGTGGGAACAGACCCTGGTTGTCTCCTGGGGGGAATTTTTTGCATCGGCCGGTTCTTTTTTTGCCTTGAACAGGCTCTGAAACAAGCCGCAAAGCACACCGCGTGCGCGCTGCGGCCTGGCTCGCGTCATCGGGCAGGCCATGGCGTCTGAACCAAGCATTCCATCATCCATCTGGAGGCCCTTTTCATGTTGAAACTGTCGAAACAATGGTGGCTGGCGACCGCCGCGTCGCTGAGCTTCGTGGCGTCGGCGCAAACCGCCGCGCCGCTGGAGAAAACCGAAATCCGCTACCAGGGCTGGACCGGCCAGGTGGTCTGGGTGGAGCTGGCCGAAGAACTGGGCTACCTCGCGCCCTTGAAGGCGAAGTGGGTGGGCAACACCATCAGCGGCCCGCAGGACATCCAGACCGTGGTCACGGGCGATGTCGACATCGGCGGCGCCTTCAACGGCGCGGTGGTCAAGCTGCTGGCCAAGAAGGCACCCGTGACCGCGGTCCTCGGCTACTACGGCGCCGACCAGAACACCTACCACGGCTACTACGTGAAGGCCGACAGCCCGATCAGGAGCGCGCGCGACCTCATCGGCAAGAAGGTCGCGGTCAACACCCTCGGCGCCCACCACGAGTTCATGATCCGCGAATACCTGGAGCGCGGCGGCCTCACCGAGGCCGAGGCCAAGCAGGTCACGCTGGTGGTCACGCCGCCGGTCACGGGCGAACAGGCGTTGCGGGCCGGGCACGTGGAGGTCAGCACGCTGGGCGGCATCCTGCGCGACAAGGCGCTCGAGCGCGGCGGCATCCGGCCGCTGTTCACCGACCGCGAACTCCATGGCGACTTCACCGCCGGCACGCTGGTGCTGCACAACCGCTTCATCAAGGACAACCCCCACACCACGCGCCACCTGGTCTCGGCGCTGGCGCGCTCGATCGAGTGGGCGCGCAACACACCGCCCGAGGAAGTGCGCGCGCGCTACCGCAAGGTGATCGAGGCGCGCAAGCGCGCCGAAAGCGCCGAGCCTATCCAGTACTGGAAGAGCACCGGCGTGGCCGGCACCGGCGGCGTGATCAAGGACGCCGAGCTGAAGATCTGGATCGACTGGCTGGTCAAGGACGGCCTGCTCAAGCCGGGCGAGGTCAAGCCCGCCGATCTCTACACCAACGAATTCAATCCCTACTTCAAGGATGCCGAGAAAGTGGCGGTGAAGCCATGAGCGCCACCCGGCCGCCCGAAGGTGCTCGCACCGCAGTGCACAGCACGGAGGTTACCCAATGAGCGCCGCCCGGCCGCCCGAAGGCGCTCGCACCGCAGCCCGCCAAGGCGAAGGTACGCCAGTGAGCGATTCCAAGATCCGTTTCGAAGGCGTGAGCAAGGTCTTCGACGTGCGCGGCGAGGACGGCGGGCCGGCCACGCGCTTCGTCGCGGTGCAGGACGTCACGCTCGACGTCAAGGCCGGCGAATTCCTGGTGCTGGTGGGTCCCAGCGGCTGCGGCAAGTCCACGCTGCTGGACCTGCTGGCCGGCCTGTCGCTGCCCACCAGCGGCCGCGTGCTGATCGATGGAAAGCCCATCACCGGCCCCGCGCGCGACCGCGGCGTGGTGTTCCAGCAGTACGCGCTCTTTCCCTGGCTCAGCGCGCTGGACAACGTGGCCTTCGGCCTGGAGGTGGCGGGCCTGGGCCGGCGCGAGCGGCGCGAGAAGGCCGCGCAGTACCTCGAACTGGTGGGCTTGAGCGATTTCGCCAACCGCTACCCGCACGAACTCTCGGGCGGCATGAAGCAGCGCGTGGCGATCGCCCGCAGCCTCGCCTACGAACCCCAGGTGCTGTTGATGGACGAGCCCTTCGCCGCGCTGGACGCGCAGACGCGCGAGATGCTGCAGGAAGAGCTGGTGGAGATCTGGCAGCGCACCGGCAAGACCATCGTGTTCATCACCCACGGCATCGACGAGGCGGTGGTGCTGGGCCAGCGCGTGGCCGTGATGACCACGCGCCCGGGCCGCATCAAGGCCATCGTGGACATCCCCGAGGCGCTGCACGCCGACGCCGAGGACCTGCGCTCGCTGCCGCTGTTCGGCGAGCTGCGCCACCGCATCTGGAGCCTGCTGCACGACGAGGTGGACTCCGCCCGCCAGGAACGCCGCGCCCGCATCGCCGCACAACCTTCATCACCCCACAAGGAAACCGCCCATGTCTGACCTTGCCCTGAACGCGGGCGCGCGAGCGCAACCGCTTGCCGCCCTGCCGGCGGCTTCTCCGCTATGGCTGCGGGCCGCGCGTCAGCTCGCCAACGGCACCTGGCGCTCCGGCCTGATCGTTCTGCTGGCCCTGCTGTGGGAGATCGCGCCGCGCCTGGGCCTGACCGACCCGACGTTCCTGCCGCCGCTGAGCGAAGTGCTCGCGGCCGGTTGGACCCTGGCCTCGAACGGCCAGTTGTGGCAGCACACGTCGGTCAGCCTGGGCCGCGCGCTGGGCGGGCTGGCGCTGGCGCTGGTGTTCGCCATTCCGCTGGGCCTGGCCATCGGCTGGTACCAGCGCCTGGGCCATGCGCTCAACCCGCTGATCGAGCTGCTGCGCAACACCGCGCCGCTGGCGCTGCTGCCGGTGTTCCTGCTGCTGCTGGGCATCGGCGAGGTGTCCAAGGTGGCCATCGTCGTCTATGCCTGCGTCTGGCCCCTGCTGCTCAACACCATCGCGGCGGTGCGGCAGATCGACCCGCTGCTGGTGAAGTCGGCCCGGACCATGGGCGCCACGCCGCGCCAGCTGTTCCTCAAGGTGATCCTGCCCGCGTCGGTGCCCACCATCTTCGTGGGCATCCGCCTGGCCGCCGCCTCGTCCATGCTGGTGCTGATCGCCGCCGAGATGGTCGGCGCCAAGGCCGGCCTGGGCTACCTCATCATCTACGCGCAGTACAGCTTCCTCATCACCGACATGTACTTCGGCATCATCGCGATCACCTTCATCGGCGTGACGCTCAACTACCTGCTGGAGGCGCTGGAGCGGCGGTTCACGGCCTGGAAGGGTTAGCCCCGAGGAGGACAGGCGTCACGCCCCGCCTGCCTCCAGCGCCGCCCTGACCGCCGGCCGCTGCTGCATGCGCTCGCGGTGCGCGAGCAGGCGCGGGAAGCGCTGCACGTCCACGCCGTCGGCTTCGAGCCACGAGCCTATGGTGAACAGGTAGGGGTCGGCCACGCTGTGGTGCTGGCCCAGCACCCAGGGGCCGTCGGCGAGCCAATCGGTCTCGATGTGCTCGAAGGCTTCGCCCATGTTGTGCGCCACCTTGCGCTGCATGGCCGCGATCGCCTCGGCGTCGTCGGCCCAGCGGCTGCCGCGGCGCTTGTGGGCGTGGGCCACGTGCACGGTCGATGCCAGGTAGCTGTTGAAGGACTGCAGCCGCGCGAACGCGAAGGAGTCGTTCAGCGGCGCCAGGTTCGCCTCGGGAAAACACTGCGCCACGAACACGAGCAGCGCGGGTGTTTCGGTCAGCACCCCGTCCGGCGTGGCCAGCGCCGGCACCCGGCCCTTGGGGTTGATGCGCAGGTAGTCGGCGCTGCGCTGCTGCTGGCTCGCGAAATCGAGCCACACGGTGTCGAAGACCGCGCCGGCTTCGAGCAGGGCGATGTGCACCGCCTGGGCGCAAGTGCCGGCGGCGCTGTAGAACGTCCAGGGGACAGGGTTGGGCATGGGATGCGTCTCGTGTGAAGGGTTGTGGTATCGGCGCTTGTTGGCGTGTCCGCACCCCGCACGATACAGGTTCCTGGAGGACTTCTCTCCCCGTTGGAGAGAGCCCTCACCCCAACCCTCTCCCGCAAGCGGGAGAGGGAGCAAGACCCGCAACGAGAGAAGCAACGCAAGATCCAGGGGCATCAAGGGTCCGGCTCCGCCGGCCCAAGATGCCGTCCCCCCTCCAAGCGCCGCAAAGCGGCGCGCCAGAGAG
>CAZFOT010000016.1:0-27599 GCA_964520365.1 uncultured Hydrogenophaga sp.
GTACACCGCGCGTCCTTCGCGCGCCGCGCTGGCGATGGTGGCGAAGTTGTCGTCGGCCAGCACCACGTCCGACGCCTCCTTGGCCGCCTCGGTGCCCTTGTGGCCCATGGCCACGCCGACATCGGCCCGCTTGAGCGCGGGCGCGTCGTTGACGCCGTCGCCGGTCATGGCCACCACCTGTCCCGAGGCCTGCAGCGCCTGCACCAGGCGCAGCTTGTGCTCCGGGCTGGCGCGGGCGAACACGTCCACCTCATCGACCACGCGCATCAGGCCGGCATCGTCCAGCACGGCGATCTCGGCCCCGGTGATGCCTGGTCGGCCCACGCCGATGCCCAGTTGCGCGCCGATGGCGCGCGCCGTCTCCACGTGGTCGCCGGTGATCATCTTCACCCGGATGCCCGCCCGGTGGCATTCGGCCACGGACGCGATGGCCTCCTCGCGCGGCGGGTCGACGATGCCCACCAGCCCCAGCATCGCATAGCCCGCTTGCGCGTCGCCGAACGCGAGTTGGCCGCCTGCCGGCGCACTGCGCTTGCAGGCCAGCGCCAGCACGCGCAGGCCGTTGGCGGCGAGATCGTTGCCCTTGCGCCGCCATTCGTCGATCTGCAGGGGTTGCGGCGTGCACTGCCGGTCGAGCTCGGCATCGCAGACCTCCAGGATCTTCTCGGGCGCGCCCTTCATGAAAATCCAGTGCCCGGTGTCGGCGTCCTGGTGGTGCGTGGTCATGAAGCGGTGTTCGGACTCGAACGGGATCGCGCTCAGGCGCGGCCATTCCCGCGCCAGCGTGTCGGCGTCCAGGTCCGCCTTGCGGGCCATGACCAGCAAGGCGCCCTCGGTGGGGTCGCCCTGGATCTGCCAGGCGCCCTCGCGCGAGAGCAGCCGCGCGTCGTTGCACAGCACCGCCGCGCGCAGCATGAGGTGCAGCGTGGGGTGCTGCAGTGCGTGGGTGGCGTGGTCGCCCAGGCGGAAGTTGCCCACCGGCGTATAGCCCACGCCCTCGACGCGGAACGCCTGGTCGGCCAGCGCCACGCGCTGCACCGTCATTTCGTTGCGCGTGAGCGTGCCCGTCTTGTCCGAGCAGATGGTGGTGACCGAGCCCAGCGTCTCCACCGCCGGCAGGCGCCGCACGATGGCGTGCCGGCGCGCCATGCGCTGCACGCCGAGCGCCAGCGTCACGGTCATGATGGCCGGCAGGCCCTCGGGGATCGCGGAGGCGGTCAGGGCCACCACCATCATGAACATCTCGGCCATGGACTGGCCGCGCAGCACGACGCCCAGCACGAAGGTCAGCGCCGCCGCCGCCAGGATCACGGCCGCCAGCCGGCGCCCGAACCGGTCGATCTGGCGCAGCAGCGGGGTGCTCATGTGGGGAATGCCGCCGATGAGCTCGTTGATCCTGCCGATCTCCGTCTTCTCGCCGGTGGCCACCACCACGCCCCGGGCCTGGCCGTGCACGACCACCGTGCCGGCAAAGGCCATGCCATAGCGGTCGCCCAGCGGGGCGTCGCGCGCCACCGGGTCTTCCTGCTTGTCCACCGGCAGCGATTCGCCGGTGAGCGCGGCTTCTTCCACGCGCAGGGTCTGCGCGGCAAACAGCCGCAGGTCGGCGGGCACGCGGTCGCCGGAGGACAGCAGCACCACGTCGCCGGGCACGAGTTCGGTGGCATCGATGTCGTGCTTCTGGCCGTCGCGCATCACGGTGGCGCGCGGCGAGAGCATGGCGCGGATCGCGTCCATGGCCGACTCCGCCTTGCCTTCCTGGATGAAGCCGATCAGGGCGTTGATCACCACCGCGCCCAGCAGCACCCCGGTGTCGATCCAGTGGCCGAGCAGGGCGGTGACGACCGCGCTGGCCATCATCACGTACAGCAGGATGTTGTGGAACTGGTGCAGCAGGCGCAGCAGCGGGCCGCGCTTCTTCGCGGTGCCCAGGCGGTTGGGGCCGTGTTGCGCCAGGCGCTGCGCGGCCTGCGCCGCATCCAGGCCATCCGGCCCGGTTTCCAGGCGGGTGATCGCTTCCTGCGGGGTGAGGGTGTGCCAGTCCATGTCGCTCCTGGGAAGTCTTGCCGGGGGCCGGCTCTCGGCGCGACCTGGGCACACTGAGACATGCCTCATTGCATGCCTGATTTCGAGTCTAAACGCGCGGGCGCGCGGCGCAACGTCCGCGGTTTGACCGAGGTCAACCCTTGGTGGGTCCGCCCCGTGCGGCCTGCGCCGGCGTCCAGCGCCGGGCCAGCCGCATGCCCGGCCGCTCGACATACCGGTACAGCAGCCAGGCCAGTCCGTAGATCAGCGCCAGCGTGACCAGCATGTGCACCGGGCCCAGGTGGCCCAGGCGCTTGTGCGCCGCGACGATCAGGGGGAAATGCAGCAGGTAGATGGAGTAGGAGATCCGCCCGGTGAAGGCCAGGAAGCGCGTGGGCCAGACGGCGGGCAGGTCGGGTGCGCGCAGCAGCGCGACGAACAGCGCGGCCAGGCCGATGCCGCTGAGCAGCCCGGTGAGCAGCGGGTGGTGGACGTGCCAGGGCAGGGTGCCCAGACCCAGCAGGGCCAGCGCCGGCCAGGCCGGCCAGGGCACGGCGCCCAGCCGGTCGCGGCCATGGAACGCCAGCGCCCCCAGGCCGAAGAAGACCAGTTGCGCCGGAAAGGCCGCGGCGATCAGCACGTGCAGCTGGCCGGGCAGCGGCGTGCGCTCCAGTTCCGCCAGGCCGCCGGCATACAGCGGCAGCAGCGCATCGCCCTGGGCGAGCCAGGCCCAGCCCAGGGCAATGGTCACCATCGCCGCGAAAGTGCCGAGCGCGCTGCGGCGCATGGTCCACAGCGCCAGCGGCGCGCAGAGATACCACAGCACCTCGACCGTGAGCGTCCACGTCACGCTGAGCACGTCCATCTCGAACAGGGACACCGCGTACAACTGCTGCAGGTTGAGCAGGCTCAGCGCGAAGGCGCCCGGGTGCTCCAGGATGCGTTCCAGCGGCAGCCGCCAGCTGCTGAGCAGGCCCAGGCCGAGAAAGGCCACCCAGTAGGCCGGAAAGATGCGCAGCACCCGGTGCACCGCGTAGTCCGCCAGGCTGTGCTGGGCCACGCTGGCCGAGATCAGGTAGCCGCTGAGCACGAAGAACAGCTGCACGCCCAGCAGGCCGCCGTAGGTTTCGAGGTAAGGCAGGCGCAGGCCGGTGTGCACATGCAGGTGGTGCGCCACCACCGCCAGCACGGCCAGCGCCCGCAGCACGTCGATGTTCGGGCGGTGGGGGGAAGGCGGCATGGGTGGAGCGGGCGGCGACGGGACGGCGGGGCGTGGCGGATTCTAGAGGGGGAGCGCCGCAAGCCCTTCCGCGGAAGGGCTTTGGCGCACAATATCGCTCTTTCGCAACCTCGCCCGGCCAGGACGGCACGGCCCCCTCGCCAGCCCCTTCCCCGTCGCTGTGTCGCTTTCCCCCACCGCATCCGCCCACCCTTCGCCGACCGAAGCCGCGCGCATGACGCCGGCCGAGCGCCGGGCCAGCCTCTCGCTGGCCGCCATCTACGCGCTGCGCATGCTCGGCCTGTTCCTCGTGCTGCCGGTGTTCGCGCTGGAAGCGCGCCACTACCCCGGCGGCGACGACCCCGCGCTCGTGGGCCTGGCCATGGGCATCTACGGCCTGACCCAGGCGCTGCTGCAGGTGCCCCTGGGCATGGCCTCCGACCGCCTGGGCCGCAAGCCGGTGATCCTGGCCGGCCTGGCGCTGTTCGTGCTGGGCAGCCTGCTGGCGGCCTGGGCGCCCAGCCTGCCCTGGCTGGTGGCCGGGCGGGCGCTGCAGGGCGCCGGCGCGATCTCGGCGGCGGTCACCGCCTTGCTGGCCGACCTGACCCGCGACCAGGTGCGCACCAAATCCATGGCGCTGGTGGGCATCAGCATCGCGCTGATGTTCGCGCTCTCGCTGGTGCTCGCGCCGGTGCTGGTGGCGCGCATCGGGCTCTCGGGCCTGTTCCTCATGACGGCGGCCATGGCCGCCGCCGGCATGGCGGTGGTGGCCTGGGTGGTGCCGCCCGAGCCGGTGCAGCATGCTGAACAGGCGCGCGGCGGCCTGCGCGAGGTGCTGGCCCACGCGGAGCTGCTGCGGGTGGACCTGGGCGTGTTCGTGCTGCACGCGGTGCAGATCGCCATGTGGCTGTCGGTGCCCGCCCTGCTGGTGCAGGCGGGCGTGGCCACGGCGGACCAATGGAGGGTCTATCTGCCCGCGGTGCTGGGCTCGCTGCTGGTCATGGGCGGCCTGCTGTTCCGGCTGGAACGCAAGGGCTACTTCCGGGCGGTGTACCTCGGAGCCATCGCGCTCATCGTGCTGGTCCAGATCGGCTTTCTGTTCAGCCTGCGGGCGCCCACGCTGTGGGGGGTGTCGGCGCTGCTGACGCTGTATTTCCTGGGTTTCAACACCCAGGAAGCGAGCCAGCCCAGCCTGGCGTCCCGGCTGGCGCAGCCGCACCAGCGCGGCGCGGCGCTCGGCGTCTACAACACGCTGATGTCGCTGGGCATCTTCGCCGGCGGCCTGGCCGGCGGCGCGATCGCCAAGCTGGCCGGCAGCGCCGGCATCTTCGGCGCCAGCGCCGCGCTCATGCTGGTGTGGCTGGTGCTGGCCTGGCCGATGAAAGCGCCGGCACGGCACCCGTAGGTCCACCGCACCGGCGCGCGACCCGCATCGCATGAGGGGGTATTTCACATTCAGGCCCTGCCTACAATGACCTGGGCAAGCCCTTGCCATCCAAGCCCTTGAGCCATGCCGCAGCCACAAGACGCCAATCTCGACCCCCAGCCCGACCTGGCGACGGAGCAGTTTGCGCTCATCCACCAGGGCAGTCCGAATTCGAGCCTCACGGCGCTGGTGATTGCGATCGTGTTCTGGGCCACCCTGTGGTGGAACACCCGCGATCCGGTGGTACTGCTGTGGGCGGCGGCCCTGCACACCGGCCAACTGGTGCGGCTGTTCTGGGTGAAGAAATACATGGCCAGGCCCCGGGAGTTCGTCTCGCGCGCATCGTGGCGCCGAGGGTATTTCCTGCTGCTGCTGGTCAATGGTGCGACCTGGGCGACGGCCCCGCTGCTGTTCCTGTCGACGGTGGGCATTGCGCTGCAGGCGTTCATCGTGCTGGTCTGTCTGGTGATGTTTCGCGCCGGCCTGACCTGGCTGGCTGCGGTGAAACCGGCCATGCTGGCTTTCAGCGTGCCTCAGATGGCGGGCTTGCCGCTGGCGTTTTTCCTGCAACCGCACCCCGCGTACGCGGAGCTGGCGCCCGTCGTGCTGGCCTATCTGCTCATTGCCTGGGTGTTGGCGGTGCACCAGCACAGAATGCTGCTCAAGCTGCTGGTCGAGCAGTTGGAAAAGCGGGCCATGGCCGCGCAACTGGTGCAGCAAGTGGGCGTGGCCAGACAGGCCAGCCAGGAGAAGACGCGCTTTCTGGCGGCGGCCAGTCACGATCTGCGCCAGCCTCTGCATGCGCTGGCGCTGTTTGCCGCCGTGATCGAGCGGCAACGGGGGGTGGGTGAGAACCCGGACCACACGGCACAACTGGGCGGGCTGGTGCGCCAGCTCGGGCAATCGCTCGACGCCATGCTCGATGTCGCCCGGCTGGACGCTGGCATCGTCGAGAAGCACATGGCCGCCACGGCGTTGCAGCCCGTGTTCGAATCGCTCAACCGCATCTATTCACCCCAGGCTTCCGACAAGGGTCTGGAGCTGCGCATTCGCCCCACCGGGCTGTTCGTGAACACGGACCGATCGCACCTGGAGCGCATCCTGTCCAATCTGATCAGCAACGCGATCCGGTACACCGCCGGAGGGGGTGTGCTGGTGCTGGCCCGCCAGCGCGGCGAGCAGGTCTGGGTGGACGTGTGGGACAGCGGCACCGGCATACCCGACGACCAGATCGACCTGGTGTTCGAGGAGTACTACCAACTGGCCAACCCCGGCCGCGACCGATCGAAAGGCCTGGGCATCGGGCTGGCCATCGTGCGGCGTCTGTGCGCGCTGCTGGGTCACGGCCTGGGGGTGCGATCGGTGCCTGGGCGGGGCAGTCGTTTTCGCGTGCAGCTCGATCGGGTGCGGGCGCCGCCCACGGTGCCATCGACCGGTTCCACCGGTGGCGATGCGCCTGCCGCGCTGGTGTTGCCCGCCCACGTTGCATTGCCCGGCCATGTGCTGCTGCTGGACGACGAGCCCGATTCGCGCGCGGCTTGCGGCGCCTGGCTGCGTGCGCACGGCATTTCGGTGCGGACAGCATCTTCCGTGGCCGAGGCGGAGGTGGCCCTGTTCGGGGCGGATGCCCGTGTGGACGTTTTCATCTGCGACTACCGGCTTGCCCACGGCGCCGACGGGCTGGCCTACGCGCTTGATGCGCGTGGCCGCAAGGCCGATGGCCTGCCGGTGGTGATGGTCACGGGCGAAACCTCGCCCGACCGCCTGCAACTGTTGCGCGAAGCCGGCCTCCACGTGCTGTTCAAGCCGGTGCGCGCGGACGAGCTGATCCACCTTCTGGCCCGCATTGCCGCCCGTGAACGCCCGCCAGCGGCGCTGGGCGCACCGTCGACGTGACCATGGTCATGGTGCCGCCCTGCCTTTTGGCACTACCCATGAACCTGGAGGGCTGCTAACGTGGCAAGCCATGGCGCGGTGGCGCGATCTCCTACCGAACCGACCGATCCAGCATCGAGATGAACAGCCCAGCTCCGGACACCCAGTCGATCGCGGCGGCATACCAATCCGCGCAAAGCCTGGCCAGGCGCGCCGGCATCCTGATCGTGGACGACCACGACCTGGTCAGGCTGGGTCTTCGTGCCCTCATCGGCTCGCAGGCGGCCCAGGGCGCGCAGCCACCCCAGGTGTTCGAGATGAAGACACTGGCTGCGGCGATGGAGGTCTATGGCGCGAACCGCTCGGCCATTGACCTGGTGTTCATGGACCTGGGCCTGCCCGACAGCACGGGCCTGCAGGGGCTGGCCGCGTTCAAGTCGGCCTACCCGGAGGTCACGGTCGTCGTGCTGTCGGGTGAGGGCGAACATTCGACCGTTCAGGGCGCCACGGCGCTGGGTGCCGCGGCATACCTGCGCAAGACGGCGGACCTGGCCGACGTGATCGAGTACATCCGCTCGCGCGGCCTGTTTGCGGGCACCGAAGGCGCACCGGTGGCCGAAACCGGTCTTCCGGCTTCGGGCCTGCCCGTGGGCGGCCTCACCCAGCGCCAGGTTCAAGTGCTCACCCTGTTGCTGGAAGGCAGATCGAACCGCGAGATCGGCGACATCACCTGCCTGGCCGAAGGCACGGTCAAGAACCACGTCTCCACCATCCTCCTGCATTTCGGGGCGCGCTCGCGTTCACAGCTCATCAGTTCGCTGCGGTGAAGCCCCGGCGTCCCGAAACACTGCCTCCGTCGAATGCCGCCGCTGGATCGCAACAGCGCTCCGACCTGGCGCAGCAAGTCCATGCCGAGCAGGTTGCGCAACTGCTGAAGTCCGCCGTGGGGTCACTGGCCGCGGCCCTGATCACGGTCGTCATCTTCTCGGCCTTTCTCCATGCGCGCCTCGGGAACCCGGGGCTCATCGCCTGGGCCGGGGCCATGGGACTGTTGTTGCTGGCGCGCTACGTCTGGGCGCGGCGCGGGTTGGCCCATCCGTACCATGCCGCCGCCGACCCAGGCTGGCTGTCGGTCTATCTGGTGTTGCTGGCCATCAGCGGTCTGGCGTGGGGTCTGGTGCCGCTGCTGTTCTTCGATCCTGCCGACTTGCAGGCCATGGCGTTCATGTTCCTGGTGCTGCTCGGGTCCTTCAGCGGCGCCATGATCTGGGCGGCGTCGGTGCGGTCCGCGATCTTTGCGTTCGGCGTGCCCATGATGACGCTGTTCGCCCTGGCGCAGGCCATCCAGCCCGACACCATTTACCGGGTGGGCAGCGTGCTCACACTGCTCTACATGCTCAGCGCCATCCGTTTTGCGCTTCAGTTCCACAAGCTGATGACCGATTCGCTCACGGCCCGCTTCGAAAAGCTTTCGCTGGCTGACAAGCTGGCCCGCCAGGTCACGCTGGTGGAGGCCGCGAGCCAGGAGAAGTCGCGCTTCCTGGCCGCCGCCAGCCACGACCTGCGGCAACCCTTGCACGCCATCGCCTTGTTCAGCGCGGCGCTGGAACGCGAACTGCAACCGACCCCGCACCACCTCACCGCATCGCGCTTGCTGAAATCGGTGCGTGCCCTGGGCAAGTCGCTCGACACCATGCTCGACATCTCCCGCCTCGATGCCGGCGTGGTCAAGCACGACATCCGGCCGGTGGCGGTGCAGTCGATTTTCCAGTCGCTCAACAACGTCTTCCAGCCCCAGGCTGTCGATCTCGGGCTGGAGTTGCGCATCCGCGCCAGCGATGCATGGGTGATGTCGGACCCGCAATTGCTGGAGCGCCTGCTGGCCAACCTTGTGGGCAATGCACTGAAGTACACGCCGCACGGTGGGGTGTTGGTCGTCGCGCGGCATCGGCGCGAGCAGGTGTGGATCGAGGTGCGCGACACCGGCGTGGGCGTCCCGCCCGATCAGCAGGAACGCATCTTCGACGAGTTCTACCAACTCCACAACCCGGGTCGCGACCGGTCCAAGGGGCTGGGCATCGGGCTGTCCATCGTGCGCCGGATCTCGCACCTGCTGAGGCATCCGGTTCAGGTGATCTCGCGCGAAGGGCAGGGCAGTTGCTTTCGCCTGGCCCTGTCGTCGGCGGCGCCTTCGCGCCTGCATGCCAGCGCCTTCGATGGCCAGCGATCGGGCATGCATTCGGCTTTTGACCGGCTGCCTCGGCGTGTGCTGGCCCTGGACAACGAAACCGACATTCTCGAAGCGCTGGCCAGCTTTCTGGCGGCCTACGACATCCAGGTCACGGGTGTGACGAGCATTCAGGCGGCACGAGAAGCCCTTGCGGGCGAAGGGCCTGCGTTCGACCTCCTGCTGTGCGACCTTCGGTTGTCCGCAGGCGAGGATGGCCTGGACTTCGCGCTCGAGATGCGGACCCGCATGCCTCGGCTCAGGATGCTCATGGTCACGGGAGAGACCGCGCAGGACAACTTGCAGCGGGTGCGCGATTCGGGCATCAGCGTGCTGTTCAAGCCGCTTACCCCGGGCGCGCTTCTGGATGCGTTGATGGCGCCGCATCGGGCATCCTGACCCACGGCTAGAGGGGGTCGCACCGCGCGCGCAAGAGGCGATGCGTGTGACGCCAAGTTACATCTGCATGACCGAATGCACGGCCGAAGTCATGACGTTTGGCACTGCCGTCGAGAGGGGCCAAAACCTACGATGACTCCACCCGCCGCCCTCGCGGCGATGTGTTCAAGGAGTCATCAACATGCGCGTTTCCATCCCCCTTTCCCTGTCGGCCGTGGTGCTGATCGCTTCGCTCGGTGCGGTCAGTGCCATGGCTCAGCGCACCCCCACCGATGTCCAGTCCGGCGCCCGTCAGCCATCGTTGCCCGGTGCGACGAAGGCCGCTGCGCCGAATCCGGCGCCGCCGGGCGGCGCGGGCATTCAGCCCGCTGGAGGTGGACGCGTGGCCCCACTGCCCGGTGGCGGCGGTCAGCCGCCGGACATGGGTGGTCTGGTCGGTGGTTCCTCGATACCCCCTGGACCCGGAACCGGCGTCGGCGGCACGCACGCTCCAGCAGGCGGGTTCGCGGGGGCGCCGCAGTGCGCTCCCGGTTTCCAGCAGACCGCATCTGGCGGCGTGGGTCCGGGTTCGCAAGGCATCACCTTCACCTGCCAGATGCCACAGCCCATGAACTGCCCGGACAAAAGCGCCATGAGGAAAAACGGCAACCCGGCCACCGGCCAGGGTGTGCGGGTGGTGTTCGCCACCACCGGCGGAGCCGACACCCACACCCTGCACGGCACCGCCGCCAGCTCGTCGTTCCGCGTCAAGTACATCTGCGAATACCACTGGCATCAGGGTTGATCGCGGAGCCTGCGTGCCGCGCCCATTCAAAGGATTCCACCATGAAAACCCCCCAGATCCGAACCGCCGCCCTGCTGGCCTTCAACGCGATTCTCTCGGGCACTGCCTGGGCCGACTTCGAAGACTCGATGGTCGATGCCATTCATCCCAAGAGCATTGAAGTGCTCAGCAATGGCGTGGCCTACACCCAGACGGCCGCTCCCTTGGTGACCTTGTCCGCTAGCCTGGTCGTGAACATCGACGCCGGTGTCTCTGGCCGGATCAAGAGCTGGAAGGCCTGGTTGGGCGCCAACCCGGAGGCGCCAGGCAACGCTTCGGCGAATGTCTCGTTCAGTCAGCATGCGCACAGCGAGAGCTATCCCGTGGGGTCGCGGCCCAAGACGGTGGGGACTCGCGGCGTCGGCGTGTCGGTGCCCCACGGTTCGCTGGCGCCATTTCTCATCGGGCAATGCAACTGGCTGGCCAACGACCTGCGCGGCAAGGGCATGAGCAACCAGGCCATCTTCTCGCAGGACCGCACGATTCCCGTCCGGGTGTGGAGCGGCATCGACGCGGAGTTCTCCGGCATTGCCGGCGCGCCGCATCCCGCCGAGGTCGGGTACCACAAGTCCAGGATCCTGGAACTCGTCTGCAAAGGCCATACCGTGGGCAAGAACCCCGGCATCGGGCCGGCGGCCGGAGGCCTCAAGGGCAAGACCGAGGCGCGCCTGACCGCGGTGAATGCCAGTGTGCTGCACAACAGCCATCCGGCCAGTTGCCCGACGCAAGCCACCGCGCGCGTGACCTTCGTGGCCGACACCGACGGGCCGTTCACCTGGCGCTTCACCTCGGCCTCTGGCAAGGTGTCGCCGCCGATCCGCCTGGAGATGCGCGCCTCCGACAAGCAGGGCGACCTCTACATCCGAAGCTACGAGCAGAAGTTCATGGTGGGTGAGGCTGCGACCCCTGCCGGTGGTGGCGGTTCGGGCGGCGGCATCGGCGGCAGCGCCGTTGGTGGTGGTTTCGCCGGTGCGTCGCGCAACGACCCCGATGCACTGCCATCCGGCGGTGCGGCTGCGAGCCCGAGCCAGCGGCAGGTGGGCGCAGGCTATGCGGCGCCGTCCACGCCGCGCCTGCACCAGGACGCCCTGCGCGCCGTGGTGCTGAACGCCGCGCCGGGCAGCGTGGAACGATCTGACGCAGCCTCGTACCAGGTGCAGTGCCCGGTCGCGCGCAATCCCGGCGTGGGCACGCCAGCAGGCAATCTGCAGGGGGCGGCTGCGCCAGGCAGCGCGCCATCGGGAGCGGCCGGCGCGCCCGCGCCCGGGGCGGTGAAAACCGCGCCGCTGCCAGCCAGCCAGCCTCCCGGCGTTCGCCAGCCCATGACCTCCGCCGGCCAGCGGGCGGTGCCGACGATCGTGCCCGCCACCCCGGTGGTGCAGCCACCGGTGCCTGCGGAGGGCGGTGCGAAAGCGCCCGGTGCTCGCCAGCCGCGCGTGGGCGCCCTGCGGCGTCAGGCCGCCGAGTAAGGCCTGGCGGGAGCGCGTTGAGGCCGCCTCCAGGTTCTCTCGCCACGGTCTCATCAGGTTCGTGCGGTGGCTGATCGCCCGCCACAGGCGGCATGCGCCGCGCGTCGTTTGTCCGATCCACCCATGCCGGGTGGGTCCTGTTCCTGGTTTCTGCCATGTCTACGATTTCGCTTCGCGGCTCTCCGGGCGCGCACCGCCGCGCGCCACGCCGTTCCCTGCACTGGCTCGGAGGTTGGTGGGCCGGTGCTTCGCTGGTCCTGTCGGTGGCCCATGCCCAAGGCACCCGCGACGCGGTGCTTGAGAACTGGGCCGACCAGACCGGTGAACGCATCGAAGTCGGGCGCAGCGCGGACGGCACGGTGAGCTGGCGCACCACCATTGCGGTCGATGGCTACCGCCGCGACGTCGACTCGCCAGGTGATGCGAGCCTGCTCACGCCGAACCGCGGCGGTGACTTCCACCACGCCACGGTATCGGGCGAGTGGCGTGCGACCCGCGCTGGCGAGCGCGAATCGCACTTCCAGATCGTCAACACCCACTCGTCCGACCGCTCGGTGCTCTCGCGCCACGAAAACCAGATCACCTCGTTGCAGGGCGGACTGTCGGGGCCGTCGCACCGCGTGGCTGCAGGCGATGTGGTGGCCAACTTCTCGACCCTGGGGGCCAGCACCGGTCTGCGCGGTACCAGCTTGCAGTGGCAGACCGGCCGGCACACGATCGAGGCTTTTGGCGGGGTCGTGTCGGACAGTTGGGAAAGCCTCTTCGGCGTGCGGCCGTTGGCCACCGCCCACGAGCCGACCAGCCGAAAGCGCAGCGTCTATGGCTTGAAGCTAGGCACCCCGCTGAGCGAACGGGTCACCGCCTTTGCCACCCTGCAGACCTTCGACGACCGCGTGGCCGGTACCGGTGAGGCCGCCTTCTCCGACGGAGGGCCCGACCCGGTGCGCAATGCCCGGAGCGCCACGGTGGGCGCCACCTATCAACGCACGTTCGGCGCGGGTCAGACGCTCGACGTGGACATGGAACTGGGCGCCAGCCGGTCCGACGCCGCCGCATCCGGCGAGCGGGATTCGGACCGAGCGGCCAGCTTGAACGCGCTGGGCACCGTTCCCTGGAGCGGTGGCCGGTACTCGCTGGCCTTGGGCCACCACGACCTGGGCATGCGCTGGTCCGGCCTGGGTGCCGCGGCGCTGGCCGGCACGCGCGAGTCGTACCTGTCGAACGGCGTGCAATGGGACAACGGCCTGAGCTGGCACCACGACTGGCGCGAGGGCAACAACCGCCTGCCCTGGGGCGACGCCGTCTTCGATGCGGCGCTCGCCACCTCCACCCACCGGCTGTCGTGGCAGCCGGCCTGGATGCAAGGCGGCTCGTTGGCCCTGCACGACATCCGCTCGCGCACCCGCGACAACGCGGGCGGGGCATCGGATGCGCACCAGACCCAGGCCGTGGTCTCCCTCGTGCGAGGCGAATGGCATGGCGCCTTGCAATGGGGTCTTTCGGGGCAGGACTTCCCGACAGCTTCTGGGGAGCAGACCCGGTTGCGCGACTGGCAGGTGTCGGCCGGTCGCGCGGCGCGCGACATGGCAGCCAATGGCTTGCGCCTGGAATCCCTGTCGGTGAACGTGTTCGCGGGACGCCAGATTCATCTCACTGGCACCGATGGCCGCATGCTGGTGCGCAGCGCTGGCTTCGACCTGATCAGCTTCAGCCCCGTGTGGGGCAGCCTGTCGCTGGCCCACACGCGCCAATGGGTGCGCCTGGCCGTAAGCGGCGCGGACGTGCCCACCCACAACACCACGCTCAGTTTCAGCAAGGCGCTGCGTTCGGGCCTGTCGATCCGTGTGTACGTCAACCATCTGGACCAGAACGAGGGACTGCTCCACGCCCGCTTGGCCGAAAAAACCGTGGGCATTCAACTGAGCCGGACCTGGCCATGACCCCACGCCTTCACGCCATCGTCCGCTCACCTCTCATCGGACACCGTCCCGAATGTCCCTTCAAAGGTCTTCCATGAAAACGCATTCTTCCAACGCATGGCCGTACCTGAAGCGGGTGGCGCAGGTCGGCGCGCTCGCGCTCGCCAGCATGCAGGTGGTCTGGGCTGCCGGCCGCATCGAATCGGTGCTGGGGCCGGTCCGCATCGTCGATGCGCAGCAGAACGGGCGCCCCGCCGTGGCGGGCGCTCGCCTGGAAGTTCGAGAAATGCTGCACACCGGCGCCTCCGCTGAGGTGGTGATCGTCACCGACGATCAAGGGTTGGTGCATGTCAGGCCGGACTCTCGCTACATCATCGAGGCCTACCGTGCCAATGGCAGCGCCGACGATGCCTTCGTCGCCCGGCTCCTCAGCGGCGGCGTGCGCACGATCTCGGGCAGGATCGGCCGCTCCGCGCCGCACGGCGTGCAGTTGTCCACCGCAACCGCCACCATCGGCATCCGCGGCACCGACCACGAGGTGCAGATCGTGGACGCCGCGCCCGAGCCAGGCAGCCACGCCCGGGTGATCGATGGCGCCGTGTCTCTGGGCAACGAGGCGGGTGCCATCGAGCTGAATGCTGGCGAGCACGCCGTGGCCGCCGCGCTGGGGCGCCTTCCCGAAAAACGCATCGCCTCCGATCCATCGATGTTCGGTGCGCACGCCCTGACGGCGCAGGTCGAGCAGCTCAAGCCCGCCTTGCATGGCGCCGCGCGGCAAGTGCCTTCAACCCCGCCTGCAACGCCCGCGCCTGCGCCGGGCAGCGTCCAGCCTGAGCGCGGTGGCAGTGCCTGTCTGCCTGGCAGCGAAGCGCAGCAAACCGTGGCCGATCTCATCCGTGCCTACGAGCGGGCCAACATCGCCGAGCTGCAGCGTCTGCTGGACCCGCAGATCGCGGGCCTGGGCCGCATGCTGGACGCCGCCGCCCGCGAGCGGCAGAGCCAGATTCGCGTGTCCATCCGGATGCTCGACCGGTCCACGCAGTGCGGAGTCGATGTCGCATCGATCAACTTCCTGTGGGAAAAGCGTTCGCAAAGCGCGATCGACTTGCAGCCCCGGCTGGAGCGGGGGCGCGTTGCCTTGCTGCTGGTCAACGGTGGCCAGGCGGGTGCACAGGTCTGGCGCGTGGTGTCGATTGCCGGAAAAACCCCGTTCCAGGCGGTGCTTCGAGCGCCTCCATTGCCCGAGCGGCCGGTCGTGAGCCCGCCCTCAGCGCCAGCCGAACCATCGCCGCCGCAAACCCGCAAGCCTCGCCCTCCACCGCCACCATCCCGAACACCTCCGCCTCCGCCGCCACCACTGACCATCCCCAACCCATGAGTTCCGACGATGTTCTTTCGACACCGCATTGCCATAGAAGACGACGCGCGCAGCACCTTGAGTCCGGCACAGCACACGCACATGGAACGGTATGCAGCCCACGAGGCCGAGCAGGCGTTGAAGTTCGTTGCAGCAAGGCATTTCGGCATCCGGCTCAAGGTCGCGATCTTTCTGCGCGCGCGCTCCGAGCACCGTTACACGCTGGCACTGATGCGCCGGGCCGACGCGGCGTTCGACCGCGCGACACCACAGCACCAGGCCCTGGCGGCGGCGATTCTGGAACGCTACCGCGTGGACGCACCGCACCACGGCTGGCTCCCGGTGGAGCACGCCGTCTGGCTTGATGGACATGCGCGCCATGGCCAAGCCGTGCCGTCGTGAAGCGCGTCCGTCTTCCCTCCGTCCTACCCCTCTCATCCTTTGGAAAGCCCCACCCATGACCGAAGATCAAATCCGACTGGTCAACGAATCCTTCGAGACCGTCAAGCCCATCGCGGATACGGCCGCCCACCTGTTCTATGGCCATCTGTTCGAACACCACCCGCATCTGCAGCTCCTGTTTCGGGGTGACATGGCCGAGCAAGGGCGCAAGCTCATGGCCACCCTCGGGGTGGCCGTGGCGTCCGCCTGCGATATGCCCGCATTGCGCGGTCCCCTGGAGGCCCTGGCGAGCCGGCATGTCGGGTATGGCGCCCGGCCCGAGCATTTCGATGCCGTGGGTGAAGCGCTGATCTGGACCCTGGCGCAGGGCCTGGGCCACCGCTTTACGCCCGCTGTGCGTGACGCCTGGCTGGCGCTCTACGCCGACCTGGTCGGGATCATGCGCCCGGTGTTGGCCGAGGGACTGATCGCCCAATCCACCGGTGAGGTGGCATGAAGTGCGTCGCTTTTCGCGGCGCGGGAAGCGGCGCACTGCTGCTTGCGTTGCTGGTGGGTGGAGATGCGTGGACACAGCCATCCGAAGCGCGCCTGCCGCCGGCTGCCTGTGCGCCGGGCGGCAAGGCCTCCAGCGTCCTGGATGAGCTCGTCCGTGCCTACGAGCGAGGCCAGATCGACGTCCTGCAGGGCCTGCTCGATGCCCGGATGGCCGGTCTCCAGACGGTGCTCGATGCGGCTGTGCGAGAACGCCTGGTGCAGACGCGAACCGCGATCCACGTGCTGGACCAGCGCGTGCAGTGTGGCGCGAGCGCCGCGGCCATTGCCTTCACCTGGGAGAAGCGGGCGCAGCAGGTCGATGGCCTGCGCGCCACGCTGGCGGCCGGCAGCGCGACCTTGTTGCTGGCGGCCGGCACTGACGGCGATGAATCCGGTTGGCGGGTGGTTTCGATATCCGACCTCCATCCGTTCCGCCTGGTCTCACCCGCCCCGCCCCGAGCGCCAGCCGAACCTGCTTCGCCAGGCGATCCCATTCGCAACGGCGATCCGCCACCCAACACCCGAACGCCCTCGGATGGCGGCTGACCGGGCGCCTGGCGCGCGGGTCAACCAGGTACCGAAGCGTTCCGCCGGGTGGCGCCAGACGGGCCGCCTGCGCTAGACTGCGCCGACACCGCAGGGCACCAGACCGCTTTCAGGGTCCATGGACCAGAGCGTTACCGATGGTCGCCGATGCCCATGCACCCGGTGATGGACTGAACCGCCTCCAACCCACGTCGCGACACCCGCTGCATGTCATCTCCCATCGCGCTGCCGCCCTTGCACCGACTGCACCGACTCGCGGGAGATCGCCGGGCGTTCACACGCGTGTCCTGTGTGATGGGGTCGTTGATGGTGATGGCTTTCGGCGCGCTGGACTGGCTGATCGATGCGCCGTCGTTGCCGATGCTGCTGTCGATCCGGTTGGGTATCACCGCCACCCTGATGTCCGTGTTCTGGTGCAGCTTCCAGCCCTGGTTCGATCGGAACTACCTGTTGCTGATGGCGTTGATCTACCTGATCACATCCGTCGGCATACTCGCCATGCCCTTGGTGGCGGCCGGCAGCCGCATCGTGGCCGAGCACTATTACGTGGGGGCCTTGCTGTGTCTCAGCGCGATGATGACCCTCACGCTGGTGAGCGTGCGCGCGGTGCTGGCCCTGACGGTTGCCATCGTGGTGGTGCATCTGGCGTTCGCCATGCTTGTTCTCGATTTGCAGAGCCAGTTCTCGGTTCTGATGTGCCAGATCTTTTTTCTGGCGACATCGGCCTATATCGGCTTCATCGGGGTGCGCTTTCGCAACGCCATGCTGATCGAAAAGCTCGACCTGACCCACCGCTTGGAGACACAGGTGGAATTGGTCAAGCGCGCCAGCCAGGAAAAGTCGCGCTTCATGGCTGCGGCCAGCCACGATCTGCGCCAGCCGTTGCAGGCCATTGCGCTGTTTGGCGCTGTGCTGGAAAAACGGCTGCAGGGCCGCGATGAGCATCCCACGGCCCAACGGCTGATGCAGGCGGTCAGCGCGCTGGGCGTCTCCCTGGAGAGCATGCTGGACAGTTCCCGGCTCGATGCGGGCGTCGTCAGCACCGACATGCGCCCGGTCCAGCTCAATGCCGTGCTGCGCGAGCTCAGCCACGTGTTCTCGGCGTCGGCCGAAGACAAAGGTCTGCAACTGCGCCTGCGCGCCAGCACGCTGTGGGTGCAAAGCGATGCCCAGTTGTTGTTGCGCCTGCTGTCGAACCTGGTGGACAACGCGTTGAAGTACACCACCGTCGGCGGGGTGATCGTGTGCGCCCGCGATCGGGGTGATGCGATCTGGCTCGATGTCGTCGACACCGGCATCGGCATTTCGCCGGAACACACCGGCCTGGTGTTCGAGGAGTTCTACCAGATCAACAATCCAGGGCGGGACCGTGCCCAGGGCCTCGGCATCGGCCTGTCCATCGTCAAACGCCTGGCGCGGCTGCTTGGTCACGAGGTGCGGGTGGCTTCCCGACCGGGGCGGGGCACGCGGTTCCGGTTGGTGCTGAGGGCGGCGCCGCCGGCCAACCCGGGCGTCGGGACATTGATCGACGCCCGTGCACCGGCACCAGGTGTCGCTGTGCTGCCTCGAAGGGTGCTGGTGCTTGACGACGAAGGCGACATCCGCGTGGCCGTCACGGCTCTGCTCGGAATTCATGGGATATCCGTCGTGTGCGTGGGCAACGCGGGGCAGGCCGAGCAGGCCATCCATGACGCGAACTGCACCGCTGAACCGTTTGACGTGTTCGTTTGCGACTACCGCTTGTCCCAAGGCGACGATGGCCTGCGCCTGGCCCGCCGCATCGCGGAACGCGCCGACCCGGCCGTGAAGGTCGTCCTGCTCACCGGCGAGACCGGCGCCGAGCGGCTGCGCAGCGTGCACACCTCGGGCGTGCAGGTGCTGTTCAAGCCGGCCTCGGCCGACGACTTGCTCCAGGCGCTTTGCGCAAAAAACCGCACGCAGCCTTCCACGACAGCCTGAGCGGGTGCGTTGGATGCCGCCTCAGGCGGGAGCGATGATGTCGAAGTGCATGACATCCTCGCGCGTGCCGAGCTTGGTGTACAGCGCGATCGCCGGATCGTCGCCGTGGTCGGCCTGGACGAAGATGACATGGATGCCTCGCTGGGCAACGACGTTCTTGAGGTCCTCGATCAGCGCCGTGGCGATGCCCTGCCGCCGATGCGTTGCGGCGACCGCCAAGTCGTAGATGTAGAACTCGCTTCGAGCCTGCTCGAACTTGGGCAACACATAACCCGCCAGGCCCCCGACGACCTCGGACCCCGACAAGGCCGTGAGAGCGATGAAATTCCGGCTGGAGAGAAGGTCTCCGAGGTAGTCGTCGTCCGGTTGCCTGCTGGCATAGGTTTCCCGATCTTCGAAGGCCTCGCCGAAGAGCGCGAGCATGGCCCGGAACAGGGCGAGATCACCCGGGCCGAGTATCTGGATCGATGTGGGCGTTTTCATGGAGAGAGGTGTGCAAGCGAGGCGGCCTGTATCGCCTCGGCGTGGAAGGACGAGGTTCCATTGTCCCGCTTTGAATGTGGAACGGGCCCTCAGAAGTACATCAGGATGTGGCTGACCGTGTGCAGCATTCCGTTGCTGGCGCTCAGGTCTGCGGCGACCACCGCGGCCTGCCGGCCGACCAGATCGGTGACGACACGGTCGGCGTCGATCGAGAAGGTCTTGGCGCCACCCAGTACGGTCTGGATCGGCGTGTCCTGCGGCAGGGCTGCGATGGCGAAGGCGCCATCGACCAGGTGATAGCGCAAGATGTCGCCCAGGGCCGGGCTGTTGAGCAGGCTTTCCTTGCTGAAGCCGTATTCATTGAAGAACGCCACGAAGGCAGCGTTGGTCGGGGCGAACAGGGTAAAGGCACCGGGGCCACCAAGCAGGCCGGCCAGTCCGCTGGCCAGCACCGCCTCGGTCAGGATGCTGAGCTGAGGATCGTTCTGCAGCGACTCCAGCAGGCTGATGGGCGGCGGCGCGTCGTCGCCGCCGCCGCACGCGGCCAGGGCCATGGACGCCAGGCCGGCAGCGGTGCCGGCGATCAAGGTTCTGCGATGGAATGACATGGTGTTTCCTGTGAAAACGAGGTGCAGGTCGGGTCTGCGAAGCGGTTAGGTCGGTTGGCGGCACAGCGGCCGGCACGGGCTTGTGCCTCGCTGTGTCGAGGCGATCCCAGTCTAGGTTTGGGCACCGCTGGGCAACAGTGCGGATGGTCACGATCGCGGGGTGCCGATGGTCACGCGTGCCGGGCCAACGGAGGGGACGCCTCCGATGGAGGCGTGCGCTGCCACAGGTCCGCCGACCGGATTGCCGAAGGATCAGGGCTTGGGTGGGCCGTCGTCGGCCCTTTGTGCCACGCCACGCATCATCAGCACCGACATGGTGCTGTAGAGCGGACGGCTGATCATGCGCGAGACCAGGCTGGCCAGCAGCGCGCAGGCCATCAGGCTGAGCACCATGCCGTGGCCGTCGGTCATCTCCATCACGATGATCATGGCCGTGATGGGGGTCTGCGTCACGGCCGCCAGGAAGCCGCACATGCCCAGCGCGATCAGCGCCGGACCGTGCGGGGAGTCGAGCAGCCAGGCCACGTCGGCACCCAGGCCGGCGCCGATCGACAGGCTGGGGCCGAAGATGCCGCCGGGCATGCCGGTCCAAGCCGAGAGCCACGAGGCGATGAACTTCAGGCCCGTGAACAGCAGCGGTTGCTGCGCCTGCGCCGTGCCGCTACCGGTGGCCAGCTCCAGCAGTTCCTGGGTGTGCTGGTGTCCCATGCCCACGGCCGCGCCGCCGCCGACCACCGCGATCACCGCCACCCCGAAGCCGCAGATCGCCGCGAACGCGACCGGCCGCTTGCGGCGGTAGGCGCAGAAGCGGTCGGGCAGGCCGGTGAAGGACGCCAGCATCAGCCGCGACAGCAACCCGCCCAGCAGGCCGCAGCCCAGCGCCACCAGGGCGCCGGGCACCAGCAGGTTCCACCACGACACGCCGTCGACCCGCACGCGCCCGAAATACGACAGGTTGCCGAACGCCGAAACCGCCACCAGGCCGGCGATCACGATGGCGGCCAGCATCAGCCCGCTGCTGCGTTCCTGCAGCCGGCGCGAGAGCTCCTCGATGGCGAACACGATGCCGCCCAGCGGCGTGTTGAAGGCCGCGGCGATGCCGGCCGCGCCGCCCGCGATCAGCAGCTCGCGGTCGCTGATGCCCGAGCGCGGCGACAGCCAGCGCCGCGCATGCAGCATCACCCCGGCGGCCACCTGGACCGAAGGACCCTGCCGCCCGATCGACAGGCCGGCCAGCAGGCCGCCCGAGACGGCGAAGATCTTGGCCAGGCTCAGCCGCGGCGAGATGAAGCGCGAGCGCTCGCCGATCGGGGTTTCCGGTGCCAGCGCCGTGAGCAACTGGGGCACGCCGGAGCCGGCCGCGCCCGGCGCCCAGCGGTGCACCGCCCAGACCACCAGGGCGGTGACGGCGGGTGTCCAGACCAGCGGGACCCACCAGACGCCGCCGCGCATCTGCTGGTACAGGTCGAACGCCGCGTCGGCCAGCAAGGTGAAGCCGACCACGGCCAGGCCGGTGAGAATGGCATAACCGATGACGATCACCCGGTCCAGCCACTGCCGTCCATCGCCCATCTCGTCGCGCAGGTTCTGCAGGAAATCGGGTTCGCCTTTCATGGATCATCATGTGTAGGGGTTGGGCGCACGGGTCTTGCCGCACCGCCGGACGGACTTGCGGCACAATGTCCGATCGTTTTCGGGACAGCGCACCAGAGGCTGCCCACCGGTTTTTCTCCTAGGACACACCATGGCATCCGTCAACAAAGTCATCCTCATCGGCAACTGCGGCCGCGACCCCGAAATCCGCTACCTGCCTTCGGGCCAGGCCGTGGCCAACGTCAGTCTGGCCACCACCAGCCGACGCAAGGACCGTACCAGCGGCGAGATGGTCGAAGACACCCAGTGGCACCGCGTCACCTTCTTCGAGCGGCTGGCCGAGATCGTTGGTGAGTATGTGAAGAAGGGCCGCCCGATCTACGTCGAAGGCCGCCTGAGCTACCGCAAGTACACCGACAAGGACGGCATCGAAAAATACAGCACCGACATCATCGCCACCGAGCTGCAGCTGCTGGGCGGCCGCGAAGGCATGGGCGGTGGTGGTGACGAAGGTGGCAGCGGTGGTGGCGGCTATTCGCGCCCGGCCGCCGCGCCGCGCCAGGCCGCGCCCGCGCCCCGCCAGGCACCGGCTCCCGCGCCGGCGCGCCAGTCCAGCGGCTTCGACGACATGGACGACGACATTCCGTTCTGACCGCCTGCCGTCCCGCAGACCCGCCCGACCCTGCCTTGGGTCCGGCGGGTTTTTTCACGCCGCGAGCGCACTGGCCGCCTCTCTCGATATATCCTATGGCGCATATCGTGCGCGGCCGCACATGCCTGATGCGCCGCCGCCGCCGTGCGCCTGCCCTCAAGAACGGAACCCTGCCATGAAGCTTCCCCTGGCCGCCATCGTGCAAGACGAGCCCGGCATCGCCAACCGGCTGCTCAGCGACTTCGCCGCCCGCGCACGCGCCGCGGGCTGGCGCGTGCGCGGCTTGGTGCAGGACCCGCAGGACCCGCTGGCGGCACAGCGATCGGCGTGCTACCACCACATGGAACTGGTGGACATCGAGCGCGGCGACCGCTACGTGATATCGCAGGACCTCGGCAACGGCTCCGCCGCCTGCTGCCTCAACCCGGCCGGCGTGATGGCCGCGAGCGTGGTGTTGCGCCGCGCCCTCGGCGAGCGGCCCGACCTGATCATCGCCAACCGCTTCGGCGTGCTCGAGGCCGAGGGCACGGGGTTCGTGGATGACATCGCCAGCATCGTGCAGGCGAACATCCCGCTGCTCACGGCGGTCGCCCGCCGCCACGTGCCAGCCTGGGAAAACTTCACCGGTGGCTGGGCACAAACGCTGCCGCCCCAAGCCGAGGCGCTCGATCTCTGGTGGCGCAAGCATGCCGCGCTCGGCCGGGGCCTTCCATGACGCCATAGGTCCTCGCACGATCGAGACGATGGTGCCAGGCAAGACCGGGCGTGCGCCAGCCTTCATCGAAACATTCCCGGGCAGGAAAAAGTCGATCGGAAAGATCGATCATCGCTGTATATATTTTTATACAGCGAATGGTCAATGTTCCTTTTTTTCCTTGAATGGAGCGGCATGAAGCTAGAATTCGCTATATAAAAATAAATACAGCGATCAACCCTCCTGCCCTCTGAGAGTGACACCATGCAAAACCGCCTGATCCGTTCCCTGGCCATCGCCATCGCCGCCAGCGTCTCCCTTGCCTCGCACGCGGCGGACCTGACGGTTTCCGCCGCTGCCAGCCTGACCAATGCCTTTCGCGAGATCGCGCCGCTGTTCGAGGCGGCGCACCCCGGCACCAAGGTGCAGTTCAACTTCGCGGCCTCGGGCGTGCTGCTGCAGCAGATCGCCAAGGGTGCCCCGGCCGACGTGTTCGCCAGCGCCGACCAGGAGACCATGGACCAGGCCCAGGCCCAGAATCTGGTGAAGGCCGATCAGCGCCGCGACTTCGTCTCCAACAGCCTGGTCGTGATCGTGCCCGGCGCCAGCGGCAAGGTGCCGCAATCGGTGGCCGATCTCGCCCAGGCCGATTACGCCCGCATCGCCATCGGCCTGCCCGCGAGCGTGCCGGTGGGCCGCTACACCAAGAGCGTGCTCGAAGGCGCCAATCTGTGGACGGCGATCGAACCCAAGATGGTGGGTGCCACCAACGTGCGCCAGGCGCTGGACTACGTGCAGCGCGCGGAGGCGGATGCCGGTTTCGTCTACGCCACCGACGCCGCGCTCATGCTCGACAAGGTGAAGGTGGCGCTGACCGTGCCCACGCCCAAGCCCATCCTGTACCCGGTGGCACCGCTGCCGGCCGGCCCCAATGCCGCCGCGGGCGAGAAGTTCGTCGACTTCCTGTTCACTGCCCCGGCCCGGGCCGTGTTGTCCAGATACGGTTTCGGCAACCCCTGAGCTGCGGGCGCGAAACCGATCGTGGCCGATGCCTGGGTGCCCCTGCTCCTCACCCTGAAGGTGGCGGGGTGGGCCACCGCGATCAACCTGTTCCTGGGAACCGCGGTGGGCTATGCGCTCGCGCGCTGGCGCTTTCCCGGGCGCGACCTGCTCGATGCCGCGTTCACGCTGCCCATGGTCATGCCGCCCACGGTGCTGGGCTACTACCTGCTGGTGGTCATCGGCAGCCAGGGCGTGATCGGCGCCTGGCTGCTGCAGCACTTCGGCATCCGCCTCATCTTCACGGTGACGGCGGCCATCATCGCCGCCACCATCGTCTCGTTCCCGCTGGTGTTCAAGGCCGCCCGGGCCGCGTTCGAGACGGTCGATCCGCAGTTCGAGGACGCGGCGCGCACGCTGGGCATCGGCGAATGGGCGATCTTCTTTCGCGTGTCGCTGCCGCTGGCCTGGCGCGGCATCCTCGCTGGCCTGCTGCTGTCGTTCGCGCGCGCGCTGGGGGAGTTCGGCGCCACGCTGATGGTGGCGGGCAGCATCGTCGGCAAGACACAGACGCTGTCGATCGCGGTGTACGAAGCGGTGCAGGCGGGGCAGGACAGCACGGCGAATTTCCTGGTCATCGTCACCTCCATCACCTGCGTGGCGGTGCTGCTCGGCGCGGGCCGGCTGGTGCCGGGGCGCGTCCCGGCGCGCGGCTGAAGGGGGTGGCGGTGTACCGTACCGGCATGCACGATCCCTCCCAGGCAACGGCCCCGCAAGCGATCTGGGACGTGGCCTTGCGCAAGCTGCTGCGCCAGGGCACCTCCACGTTCCAGGTCGACGTCGCGTTCCGGTCGTCGGCGCGGCGCGTCGTTCTGTTCGGACCTTCGGGCGCGGGCAAGACGCAGACGCTGAAGATGATCGCCGGCATCGTCTCGCCCGATGCCGGGCGCGTCGCGGTGGGCGATCGCGTGCTGTACGACAGCGAGCGCCGCGTGCGCACCACACCGCAGCAGCGGCGCCTGGCCTACATGTTCCAAGACTATGCGCTGTTTCCCCACCTCACGGTGCGGCAGAACGTGGCTTTTGCCGCGCGCCAGGGCCTGCTCAACCCCGCCCGGGCCATGGCGAACGACGCGGTGGACCGCTGGATCGCCACCTTCGGCCTGGAAGCGATCGCCGGCCACTACCCGCACCAGATCTCGGGCGGCCAGCGCCAGCGCACCGCGCTGGCGCGCGCGCTCGTGTCCGAGCCCGCCGCGCTGCTGCTGGACGAACCCCTCGCCGCGCTCGACAAGGGACTGCGCGAGCGCCTGCGCGAGGAGCTCAAGGCCTTGCAGACCCAGCTCGGGCTGCCGCTGCTGCTCATCACGCACGACGACGACGACGTGCGCAGCCTGGCCGAGGACGTGATCTGCCTGGAGGCCGGCCGCGTGACGGGCCACGCCCTGGGCGCGCCTTTGCCCAGGGGCGGCTGATATGCTTGTCCGGCGCGGCGGACCGCCGCGTCCGACGCGAAGGCAGCAGCAGGAAACCACCGCGATGGCGACCAGGAAACGCAGGAACGACAACGATCCTCTGGAGGTGCGGGGCGCGCTCTGGCTGTCGGTGGACGGCGAGAGCATCGCGGGCCATGGCCGCATCGCGCTGCTGCGCGCCGTAGCCCGGCACGGCTCGATCACGCAGGCCGCCAAGGCCTTCGGCATGAGCTACAAGGCCGCCTGGGACGCCATCGACACCATGAACCAGCGCTCCAGCGCGCCGGTGGTCGAGCGCGTGATCGGCGGCAAGGGCGGCGGCGCCACGCGCCTCACCGATTTCGGCCACAGACTCGTCGAGCGCTACGAACAGGTCAACGAAGTGCATCGCCGGTTCCTGCAACTGATCGAACGCAATGCGATGAACCTGGACCAGGAGTTCTCGCTGCTGAAGGTATTGAACATGAAGACCAGTGCGCGAAACCAGTGGGTGGGCAAGGTGACGGCGGTGCGCGCCGGCGCGGTGAACGACGAGGTCGAGGTGGCCCTGCCCGGCGGGCTGCGCCTGGCCGCCGTCATCACCCGCGAGAGCACCGAGGCGCTGGCGCTGCGCGTGCACATGGCGGTGATCGCCATCGTCAAGTCGCCGGCCGTGCTGCTGGCCGTGGACCTCGCCGGCGCGCGCACCTCCGCGCGCAACCGCATTCCGGGGCATGTGCTGTCGGTCGCGCCCGGCGCGGTCAACGCCGAGGTGGTCGTGCGCTCCGACAGCGGCGTCGACGTGGTGGCCGTGGTGCCGCAGGCCGCGGTGGGCGAGCTCGGCCTGATCCCCGGCGCGGCGGTCACCGCCCTGGTGCAGGCCAGCGACGTCGTGCTCGCGGTGGCCGGCTGAGAGGCTCCCCGCTGCGCCACCGCCAGAGGCGGCGGGCGCTTCGGGCACGTCCGGGCCTGCGCGGGAAGACGGCACAATGGCGGCCATGGACGCCACCGCCCGACCGCTGCCCGCCGACGATCCGCAACGCGTCGAGTTGCACAACGAAGTGCATGCCCGTCCACCGGCACGCATCCGGCTGCCGGCGCTGGTGGTCCATGTGGCGGTCGCCAACGACGGCGTCACGCGCGAGCAGGAGTGCGAGCACCTGCGCCGCCTGCCCGGACAGCACGCGCTCACGCCCGGACATCTGCAGGCCAGCTTCCTGCGCCTGCGCCTGCCCGGCTGCACCCTCAAGTGGGAGCGCCACACCGAATTCACCCGCTACGCCATCGTGCAGCCCTTGCCCGAAGGTGCCGGGCTGGGCTCCTGCGATCCCGAACTGCTGCCGCACCTGGCCCTGCCGCCCGACTGGTTGGCGGGCATTCCCGGGCGGACCGTCTCGGCGATCAAGCTGGCCATGGTGCACGGCGATCTGGCGCCGGCCTCGCGCGCGCTCGCGCTGGCGCGCACCTGGCTGGGCGAGCACGTGGTGGTGGCCTCGATGATGGGCAACCAGGGCCATTCGCTGGTGGCCACCGACTTCATGCTGCGCGACAGCGGCTTCGAGCGCATGCTGGTGATCGCGCCGCCCGACACCACCGAGACCCGCGCCGGACGCATCTCCCAGCGCCTGCTCGAAGTCGAAACCTACCGCATCATGGCGCTGCGCGGACTGCCGGCGGTGAAGGCGCTCGCGCCCCTGCTGGCGCAGGCCGAGGCGCAACTGGCGGCCATCACCGCCCAGATGGAGAGCAAGTCCAGCTCCGAGCAGGCGTTGCTCGACCAGTTGGTGGCGCTGGCCGCCAGCGTGGAGCGCGCCACGGCCGAGAACGCTTACCGCTTCTCCGCCACGCGGGCCTACGACACGTTGGTGGGCCAGCGCATCGGCGAACTGCGCGAACAGCCGATCGCCGGCACCCAGACCATCGGCGAATTCATGCGGCGCCGGCTCTCGCCCGCGATGGCCACGGTGGCGGCCACCGCGCAGCGCCTGGCCTCGCTGTCCGAGCGCGTCTCGCGGGCCGGCGCCTTGCTGCGCACCCGGGTCGACATCGCCACCGAGGCGCAGAGCCAGCAACTGCTGGAGAAGCTCACGCGCGGCCAGGAACTGCAACTGCGCCTGCAGGGCACGGTGGAGGGCCTGTCGATCGCGGCCATCTCGTACTACGTGGTCAGCCTGCTGCTGTACGTGGCCAAGGCCGGCAAGGCCGCCGGCCTGCCGATACAGCCCGAGCTGGCCGCGGGCGCGCTGATTCCATTGGTGCTGTGGGCCGTGTGGCGCACCACGCGCCGCATCCACGACAAGTTCCACCTGGGCCGCTGAATCCCGGCCCCCGCCGGGTTCAGCCCGCCGCCTTCACCTTCAGCCGCCACGCGTGCAGCAGCGGCTCGGTGTAGCCGCTGGGCTGCTCGCGGCCCTTGAACACCAGGTCGAGCGCGGCCTGGTAGGCCTTGCTGGTCTTCACGTTGCCGGCCATGGGCTGGTACAGCTTGTCGCCGGCGTTCTGCCGGTCCACCTTGGCGGCCATGCGTTCGCAGGTCTCGCGCACCTGCTTTTCGGTCACGATACCGTGGTGCAGCCAGTTGGCCACGTGCTGGCTGGAGATGCGCAGCGTGGCGCGGTCTTCCATCAGGCCGATGTCGTTGATGTCGGGCACCTTGGAGCAGCCCACGCCCTGGTCGACCCAGCGCACCACGTAGCCCAGGATGCCCTGGATGTTGTTGTCCAGCTCGGCCTGCTTCTCGGCCTCGCTCCAGGCCGGGTTGGCGCTCACGGGCACGTTCAGCAGACCCGTGAGCAGGTTGTCGCGCTCGGCGGCGGCGTCGATCTTCTCCAGGCCCTTTTGCACGTCGGACACCAGCACCTGGTGGTAGTGCAGCGCGTGCAGCGTGGCGGCGGTGGGCGAGGGCACCCAGGCGGTGTTGGCACCGGCCTTGGGGT
>CAZFOT010000017.1:0-27494 GCA_964520365.1 uncultured Hydrogenophaga sp.
GCGCCAGCCCGCTGGCGTGGTGCTCGGCATCGCCCCGTGGAACGCGCCCATCATCCTCGGCGTGCGCGCCATCTGCGTGCCCCTGGCCTGCGGCAACACGGTGATCTTCAAGGGCAGCGAGAACTGCCCGCGCACCCACCAGCTGATCGTCGAGGCCTTCCAGGACGCGGGCTTCCCGCCCGGCGTGGTGAACTACATCACCAACGCCCCGGCCGATGCGGGCGCGGTGGTGGAGGCCATGGTGGCGCACCCGGCGGTGCGCCGCGTGAACTTCACCGGCTCCACCAAGGTCGGCAAGATCATCGCGATGACCTGCGCGAAGTACCTGAAACCGGTGGTGCTCGAACTCGGTGGCAAGGCACCCATGGTGATCCTGGACGATGCCAACATCGAAGACGCCGTCAACGGCGCGGCCTTCGGCTGCTTCGCCAACAGCGGCCAGATCTGCATGAGCACCGAGCGCATCGTCGTGGACAGCAAGATCGCCGACGAGTTCGTGAAGAAGTTCAGCGACAAGGCCAAGGCCTTGCCGCTGGGCGACCCGCGCAAACCCGAGCCCGTGGTGCTCGGCTCGGTCATCGGCCAGGGCACGGTGGACCACTGCAACGCCCTCATCGACGACGCGCTCGCCAAGGGCGCCAAGCTGCTTTGCGGCGGCAAGGCCGACAGCACGCTCATGCCCGCCACCGTGCTCGACCACGTCACGCCGCAGATGCGCATCTACCACGAGGAAACGTTTGGTCCGGTGAAATGCGTGGTGCGCGTGAAGGGCGTGGAAGAAGCGATCGCCTGCGCCAACGACAACGAATACGGCCTGTCGTCCGCCGTGTTCGGCGGCGACGTGGCCCGCGCCTTCAACGTCGCCCGCAAGATCGATTCCGGCATCTGCCACGTCAACGGCCCGACCGTGCACGACGAGGCGCAAATGCCCTTCGGCGGCGTGAAGGGCTCGGGGATCGGGCGGTTTGGCGGCAAGGCGGGGATCAACGAGTTCACCGAGCTGCGGTGGATCACGCTGCAGACGACACCGCGGCACTATCCGTTCTGACGAGTACGCTGGCATGAAGGTCGTCGGTCAAGCCAGCCGTTCGCCGCCGCACTCTGTTCACGACATCTGAAGCCTGCACTTGCCATGCGCGCGATCAGCGCGTGCCCACGCGCTCTCACGGCGTGACTAGCGCGGCCCAAAAATGGCCAAATCGGAATCGAACTCGCGGCGTCCCTTGGGATCGAGATCCTGGCAATGGACACGGTCGCGACGTTCGGGATTCGGGCCACCTGTGCGCGCATGCAGACAGTCGCGCCAGAGCCGGTAAGCCGGCAGTCCGGAATCCACCACGTGAATGGGCGGTGCGGTCGGAATGGTGAGCTTTCGTCCAGGCAACGAAAACAACCTGCCTGTCTGGCCTGCTTGTGGAAAGACAAAGGGTTTCGAGTTCGAAGGCACCAGCCGTTGCTTGTCCGCGACCTCGGGATTGCTTGCGGCCCATCGCCGAAGCTCTGCGATGTACATGTCGAGGATCTGGTCGTGCGCAATCAGTCTGACGCGAGCCCAGTGCAGGCTGTTCTGCAGCTCGGTGGTCTGCGATGGTGGCGCGCCCCTCGTCAGCGCCTCACGCCCTGCGCGAACAAGATCGGCCTGATAGTCAAGTGAATCGAAATTCCGCCCTGCGCTGGTCAGCAGCCAGTTGTAGTGCCTCGCCAGAAAGCGCTCCTGGAAGCTCGCATCGGTGCGGTTCAATTCGGTGGTCCGCCGGTTGATTTCAATTCGCTCCTGGGCAACCACGCGCTCGACATCCTTGCGTTCGGCGGGCGTCAGGTCGGAGATCGTCAGCATCCTCCCCATCGGGGGGGGACTTGGCGGTGATGGAGCAGGAGCAGGTGTGCGATTTGTCGGCTGCGCTGCACTTGCGATTTGCCCGCTCGCCCTTTTCTGAAATGCGATCAGCGCGTCGTGGTTCTCGTAGTTGTTGCCCAGCGTGATCAACCGAAGGGCCAACTTTCTCTGTGCGTCGAACAGGATGCTTCTGGCTTTGTCCTGCTGAGAATGACTTTCGTTCGCGGCAATGCTGTCCTTCAGCCGTTGATTGGCCTTCTGAACGGCTTCGATATCCTTTTTCCTCTCTCGCTCAAGGCGCTCGATGCTTCGGCGAGAGTTATCGATTGCGGAGGCAAGGTTCTTTGGCGTCTTCGATCCATGGGCAGCCCACAATTCAAACTGTTTGCGTTGATCGCTGTCCTGCCCCTCCAGGCTCTCCTGGGTGCGAGGTGGCATTTGCTTGATCAACTGCGCTGCTTGCTCTCTCACTTGACGTGCTTGCGCCTGATGATCTTGAGCCTTGGCATCGTGCGTGAAAGCGCAAGAGGCGATCAAGAAGGCGAGAGTGGTTGTCGACTTTGAAAAGAATGGGAATGTCGTCATGGCTCATCAAAAGCGGAATGTGGCGTGACGTGCGACCTGCAAACAACAGCCAAGGTCACACCCACCGTGCTCGCCATCACCCCCCGAACAAGCGGGAGAGGAGTGGTTTCTTTTTCTCGCTGAAGGCCGGCAGGTTGAGCGTGTAATCGCGATATCCCCCTTCAACCTGCAGCGAGAATTTGGCCAGGTCCTCGGTAGGCCGGCAGCGCTTGGCGCGCCCTTGCGAGAAGATCGTCTCTATGATTTCGAAACCATCACTCCTGTTGACACAGAAGCTTTCGTTCGAGAGCCTCAGACCGAATGTGGTCTTGAATCCCATCAGGTCGTACTCCTGCGGAGACACACTGAGAAGGCCTCCGCCCCTGCGGCTGAACACGAAGTGATGCGTGTAGTTGTCTGCGGTCCAGATCATGGTGTTGGAGCACCGACCAGGGTCCACCCGGAACCAGCCGTAAACGGCGATCGTGGCCAGGTCCCTGTTCTTGCTGGCATAGGCGAATGAGATGGGAATTGAATTGGCGGGGCTGCAGATGCGGAACGTGTTTTTTGTCTGGGCGGAAGCGGGAGCCGCCGCCAGCATCCACGCGCCCCAGAGCACAAGCCCCGCGCGCGCCATCCTGAAGAATGCACGTTGGAATGGGTACCTGGATCGAATCGAGGTGGACGGATTCAACACCGCACGCCCCCTTCTAGAACTTGACCTTTTGCTCGGGCGCAGCAGGCGGCTTGAGGGCCGCTTCGCGCGTCAACTTCGGCCCATACAGCGTCGTGTCTGTCACAAACTGCAGAAGGAGCTTGTCACGAAAGAGCTCGATACTCGCGACCTCTCCACAGTCCTTGATTCCCTGTATGTCATAGCCAAAGCGGCCCATACCCGTATAGTTCAAAGGCGTAGGGGCATCCACACTGGGAAAATTGTTGAAATGGTAGGCGCTACAGGAACTCTTGGAGTCCCCTAGTCCAACAAGCTCCTTGGCCGCGACCGGGCTCCGAGTCCAATACGTATAGTCGTTCGGATTCCGAGCCACCGCGACGGGCTTGCCATACTTGGCACTGAGCTGGGCGACAAGCTCCTGGGAAACCTCGTCAAAGGTGCGGCTGCTTGCAATTTTCGTCTTTCGGCCAATGGCGATCACCGGGCGCTCCGGCAAGGTCTTGTCGAAGAACAGAACAACCAATTCCCCTGGGGAGCTGTGCCCCTTGGACCCCGGTTCGCGCAGCACGATCGCGTCGGCCAGTGGCGCGAAGCGGGTCACGCCTTCGACACGTTCGACCGGTTTCCCGATGAAGGCCCGCGCCGCAGCTTCGGCCTTGGCGAGCGGCATACCCAGCGTCACATTGGCCACCTCGTAGTGCGAGGCAAGCGCGGTGGGCGAGGCCGGAACACCGGATAGGGCGGGGGCGGCTGCTTGGGCAGCGGCCCTCTCATTGAACCGGACGCGGTGTTCCTTGCCTGCGCGGCTGAGCGTCAATGACGTTGGCCGCACATCGAACAACAAGACCGTGCCACCGCCAGCAGTCAATGTCTTCGCATCCAGAATTTCGAGTTCAAGCGCGCCGGGACCAAAAATGTTTTCAGCGCTGACCGGCAGCTCGACACCCGCCCACGCCATGTTGGGATGAAGGGCGACCAAGGCCCGCGTTTTCTCACCGACCGAGAGCGGGAAGATTCCAGCCGAGTTGGGCAAAGCGGCGCTTGCAGCCCTTACCGCTTCTGGAACCCATGGCGCCGTGTTGTGGGAGATCCTCCATTCGGGGGAGCTCCTGACCGACCCGAGATACAGGCCCATGCTGCTCGTCAGGTCGGCAACCTGTTGATTGCCCTTTGCCCGCACAGCCATCTGGCCAAGCACGACCCGTTTGGAGAGATTGGCGGCATGGGCCTTGAGCCAGGTGCGCGTGGCCTGCAGATGGGCCTCGGTGGGCGGCAAGCCCGGGTCGGCCGCCAACATGGCCACGCCAATGAAGCGAGGAAAGGAAATCGGCTCGGAAGGTTGTTCCTTCCACTTTTGCCGCTCATGCACGCGGCGAATCTGGAATGCCTCGATCAGGAACGACCGGTCATCCAGCCGGCGCGGATCCGCGGCCACCGCCCAGAGCTTGGGATAGATGGCGTCGAACTCCGGAACCACGCCCGCAGCAGGTGCGTCGATCCTGGGGTTGTTGACCGTGATGGCCCCTGGCGGAAACGGCAGATCGGCGATCTTCCGTTGAAGCCCGATGTCATAGAAAGAAAACTCGGACGCGACCGTGTCGAGTATGGCGCCACGTTCGGTCACGACATCTCCAACCACCTTGTAGCGCACGGCGACGATGCCCCGCGTCCCCGTCTCGTACTGTGCGCGCTGCAATTTCACCTGTTCGAAAAGCTTTCGCGCTTCTTCCGGGCTCATGGCCCATGTTGTGGGCGATGTGAAAGGAACAGGCTTGCCGATGCGCCCATGGGTGTTTTGCGGAACGCTCAGGAAAGACAGAATGATATTCAGGACGCCTGCTCTCTCGTCATACCGGTCAAATTTCATGGTGACCAATTCGACCAGTTCGGTGGGCAATGCCTTGGTCCGTGCAAGGATGGCCTCGCGATGGTCGCGCAGGAATGCCTTGCGCGAGTCTTCGGCTTCAAACTGATTGGAGCCCCTCCAGTTGTATTGGGATGGGGAGCTCGACAAGCCCCCGTAGCGCTTCACTTCGTCTCCCGCCAGCAGCCACAAAAAATCGGCGGTCCGTCTGGGCTCATCGATCAGGGCCGGGTTCGCTCTCAACTGATACAGGCGCATCAGATTCTGCTCAGCCAACACCATCTGCTGCATCGTCGTGCGCGCAATGCCTGGGTAAAACCGAGAGTAGAGTTCATGGCTTCCGTTCAACAACACGGTAGCGCCTCGCCATTGGGGCAATCCCTGCGCGCTGCGCCCTTCGAATGGACCGGCGCCCGCATTTGCCTGCTGTTGAGTTTGCGCACTGACTGTGGCAATGGGCGGCACCGTATAAGCCAGAAGCGCGGCAGCAAGCATCAAAAGGAGGTTTCGCATGGTGATTCAGTGTGGTTGAAGCAATAAGAATGGAAAGAGGTGCAGCGCCGGTTTTGCGCGAGAAATCCATGGCTCAAGGAGCACCGAGCCAATGCCCAAGGTTCTGGAAGAAGCGTTTTGCCACGGCGCCGTCGCACGCGTACCGGTTGTAAAACAGCTGGGCATCGCTTTCAGCGCGGTCCACCTGCATCGCCAAGCTCGCCGTGACACCCCGCCCTTCCTGGAAGCCAATGGTTCCAGCAGCTTGAGACTGCCTGACGGCGTCGAGCAGTTGTGACCAGACAGCGCCCTGCACCAACTGGGCAGCGTGCACATTAAGACCATGTGTCGCAATGCCCCGGCATTCGTTCTCACGGTTGAAGATGCCGATGAACGTGGAAACGTAGATCGTCTGGCTTCTTTCCCGTTGCGCGAAGTTTCTGTCGTAGATGGATTGAAAGAATGCAGGATTCGAGAATCCTTCGGATGTGAATCTCGATTTGGCATGCTCTCTGGCCGCAAACGAAGAGCCCAGTTCGGCGCCTTTCGCGTAGAGGGCCGCGGCAGCATCCAGATTCCCGAGCGCCTGCTCTTTCACGCCCATGTTGTAGTACGCCATCGCGTAATTTCTATCCATGGCTCTTTGATAGGCCTTGATCGCATCAGCCGAGCGCCCGCCAGCTTCGTACGCCCGCCCCAGCTGATACCAAAACCTTGGCTCGTCCGACAGCGCCTTCACCGCCTTCTCACAGGCCTCCACAGCGAGCTTCGGGATGATCGACGCGTGATTCACACCCGGCGCCACCCGCTGCTCGTCGTTCGGGTTGGCTGCCTGCACGTCGCAATCGTTCGTTGCCCTGCGCTCAGCCTCGCTCGGTCCGCAAGCCACGAGCAAAAGCGCGACACAGCAAAGCCAGAAGTTGAAATGCCGTGTTTCAGTCATCAACAACTTCTCCAGTTCTGGCGAGGGTCATCGGGTTTGCCGCGATCATTGGGGCGAAACCTGCCAACGCTTCAGCAGATCGCAGGCGAAAGCTTCTTTCCCGGAACAGCCTTTGCGCGCGTATGACACCGCGCGGGTGCGATCCTGTGGCCCACCGTCCGCAGTCCACAGCATGTTCGCGAAATTGGCACAGCCTGCCATGTGCCCGCCATCGCAGGCCTTCTGAAAAATGGGCCTCGCGGCGGCCGAATCGCCCCTCGCACCGTTTTGTCCCTGAACGGTGGCGATGCCAAGCATGGTGCAACCCGGCATGTCGCCAGCATCGCAGACCTTCTGGTACAGACGCCGGGCTTGCACCCGGTCGTCACGGATGCCGAAAGAACGGCCGTGGAACAGCATGTAAGCCCATCGCGAGCAGGCTTGCAAATGCCCACTGTCGCACGCCGTCTGGAACAGGCTCAGAGCTTCGGCATTCCGCCTCTGATCCTGGGCCTTGACGCCAGCCTGAAAATTGCTTTCAGGCGATTGCCCCGACACAGGCAGCGCCAGCAGGATCAGAAACGAGAACACCACCCCCCAACCCATCTGACGCCCGCAGAACATACTTTCTCCTTAATACAAAACTGTCACAAGGTGCTGCAGCCTGATTCAAGCAGGCCGTTCAAAGAGCCTTCGCACATCTTCCGGACTCATGGCCCATGTTCTGGAAGCCGTGAAAAGAACAGACCTTCGACTCAGCATCGAGCAACGCAATACAGCCACATATACACAAAAAGTTACATGCCTTGATGAAGGTTAAGTTGATCCCATGCAGCGGTCAATCGTCCATCACTAGGAAAAAATACCTATTTCATTTGAGGGTTGCGCATTGGTGTCCGGACGCACCATGACGGCCTGTCCACGCTGTGCCAGGCCGACCGCCTTGGTCGTGATGGACCGCAGAGAGGTCGTGGAAATGAGCCCGCATGACGAGTTGATGGCCCGCGAGGGCGCCCTCTACACAGTGCATCTGCGCTACGTGGATACGCTCAAAGCTTGGGCATCTGCGCCTGCCCTTCGCGCTGCTTCACGCCACCCGAGCGCAAGCCCGCCACCCAAGCATGGGTGGATCAGCCCAGCATGGCTACGCTGCGGTTGACGAGCGCGGCCAACTCACTCTGCCGGTGGGTGCCAGTCTTGGCCAGCGCCTGCCTCAGGTGGGAGCGCACCGTGCCCAAGCCCACACCCAGGCGTTCGGCAATCTCCTCGGGTGCGACGCCCTCGGCGATGGCCGCCGCCACGCGCGCTTCGTTCGGCGTGAGGCCGAAGAGTTTGCGCAGCACCTCGATCGAGGCCTTCTGCTGCGTTGGGTCGCGCAGCAGCACCAGCACCGCAGGTGCGGTATCGGACGCGTCGCGCCAGGGCGTCAACAACGCGGTGATCGCCGCGCCGCCCTGCATGTCGTTGAGCCGCATGGCCCCTCCCATGCCCCGAGCGGCCTGCTCGAGCAGGTGTCGCCACAGCGAGGCAAAGGCCGCCGCCACGACGCGGCCTGCGCTGAGCGACAGATCGGTGCCTCGCCTCAGATGGGCTTCGCCCAGTGCGTTGGCATGCAGCAGGCGCCCCCTTTCATCGAGCAACAGGGCTGGCGTGCGCAGCCGGTCCAGCGCGGCCAGTTCGGCCGTCCTGGCACTGGCGGCGCCGGCCAGCTGGCTTTGCACACGCAAGGCCCGCTGCAGGTGCGGCAGCACGCGCGCCAGGCGCCGCCTCTCGCTGGCACCGAACTCCGTGCCAGCGCGCGCCCGGTGAATGCCGATCACGCCACTGCGCTCACCCGCCACCGGAAACACGGAGCCGACCAAGTGGAAGATGCCCAAGGGACGGTTCCAATCCTGGTAGAAGCCACTGCGCTCGTAGTCGGACTGGTCCAACAACTGCTGGCTGCTGAAGACGCCCGAAGGCTTCAATGCCATGGCGCGCTCAACCCACAGGTCATTGCGGTGCCAGTGCTCGGTCCAGGCGGGGTCCCGGTCGCACACCGCGAAGTTGTCGGTCTGCTCCAGCAGCTCTACAGCTGCGCCACCCTGGAACTTGAGGATCGCGCTGTCCGCATCGAACGCGGCGGCCAAGGCCTGCGCCACGCCACCCCATTCGCGCGCGCCCATGGCAGCGTCGTAGAACCATTCGATGAGGTGGTTGGTGGAGAGACGTGCATCAAGGTCTGGCGGCATGCAGATTTATACCGTGCACGGTGCCCTCCAGCGCACAAGACCCCACATGCTCGACAAAGCTCGGGCCAGATCTCCATTGCCCCGAAGCGTTCTGAGGGACGGTCCGATTCGGAAAAAGCGGCCCTGGAGTGGAGGCTTGCAGGGCCATTCTTTTGTCCGTCATCGATGGTCAGTACAAGACTTCCGTCCACGTACAGGTATCCTTTGCATCGCATCCTGGAGGCGTGGAACATGCGGATACTGCTGGCTGAAGACGATCCCGATCTGGGCAACTGGCTCACGAAGGCGTTGGGACAAAACGACTTCATGGTTGACTGGGTGAACGACGGTCGCCTGGTCAGGCGCAGCCTCAAGGCCACCCGCTACGACGCCCTCATCCTGGACCTGGGACTGCCGGGCGTCGAAGGCCACGACGTGCTCGCGGACCTGCGCGAGGCCGACCAGCGCCTTCCCGTGCTGATCCTCACGGCGCGCGACTCGCTGATGGAGCGGGTGAGTTGTCTGCACGGTGGCGCTGACGACTTTCTCGCCAAGCCTTTTGAACTGGCCGAGCTGGAAGCCCGCCTGATTGCGCTGATCCGGCGCTCGCATGGCAATGACAATGCCCGTTTCTCTTGCGGACCCTTGAGCTACGACAGCGCCACCAAGCAGTTCCGGCTGCAACAGGAATTGCTGACGCTTTCGCCACGAGAGCATGCGGTGATGCGTGCCTTGGTCCAACACAGCGGAGAGCCGCTATCCAAAAGGGAACTGGTGGAGCGCGTGTTTTCCGACGAGCAGGACGTGCATCCCGAAGCCATCGAGGTGCTGGTGCATCGGCTGCGCAAGCGTCTGGAAGCCTCGCCTGTGCGCATCACGACGCTGCGTGGCATGGGCTACCTTCTGGAGTGCCCGCCATGAAACCCAGGCACCGGCTGCGTTCGAGCATCCGGCGGACATTGCTGGTCGTGCTGATCCCGGGCATGCTGCTGGTGTTCTCCGCCGAACTCTGGCTGGCCTGGCGCACCGCCAATGATGCGGCCGACGCGGCCTACGACCGCTCCTTGTTGGGCGCGGTCAAGTCGATCGACTCGAGCATCTCGACTGCCAGCGGCGGACTGGGCGTGGAGTTGCCCTATCGCATGCTGGAGTTCTTCGAGCTTACGGCCAATGGCAAGGTCTATTACCGGGTCGCCACGGAGGACGGTCTCGTGGAGATCGGTAGCCCGGGGCTTCCTCTGCCGCCTCAGCCCCTGAAGACCGGTCTGCCGCAGTTCTACGATGGCGCGTACTTTGGCGAGGCGGTGCGCGTGGGCAGCTATGCGCGCGAACTTTCTCCGCCACTGGCCGGCGAGGTGGGGTCGCAGCGTGTGGTGATTCAGGTGGCAGAGACACTGGAAGCCCGCAACGACTTTCACCGCAGCCTGGTCATGCAGTCAGTCGCGCGCGACTTCTTTCTGGTGGTGATTGCCAGCACCTTGTTCGGCCTGGCCATTGCCTGGGCGATGCGTCCGCTGGCGCGCCTGCGGCAGGACGTGGAATCGCGGTCACCCCAGGACCTCACGCCCATTTCCAGTCACGATGTCCCGGCCGAACTGCTGCCGCTGGTGGGTGCGATCAACCACCACGTCGAGCGCAACCGGCAGCAGACCGAACAGCAGCGCCGATTCGTTGATGACGCGTCCCACCAATTGCGAACGCCGCTGACCACGTTGGCCACACAGGTGGCCTACGCCTTGCGCGAGGTTGAACCTGCCGCCCTGCGGCAGGTGATGGAGGACATCCGCATCCAACTGGACGAGACCATCCGCCAGACCAACCAGATGTTGGCCCTGGCCAAGGCAGACAGCACCATGCCGGCGCAGGAGACGCTGGACGCGGTCGTGCTGGCCGAAGACATGGTGCGCCGCTGGTGGGGCTTGGCCCGCCAGCAAGGGGTGGATCTGGGCTTGCACGCGCCGATGGCGAGGCTCCCCTTCCGCGGCGAACCCGCGCTGTTGAACGAGGCCATGTCCAACCTGCTGCACAACGCCATTCGCTATGGCGGAGGGGGCAGTCATGTGACCCTTGCCGTGGCCTGCGAGGCGGGGTGTGTGCGCTTCAGCGTGACCGACGACGGGCCCGGCCTGTCGTCGGAAGAGTTGTTGCGCGCCGGTGAGCGCTTCTTCCGGGGTCAGGGTGGAACGGTGCCCGGTTCCGGCCTGGGCCTTGCCATCGTGCGCTCCGTCGCGCAGCGGCACAGCGGCGTGATGACCGTGCTGGCCGGTCCGGGCGGGCGGGGGTTGACGGTTGTCATGGCGCTGCCCCGCGGAGAGGTCACCGACACCGGTGCGAGCACTACGGGTTAACCCGTGAAATTTCGGGGTCACCCTGACAGCGTCTTGAAAGTACGGGTTTCCTACATTGGCCTGCCGCGCAAGACATGCGTGGACGTTCCACCCTACACAAGAGGAGACACCTTCATGGAATATTCTTTGAGAATTCTTGCGGCTGCACTGGCGTCCAGCGCCCTGTCCGCCTTCGCCGCAGGGCCGCTGGAAAAAACCGAATGCATCGCGCCAGCCAAACCGGGAGGCGGCTTTGACCTGACCTGCAAGCTGGTGCAGAGCGCTCTGGTGGAAGGCAAGTTCATCGCCGACCCGATGCGTGTGACCTACATGCCTGGCGGCATTGGTGCCGTGGCGTACAACACGGTGATTGCCCAGCGCCCCGACAACGCCAACACCATCATTGCATTCTCCGGAGGCTCGCTGCTGAACCTGGCCCAGGGAAAGTTCGGTCGCTACACCGAGAACGACGTGCGCTGGCTGTCCGCCATCGGCACCGACTACGGTGCCGTGGTGGTGGCCGAGAACTCGCCCTTCAAGTCCCTCAAGGACGTCATGGCTGCCATGAAGGCCGACCCCACCAAGGTGGTGCTGGGCGCGGGCGGCACGGTGGGCAGCCAGGACTGGATGAAGGCTGCGCTGACCGCGAGGGCCGGCGGGGTCAACCCCAAGTCCATGCGCTACGTCGCGTTTGAAGGCGGCGGCGAGGCACTCACGGCGCTGCAGGGGGGACACATTCACGTGTTCACCGGCGATGCCGCCGAGGCCGCGCAGCAGATCAAGGCGGGTGCAAAGGTGCGCATCCTGGCCGTGATGCACGACAAACGCCTGACCGGTGACATGGCCAGCATCCCCACCGCGGCCGAGCAGGGCTTCGACGTGCAGTGGCCCATCATCCGCGGCTTCTACCTGGGCCCCAAGGTCAGCGACGCGGACTACAAGATCTGGGCCGACACTTTCACCAGGATGATGGCCACCCCGGCCTACAACGCATTGCGCACGGAGCGCGGCCTGTTCCCGCTGGCCATGACCGGTGTCGAACTGGATGCGTATGTGAAGAAGCATGTCGCCGGCTACCGCAAGCTCGCCGACGAGTTCGGCCTGGCCACCACGCCCGCCAAGTAAGGCAAACCGCCTTTCCGCCGCCCCACGCCCGCCACACGATGGCGGTTTCCCCTTTGTCTGGAGCTTCTCATGAGCGATCGCGCACTCGGCGCGGCGTGTGTCCTTGCGTCCGTTGCCATGGTGGCAGCAGCCCACGATTACACCGCCGCCTTTTCCTACGAACCCCTGGGCCCGCGCGCCTTTCCGTTGCTCCTGGCCGTGGGGCTGGGGCTGTCGGGTCTGTGGCTGGTGCTTCGCCCCACGCTGGGCGCGGAGACCTTCAAGGGCGTTCCCTGGATGCCCACACTGTGGTGCGCGGGCGCGATCATGGTCTACGCCGCCCTGTTCCAGAAACTGGGCTTCGTGCTGGCCACGGCGCTGATGACCGTGCCAGTGGGCATGACCTTCGGTGGCACCTGGCGCAAGACCCTGGCCGGCGGTGCGGCGCTGGGACTGGCGCTGTTCCTGTTGTTCGACAAGGTGCTCGACGTGGTGCTGCCCATCGGCCCGCTGGCAGCGTGGCTCGGAGGTTTTTGACATGGATGTCCTCAAACACCTGATGGAGGGCTTTGGCGTTGCGCTCAGCCCCGTCAACCTCGTCATCGCCGCGCTGGGCTCGTTCATCGGCACTGTGGTCGGGCTCCTGCCCGGCCTTGGCCCCATCAACGGTGTCGCCATCCTCATGCCGCTGGCGTTTGCCATGAAGCTGCCACCTGAGACCTCGCTGATCCTCCTGGCGGCGGTCTACATTGGCTGCGAGTACGGTGGGCGCATTTCCTCCATCCTGCTCAACGTACCGGGCGACGCTGGCGCCATCATGACGGCGCTGGATGGCTACCCGATGGCGCGCCAGGGCATGGGTGGCGTGGCTCTGTCGATCTCGGCCTGGAGCTCGTTCGTAGGCTCTCTCATTGCCACGCTGGGCATCGTGTTGTTGGCTCCCTTGCTGGCCCAATGGGCGCTGTCGTTCGGGCCGGCCGAGTACTTCGCGCTCATGTGTTTTGCGTTTGCCTGCATCGCCGGTCTGATGGGTGATGCGCCGGTGAAGGCCGGTGTGGCCGCCATGGTCGGCCTGGCCATGTCCTGTGTGGGGCTGGACTCGAACTCCGGTGTCTACCGGTTCACCGGCGGCGATATCCACCTGTCCGACGGCATCCAGTTCGTGGTCCTCGTGATCGGTGTGTTCTCCATCAGCGAGATTCTGCTCATGCTGCAGGAGCACCACAGCAGTGCGGGCGTGATCACCCAGACCGGCCGCATGCTGTTCAACCTGCGCGAGATGGCGGCCACCTGGTGGGGCACGTTGCGCTCGAGCGTGCTGGGCTTTGTGGTGGGTGTGCTGCCTGGTGCCGGTGCCACCATCGCCAGTGCCATGGCCTACTCGATGGAGAAACGCCTGACCGACCAGGAAGGCACCTTCGGCAAGGGCGACATTCGCGGCGTGGCCGCGCCCGAGGCGGCCAACAACTCCGCCGCCACCGGCTCCTTCGTGCCCATGCTCACGCTCGGTATTCCCGGTTCCGGCACCACCGCCGTCATGGTGGGCGCGCTCTCGCTCTACAACATCACGCCGGGCCCGGCGCTGTTCACGCAACAGCCCGCACTGGTGTGGGGTCTGATCGCCTCGCTGTTCCTGGCCAACGTCATGTTGCTCGTGATGAACATCCCGATGGTGGGACTGTTCACACGCATCCTTCGGGTACCCCTCTGGTTCCTGGTGCCGTCCATCCTGGCCGTCAGCAGCGTGGGCGTGTATGCGGTGCATGCAACCACGTTCGATCTGATCCTCATGGTCGTTCTTGGCTTCGTGGCTTACCTGCTGCGCAAACAGGGTGTTCCCATGGCGCCGCTCATCCTGGGCTTCGTGCTCGGCGACTTGATGGAGCAGAACCTGCGTCGCGCGCTGTCCATCAGCAACGGCGACGCGGCCATTCTGGTTGGCAGCCCCATTGCCATCGGACTCTGGCTGAGCGCCGGATTGATGTTGCTGCTGCCGGCTGTGATGCGGCTGAAGTCGCGGCGCAGGCATTCTCCGATGCTGTAAACCACCAGCCAGGGCGCCGCCGGCTGGACTCGGGCATCTGCCGCTTCGGCGGCAAGGCAGGAATCAACGAGTTCACCGAGCTGCGGTGGATCACGTTGCAGACGACGCCGCGGCACTGTCCGTTCTAGGTAAAGGCGGCGGTTTTCAATCAACCCCCCCCGGAGGCATTGCCCTCGGGGCTTTGATTTTTGAAGATTGAAGTCGACCAGGGGCGGCCTTTTTGCGGCAGGCGAAGCGGTCGTTCAACGTTTGACATGAGGGGCTCGACCCGGCTTGCCGGGGCGAGTCCTCCCGATGGAAAAGGGTCAGGTGTTGTCCTTGATCGTCTTGGACGGGCCATTCACCTTCACGCTCGCAATGCCATCCTCGCGAGCTGCTTCAGAGGAATACAACTGACTTGTGCCAATGACTTGGCTGTTCGCAGCCTTCAGATTGAAGAGCGGCTTGCCGTTGGTGGAAGTCTTTCTCTCATACCGGGCGTCGGTGGTGCAGTTCGCCTGTACCGAGGCGATTCCGTTCATTGCGGATTCCTTTGCCTTGTACAGCTCGCTTGTGAGAATGGTCTCGGCATTGCCTGCTTTCAGAACGAACCGGAACTGCCCATCGCTGCTTTTGCTAAGTTCAAACCAACCAGCCATTTGAATGCTCCTCTTGGTGGACGAAGAATGCGCGGATTGCGCGGAGAGAACGCGGTAGATGCCTGACGGTGACGTGGTCGCTGAATCACCGGATAACTGATGGATTGAAAGCACTATAGCTTCAGATCGATACGGCTTGCTCGCCCTGAATACACCATGTTCGCGCGAGATGTCATGGCTGTAGCCGTTTGACCAAACGCTTTTGGTCAAACATCCGTATCCTCGTTGTGGCTCGCACGCACCCATTGCAACCAGAGGTCACGGCAAAAGGTGAGTGACATCGTTTTCCCGCGATTCAGCCGGCCTGCTACCGTGTGGCCTCCGAACCCTTCCGAAAGGCCCACCATGCGACGCCTCGCGCTTTCCCTCACGCTGCTGCTTGCTGCCACCGCCGCCCAGTCCGAAGAGATCGGCTCGGTGGATACCGTGTTCAAGTTCATCGGGCCGGACCACAAGATCGTGGTCGAGGCCTACGACGACCCCGGCGTGAACGGCGTGACCTGCTACATGTCGCGCGCGAGGACCGGTGGCCTCAAGGGCGCCTTCGGCCTGGCCGAGGACAGGTCCGAGGCGTCCATCGCCTGCCGGCAGGTCGGCCCCATCGCCATCCCCAAGCCCATCAGGGTGCAGGAAGAGATCTTCAGCGAGCGCACCAGCCTCATCTTCAAGCGGCTGCGCATCGTGCGCATGGTCGATCCGCAGCGGCACTCGCTGGTGTACCTCACGTATTCCGACCGGGTGATCGAGGGTTCGCCGCAGAACTCGGTGGCGGTGGTGGCCGTGGACCGTGCCGTCGCGATTCCGGTGCGTTGAAGGCTCAGGCGCCACCGCGCGGCCACGCGGTGGGAAATCGAACCGCCTGCCCCGTGGGCAGCCTGGCCATGGCGGCCTCGAACAGGGGATGCGACAACCAACCCGCCAGCCAGGCCTGCAGTGCCGGCAAGGGCCGTTGTCCGAACCAGGCCGGCTCCACCGCCGCGAACTGGCGCACGAAGGGAAAGATGGCGATGTCGGCGGCACACGGGGCGCCGCCGCCCAACTGGCCTGACCGCTGCAGCCGGGCGTCCAGCGGCTTCAACAGCGTCTCCACCGCCTGGTCGCGGTGCAGCGCCCGTTCCGTTCCGCCGAACCGTTCGGGGTACTTGTACCGGTCGAGGTGGTGCTTGAAGCCGCCATCGCACAGGGCCAGCAGGTCCGGGTTGTTGTCGTTCTGCGCGCACGCCCACCAGCCATCGGGGTCGCGCACGGCGAACGCCCAGCGCATGATGTCCAGGCTTTGCTCCAGCACGCCGCCGTCGGGCAGCAAGAGCACGGGCACCGTGCCCTTGGGCGACAGGGCCAGCATGGCGGCGGGCTTGTCGCGCAGCACGATCTCCTGCGCATCGAAGGCGACGCCCGCCACCAGCAAGGCCATGCGCGCCCGCATCGCGTAGGGGCAGCGCCGGTAGCTGTAGAGCAGGGGAACGGTGGCCGTCGGGGTCATGGCAATGGGGATTAGATCGCAATGCCCCCTGTTCTGCCTGTACCCTTGGCCCCATGACATCCGACACACACGAACCCATTCACGAAGACCGCCTCTGGAGCGACGGCCACTGGACCGCCCGCGTCATCAAGAACGAAGACGACGATGGCTGGGCCGTCGCCATGCACCTGGACGGCGAGACCGAACCGGCCCTGGTCGGGCCCTGGACCATGGGCCGCGACAAGAAGAACCCCAAGCCGCTGGACACCGCGGCCTTCAACACCCTGGTGAAAACCGCCAGGGAGGTCATCCGCCGTTCCGAACAGCAGCGGCATGCCGAGCTGAACAAGAACGTCAGCGTGGCGGTGGACGGGCGGCGCGTCCGGGTCGCCCTGGCCATCGTGCCCGACGAAGAGGGCGCGACCGCCACGCTGAGCGCATGGGACGAGTTCGATGCCGAACTGGCCCGCGTGCCGGTGCCGCCCACCTTCAAGCTGAATGTGGACAGCGCGCAGGCCTGGATCGCGTCCGGCTACGAGAGGCCGCGATGATCGACGGTCTGGTCGCGGGACGCCTGATGGGCGATGCCTCCCGGCGCGTCGACAAGGCGGGCCGCTCCTACATCGTGGCCCGGGTGCTGGCCCGCAACAGGGCCGACGAGGAGTTCATCGTCAACGTCATCGCCTTCGACGACGCGCCCTGCGCGGCGCTGCTGGCGCTGCGCGATGGCGAGGCGCTCACGCTCGCGGGCGCGCTCACGCCCAAGGTCTGGACCGACAAGCAGGGCAGCGCCCGCCCCAGCCTGGACATGGTGGCCACCCACGTGCTGACGGCGCACCAGGCGAGCCACAGGGAAAGCGAAGGCGGTAGCGGATCGGGTTAGGCCGACAGCGACAGCATGTGGCCCAGGCGCGGGTCGCTACGCCCGCCCAGCACCAGCGCGTGGGCGGCCTGCACCGCCTCGGGTCCGCTGTGGTGCTGCACCACCAGCCAGGGCGCCGCCGGCTGGCTCACCTGGCGGGTGAACGCCTGCCAGGCGCGCGCCAGCCGCTCGCTGAATCCGGCCGCACCCCAGTCGCCGTGGCGCTTCTTGGCCTGCGCCGGCGCGAAGAACAGCACCGGGCGCGGCCCGGGCAGGTCGCGCCCGCCGGCCAGGCGGTCCACGTGGGTGCCGCCGATGGAGCAGCTGTAGGCCAGCGCGCCGAACCGGCCATGGATGGCCTTGCGCAGTTCGCCGTTGCCCGCGAAGTCGACGTACACGCAGGGTGTGTCGGGCGCCAGGGTGTCCAGCTGCTCGTAGGTGAGCACGCGGCTGTACACGCCCAGGCTTTCGCAGAATGCCGCGTTGCCGGGCGAGGTCAGGCCGACCACCTCGACCTCGGGCCGGTGTGCCAGCTGGGCCGCCGTGGCGTACGCCGTCTTGCTGCTGGCCGACGAGAGCAGCATCATGCCGCATCGGCCGTCCTGGCAGGTGCCGAAGAAGGCGTTGTCGGCCAGGAAATCGTCGATCAGCCAGGCGGTGAGGAACAGCGGGCGCAACAGCGCCTGCAGCGGCTCGTTGGCCGGGTCGGCCGCGCAGCGCAGGTACTGGTTGTAGACCGGGTGCAGCTCGGCGCGGTGCGGCGCACCGTCGAAGAAACTGCCGGGCGACATACGCACGGGCTGCAGCACGGCGTCCGATGCCATCGGCCAGTAGCCATACAGGCGCTCGCCCACGGCCACGGCGGCGCACTGCGTCTGCACCACCACGCCGAAGCCCCACACCGGGATGAGGCCCCAGGGGCCGTCGTCGCCATCGCCCGGCTCTTGCGCTACCGGGAAAAACTGCCAGTAGTTCATCGCCTCGCCGAAAGCGGCGTAGGTGATGTTGTTGGACGTGTAGGCAAAGTGCTCGATGCGCACCCGCACCTGGCCTTCGGACAGGGACTCGTCGGGCAGTTGAACGGTGCGGGTGGTGTCGAGGCGGTCCTTGCGGACCTGGAACTGGGTGGTGGTGGTCATGGCGGGCCGGCGGCGGTGGATGGACGAGCGGATGCCGCGATGGTGCACCGGTCCGGCGCGCGCGCTTGTCGCGTGCGTGCCGCGGCGGGCCTTCAGCGCACCTTGCCCAGCGCCCTCAGCACCTTCTGCGGCGTGATCGGCTGCGAGAACACGTGCGCGCCGAACGGTGCGATGGCGTCGTTGATGGCGTTCATCACCGCCGCCGGTGCGCCGGCCGTGCCCGCCTCGCCCGCCCCCTTGGCGCCCAGCCTGGAGGTGGCGGTGGGCGTCTGGATGTGGGCCACTTCGATGTCGGGCATCTCGGCCGACATCGGCACCAGGTAGTCGGCCATGCTGGCGTTGACCATCAGGCCGTTGTCGTCGTACAGGCATTCCTCGAGCAGCGCGCCGCCGATGCCCTGCACGATGGCGCCGCGCATCTGCTCGTCCACCAGCATGGGGTTGAGCACACGGCCGCAGTCTTCCACCGCCCAGTGCCTGAGCAGCTTCACGAAACCGGTGTCCGGGTCGACCTCCACGTAGGACGCCTGTACACCGTTGGTGAAGATGAACGGAAAGTCGCGCTGCGCGTAGTGGCGCGTGACCATGAGCTCGGGCGTGAAATCGGCCGGCAGGGTGTCGGAGCGGAAATAGGCGATGCGGCCCAGCTCGGCCAGCGGCAGCAGTTCTTCGCCGGTGACGGCGTCGACGATGCGGTCGCGGCGCACCGCCAGGGTGGCGCCCTCGCGCTTGAGGATGACGGACGCCACCTTCACGATGTTCTCGCGCAACGCCTGGCCGGCCAGCAGCACGGCTTCACCGCCGATGCCCGCGCCGCGCGAGGCCCAGGTGCCGCCGCCATACGGCGTCGCGTCGGTGTCGCCGGTGACGATGCGCACCTTGGCGATGTCCACGCCCACCGCGTCGGCCGCGATCTGCCGGAAGATGCCCTCGGTGCCCTGGCCCTGCTCGCCGACGCCGACCAGCACGGTGATGTTGCCTTCCGGGTCCAGCCGCGCGGTGGCGCCGTCCTGCGAGGCGATGCGCGCGCCGCCCACGCCGTAGAACGCGGCGCTGGGGTTGGTGAGCTCGATCACGGTGGCGAAGCCGATGCCGCGAAAGATGCCCTGCTCGCGCAGCGCGGCCTGCTCGGTGCGCAGCGCGCCGTAGTCCATCAGCTCGCGCAGCTTCTTCAGGCTGGCCTCGTGCGACAGGCTTTCGAGCTTGATGCCGGAGGCGCCGGCGGTCGGGTAGGCGTCGTCCGGGATCACGTTGAGTTCGCGGATCGTCAGCGGGTCCATGCCGATCTTCTGCGCCGCCAGGTCCACCAGCGCCTCGGTCACGGCGCAGGCGATCGGGTGGCCCACGCCCCGGTACTGGCAAGTGGGCGTCTTGTTCTGGAACACCACGTCGAGCTTGGCGCGGTAGTGCCTGTGCTTGTAGGGCCCGCCCACCAGGTTCACCACCTGGTTGCCTTCGATGGCGCTGGTGCGCGGGAACATGGAGTAGGGGCCGATGCCGGTCAGGTCCTCCATGTCGAAGCCCAGGATCTCGCCGTCGCGGTTGACGGCGATGCGTGCCTGGATGCTGTGGTGTCGCGCATGGATGTCGCTGGTGAAGCTCTCCAGCCGGTCGGCCACGAACTTCACCGGGCAGCCCAGCAGGATGGAGAGCGCCACGGTGGCGAAGTCGTCGGGGTAGGCGTGGACCTTGATGCCGAACGAGCCGCCCACGTCCTTGCAGACCACACGGATGGCGCTGGCCGGCAGGCCGAACTGGCGGCCGTACAGGTCCTGCATCATGTGCGGGGCCTGGCACGAGTGGTACACGGTGAGGCGCTGCTCGGCCGGGCTCCAGTGCGCGATCTGCGCGCGCGGCTCCAGCGTCACGCCGGTGTGGCGGCCGAACTCGAAATCGATCGCGGCCACCACGTCGGCCTTGGCAAAAGTCTCGTCCACCTGCCCCACGTCCAGGCTGCGGGTGAAGCACAGGTTGTCGCCCAGCTCGGGGTGGATCAGCGGCGTGGACGGGTCCAGCGCGGTCAGCATGTCGGTGGCGGCGGGCAGTTCCTCCCAGTCCACCTGCACGTAGGCCAGCGCGTCCTCGGCCTCGGCGCGGGTTTCGGCCACCACGGCCACCACCGGCTCGCCCTGCCAGCAGGCGCGGTCCAGCGCCAGCGCGTATTGCGGTGCCGACTTGATGCCCACCAGGTGGCCCAGCGTGGCCACCCAGGGTTTGCACACCTTGGCCAGGTCCTGCCCGTCGGCCACCAGCAGCACGCCGGGCATGGCGCGGGCGAATCCGGCGTTCACTGCCCTGATGCGCATGTGTGCCACCGGGCTGCGCCAGAACACCACATGGGCCATGCGGGGCAGTTCGATGTCGTCCACGTACTGGCCCAGGCCCTGGGTCAGGCGCTCGATGCCGCCGCGCGGCACGGAGGCGCCGATGTAGCGCTGGTCGTCGTTGACCGGGGTCAGCGGCCTGGGCTGGCCGACGCCGGGTTCGAGGTTGACGGTGTCGCGCTTCATGCCGTGGCCTCCTTGCGTTGTTGCAGCACGTCGCAGATCGCGTCCACGATGGCGTGGTAGCCGGTGCAGCGGCAGTAGTTGCCCGAGATCCCGTCGCGCACCTCGGCGCGGCTGGCGCCGGGCATCTGCTCGACCAGTTCCTTGGCCGCCATCAGCATGCCCGAAGTGCAGAAGCCGCACTGCAGCGCGTTGCGCCGCACGAAGGCTTGCTGCAAGTCGCTGATCACGCCGGACCGGCTCACGCCCTCGATGGTCTGCACGCTGCCGCCGTCGGCCTGCACGGCCAGGGTGAGGCAGCCGCGCACGATCTGGCCGTTGAGTTCGACGGTGCAGGCGCCGCACACGCCGTGCTCGCAGCCCAGGTGGCTGCCCTTGAGACCCAGGTCTTCACGCAGGAAATCCACCAGGTGGGTGCGCGGCTGCACGCTGCACTGGCGCTGCGCGCCGTTGACGGTGATCTTGATCGGGTACAGGTCTGCCATGGGTGTTCCTTGGGGACTCAGGCGCTGGCGGCGGCGGGCAGCATGCGCTGCAGCAGCACGCCGGCCAGGTGGCGCTTGGTGTCGGGGGTGTTGGTCAGGTCGGGCAGCGGGTCGATCTCGCTGCGCAGGCTCGCCACGGCCTGGGCCACGGTGGCCAGGTCCAGCGCCTTGCCTTCGAGCAGCGCCTCGGTCTGGCGGGCGCGCACCGGCGTGGCGTCCACGCCCAGCAGCACGATGCGCAGGTCGCGCAGCGCGCCGCCGTCGCGCCGGGCGGTGGCGGCCATGCCCACGATGGCGTAGTCGCCGTGGCGGCGCGCCAGCTCGCTGAAGCCGAACCAGTGGTCGGCGCCCGCCAGCGGGATCTCGCTGGCGGCCAGCAGTTCGTCGGGCCGCAGCGCGGTGCCGTAGAGGCCGGTGAAGAAATCGTCGGCCGCGATGCGGCGCTCGCCCCGAGGACCGCGCGCGATCACGGTGCCGCCCAGCGCGAGCAGGCAGGTGGGCCATTCGGCCGCCGGGTCGGCATAGGCGATGGAGCCGCCCCAGGTGCCGCTGTTGCGGATGGCCCGGTGCGCGATGTGGGGCGCGGCCGCCTTGAGCAGCGGTGCGTGGCGCGCCACCAGCGGGCTGTGTTCGATCTCGGTGTGTGTGGCCAGCGCGCCGATGCGCAGCACGTTGCCCTGCACGCCGAGGCCGCGCAGCGGCGCGATGCCGGTGATGTCGATCACCAGTTGCGGCTCGGACAGGCGCATGTTCAGGGTGGCCAGCAGCGTCTGGCCACCGGCCAGCAGGCGGGCGTCGTCGCCGTGTTCCTGCAGCAGCGACAGCACCTGGTCGATGGAAGCGGGCTTGACGTAGTCGAAGGCGGCGGATTTCATGCAGCGGTCCTCATGGCGCGAGGACCGAGGCGATCCACACGCCGAAGCCCGTGGACAGGGCGCCCAGGAAGAACCACAGCACGCGCACGCTTTCGCCGCCTGGCACGGACCGGGGCGCCGGGGCAGGGCGGGGGGCGGCGGGTGCCGGCGCGGCGGCGGCGCCAGAGGTGGCCGTGGTTCCGGCCGGGGCGGCATCGGCCGCCGGCGCGCCCACCATCTGCTCGTTGAACGCGGTGAAGAACTGGTCCGCCATCTGCTTGGACGCCGCGTCGATCATGCGGCCGCCCACCTGGCCCAGCTTGCCGCCGATGGATGCGTGGGCGGTGTAGCGCAGGCGGGTGCCGCCGTCTTCATCCGCCAGTTCCACGTTCGAATGGCCCTTGGCCATGCCGGCCGCGCCGCCCGAGCCTTCGAAGCGCAGCACGCAGCCCTCGTCGGGGCGGATGTCTTCCATGCGGACGTGGCCCACGAAGCGGGCGCGCACCGGGCCCACCTTCACGGCCACGCGCGCGGTGCGCTCGGTCGGGCTGGTGGCTTCCATGCCTTCGCAGCCGGGGATGCAGCGCGTCAGTATCTCCGGGTCGTTGAGCCCGGCCCAGACCTTCTCGCGCGGCGCGCCGATCAGGATGTCTCCAGTCAATTCCATGCCTTGAATCCTCGGGTTTTCACGGGTGTTTTTGTTTACCAGTCGGTTAACAATGGTACGAATCATTGACCAATCGGTAAATAGCATGCGCATCCAGACAAACCCTGACAAGGTGAACGAAGCCCGGAATCAAGCGCTCGAGGCCCCTGCGCGCCGTCGCATGGGCGTGGCCGAGCGCGAGCGCCAGATCCTGGATGGCGCGATCCAGTTCTTCGCGGTGCACGGCTTCGGCGGCCAGTTGCGCGACCTCGCCAAGAGCATCGGCGTCACGCACGCGCTGCTCTACCACTACTTCCCCACCAAGCAGGCGCTGGTCGATCGCGTCTACGTGGAAGTGTTCGAAGGCCGCTGGCGCGCCGAGTGGGACGCGCTGCTCGACGACCCCGACAGGCCAGTCGAGGACAAGCTCACGGACTTCTACCTGGAGTACGTGACCATCACCCTTTCGCGGGAGTTCGTGCGCATCCTCGTGTTCTCGGGCCTGACCGACCACACCATCACCGACCGCTTCTTCGTCCTGCTGCGCACGCGGCTGTTCCCGCGCCTCATCCGCGAGACGCGCCGCTTTCGCGGCGTGGTCAGCCGCGCCAGGCCCAGCGAGCGCGAGATGGAGCTGCTCATGGGACTGCACGGCGGCTTCTTCTACATCTCCATGCGCCGCTGGATCTATGCGCAGGACGTCTACAGCGAAAGCGCCCACGAAGGCTACGAAGAGCACTTGGTGCGCGACCGCGTGCGGGCCTATCTGCAGGCCTCCAGCGAACTGTTCACCGATGCCGCCGGGAGCGCGCGCAAGCGCGCTACCCGGCGCTGACTTTTTCCTTTCAATGAAGCCGGCGCGCAGCGCCGGCGCCGTGCCAACCGGGCTGAATTCCCAGCCAAGAAATCCACCGAGGAGACCACATGAAACTCACGAAACTCACCGTCGCGGCCCTGGTCGCCATGGGCGCGACGATGACAGTCGGGTCGGCCATCGCGCAGCAGCGCGTCACCGTCAACATCGGCGCCAGCCACCCCACCACCAACATCTGGGCCTTTGCCATGAAGGAGGTGTTCCAGCCCGAGGTGGACCGCATCCTGAAGGCGGGCGGCGGCAAGTACGAAGTGCGCTGGCGCGAGAACTACGGCGGCACGCTCTACAAGTTCACCGACACCCGCGCCGCCGTGCGCGACGGCATCGTGGACGTGGGCATGGTCGGCACCGTGTGGGAGAACTCCGCCATGCCGCTGCAGAACGTGACCTACTTCACCCCGTTCGCCACCACCAACCACGAACAGCTGATCGAGATCTTCGACAAGCTCAACACCACCGTGCCAGCCCTGCGCGACAGCTGGGCGGCCCAGAACATGGTGCCGCTGTCTTCCCTGATCACCGACAGCTACGACATCTACGCCACCTTCCCGGTGAAGGACATGGCCAGCCTGAGGAACAAGCGCATCAACGCGCCCGGCACCTCGGCCAACTGGATGCGCGGGACCGGCGCCACCCCGGTGGACGGCGCCCTGACCACCTACTACACCAACATCCAGACCGGCGTGACCGATGGCGCCCTGTCGTTCGCCAGCGGCATCGGACCGGCCCGTGTGTACGAGGTGGCCAAACACCTGACCCGCGTGGACATCGGCGCCATGTACTTCGGCAGCGTGGCCGTGAACAAGCGGTTCTTCGACGGCCTGCCCAAGGAGGTGCAGGACGCGATGCTCAAGGCCGGCAAGGCCACCTCGGTGGCCCACGGCCAGCATGTCACCAAGACCGCCAATGCCGCGCTCGACAGCATGAAGGCCGCCGGCCTGCAGATCGCCGACCTGCCCCAGGCCGAGAAAACCCAGTGGGTCAACGGCCTGCCCAACATCGTGGCGCCCTGGCTGCAAGGCACGGGGGCGGCCGGCAAGCAGGTGCTCAAGGCCTACTTCGACGAGCTGCGCGCCCATGGCGTGAAGCCCCTGCGCGACTGGGATCAGCAGAACCCCTGACCTGACCGGACCGGCCCCGCGCCATCCCGTCCGCCCGGCGGCGCCCAGCGCGGCCGGGCGGTGTTCCTCCCCGCTTTCAGAGGTGACCCTTGCACAACGAACCCGATTTCGCCAGCGAAACCCCTGCTGTCGCTGGCCTCACCAATCCGCTCCAGGGCCCGGCCAACATGCTGGCCGCGGTGGGCACGGTGTGGATCTTCCTCATGATGCTGCTGATCGTGGCCGATGTGCTGGGGCGCAACTTCTTCGATGCGCCCATCACGGGCGTGGCCGAATTCGCCGCCCGCTCGGTGGCCTCCATCGTCTTCCTGCAACTGGCCGCCGCCGTCTGCTCCGGCCGAATGACGCGCAGCGACTTCCTGCTGCGCATCATCGGCAAGCGTTCACCGGCCGCCGCCAAGGTGCTGGAGGTCGCCAACGTGGTCATCGGCGCCTTCCTCTTCTTCGCGCTGGCCTTCATCGCCTGGCCCGAACTCGTCGAAGCCATGGAGATCGACGAATACCTCGGCGTGCAAGGCGTCTTCACCGTCGTCACCTGGCCGTTCCGCGCCCTCATCGTGCTGGGCTCCGTCGCCGCCGCCGTGGCTTACCTGACCTGCATCCCTTCGCTGCTGCGCCAGCCACCTTCCACCGGAGCGCACGCATGAGCGAACTCGCCATGGGCGGGGTCCTGATCGGCGCCCTGGTCCTCCTCGTCCTGCTCGGCCTGCACATCGCGGTCGCCCTCACCGCGGTCGGCTTCGCCGGCGTCTGGCTCATCCGCGAGGACGTCGACATGGCCATGCGCCTGATGTACCTCTCGGCCTACAACGGCGTGGCCGACTACATCTTCGCCACCATCCCGCTGTTCGTGCTGATGGGCCTGCTGGTCTCGATATCCAACGTCGGCAAGGACACCTTCGACGTGGCCGAAACCCTGCTGAGGCGCCTGCGCGGCGGCCTGGGCGTGGCCACCGTGGCGGCCAACACCGTGTTCGCCGCCGTCACCGGGGTGTCCATCGCCTCGGCGGCGGTCTTCACCCGCGTGGCCGTGCCCGAGATGGTGCGCCACGGCTACCGCACCAGCTTCGCCGCCGGCACGGTGGCGGGCAGCTCGGTGCTGGGCATGATGATTCCGCCCAGCCTGCTGCTCATCATCTACGGCGTGCTGGCCGAGCAGTCCATCGGCACCCTGTTCATTGCCGGCATCATTCCCGGCCTGGCGATGGCGACGGCCTTTACCGCCATGATCATGCTCATGGCCCGGTTCACGCCCGGTCTGGTGTTCGACCTCAAGCGCCAGGCCCATGCGGCCGCCGAGCGCAGCACCGCGCGGCTGCTCTCGACGGCCGAGATGCTGTCCAGGCTGGTGCCCATCGCCGCGCTGGTGGTCCTGGTGCTGGGCGGCCTGTACTCCGGTTTCTTCACGCCCACGGAGGCCGGTGGCGTGGGGGCGTTCGGCGCCTTCGTCATCGCCATCCTGCGGCGCAAGCTTGGCGGCGGCAACCTGTGGCGCGTGCTGACGGAGACCGGCGCGGTGTCGGTGAGCATCCTGATCCTGCTGGTGGCGGCGGGCTTCTACAGCCGCATGCTGTCGGTGGCCGGCGTGCCCATGGCCATCAGCGACGTCGTGCAGGCCGCCGGCCTGGGTCCGTACGGCTTCCTGGCGCTGTACGTGGTGATCCTGCTGCTGCTGGGCATGATCCTGGACTCCAGTTCCATCCTGCTGATCATGACGCCGGTGGCCGTTCCGATCGCGGCCAGCCTGGATTTCAACCTGATCCACTTCGGCATCGTCACCGTCATCGCGGTGGAGATCGGCCTGCTCACCCCGCCGTTCGGCATCTCGGTGTTCACGGTCAAGTCCACCCTCAACGACCCCAAGGTGTCGGTGGAGAGCATCTTCGCCGGCTCGCTGCCGTACGTGGGCGTGATGCTGATCGTGCTGCTGCTGATCGCCATTTTCCCGGCCATGGCGCTGGCGCTGACCTGAGGCGCCATGCCATGGAGACCCTCGACGCCAGCTCAGGCCTCGATGTCCAGCAGCGTGCCGAGCATGCGGTCGTGCGCCTGCACGGTGCGCAGGTTGGCGGCGAAGCTGTAGAGGCTCATGCGTGCACCCACGAGATCCTCGGCCAGGCGGTCAAACGGGGGTGAGGCGTCCGGCTCGCGGGCGATCTGCGCGTCCACCCCGCCGGCATCGGGCCGGGCCGTCTGTACGGTGACCTGGCGCCGGAAGTCCGGTGTCTGCACGTTGGCGACGTTGTGGGCGTGCGCGTCCAGCCGGCGCTGAGCGGCGCGCATGCCGCTCAGGCCGACGGCGTCGGCCGAGGTGCCTGACGTGATGGGCATGGACATGATGGGCGTGGCGCTGGAGGGGGATTGGCGGGGATCTCATCGCCTTATCGGCCAGTGGCGTGCCGGCTTGAGCCCCTTCCAGCCCCAAAACCCGGCCCCTCTGCGAAAATCGCGCCATGAACGCGACCAACACCACCGAACTCATGAACACCCTGGGGCTGCAGGCCAAGGCAGCCTCGGCGCTCATGGCCAAGGCCAGTGCGGCCACCAAGCTCGCGGCGCTGCGCGGCCTGGCCGCCCTGCTGCGCGCCAACGTGGACGCGCTGCAGGTGGACAACGCCAAGGATCTGGAGCGTGCCCGCGCCGCCGGCCTGAGCGAGCCCATGGTGGACCGGCTCAAGCTCACGCCCAAGGTCATCGAGACCTGCGCCCAGGGCTGCGAGCAGCTCGCGGCCATGCCCGACATCATCGGCGACATCAGCGGCATGAAACAGATGCCCAGCGGCATCCGCGTGGGCCAGATGCGCGTGCCCATCGGCGTGTTCGGCATGATCTACGAGAGCCGGCCCAACGTCACCATCGAGGCCGC
>CAZFOT010000018.1:0-25729 GCA_964520365.1 uncultured Hydrogenophaga sp.
GGAGGGGGGACGGCATCTCGGGCCGGCGGAGCCGGACCCTTGATGCCCCTGGATCGGGACACTCCTCTCGCTTCCTCTGGGAGAGGGCCGCGGCGCCATTGACAACTGAAAAAGAACGATCGGCATGACGGACGACCGCGCCAGCGACCTGCCCGCCCTGTCCATCCGCCGGCCCTGGCTGGTGATCGTGATCAACCTGCTGATCGTGATCGCCGGCCTGGGTGCCTGGCTGGGCGTGGAGGTGCGCGAACTGCCCAACATCGACCGCCCCATCGTGGCCGTGCGCGCCGACTACCCCGGCGCGGCCCCCGAGACGCTCGACGCGGAAGTCACCCGCCTGCTCGAAGGCGCGGCCTCGCGCGTGCCCGGCGTGTACCTGGTGCGATCGGCCAGCGAGGAAGGCAACCTGCGCGTCATCATCGAATTCAACCCCGGCGTGGACCTGGTCACCGCCGCCAACGACGTGCGCGACGCCGTGGCCCGGGTGCAGCGCAACCTGCCGGAGGGCGTGGAGAACCTGACCGTGGTCAAGGCCGACGCCGATGCCGAGCCGGTGATGCAACTGGCCGTGTCCAGCCGCACGCTCGCGGTGGACGAACTCTCGCGCGTGGTGGAAGAGCAGATCGAGGCCGAGCTGGTGTCGGTGCCGGGCGTGGCCGACATCAACCTGTTCGGCGCGCGCCAGCGCGTGATGCGGGTGCGCATCGACCCGCTGCGCCTGGCCGCCTACAACGTCTCGGTGGACGACATCGCCACCTTGCTGCGCAGCGCGCGCGTGGACGTGCCCGCGGGCAGCCTGGAGTCGGCCAACCAGGAGGTGCTGGTGCGCGCCAACGCCTCGGTGACCACGCCGGCGCAACTGCGCGCCCTGCGCCTGAATGCCGGGCTGGCGCTGGACGACGTGGCCGACGTGTTCTACGGCCCTGCCGACGCCGATGCCTACGTGCGCCTCAACGGCGAATCGGTGATCAGCCTGGGCGTGGTGCGGCAGGCGCAGTCCAACAGCGTGGCCATCTCCGAGGGTGTGCGCGCCGTGGTCGATCGCATCAACCGCGACGGCGGCGACATCACGGTCTCGGTGGTGTCGGACGACGCCGTGTTCATCAGCGGCGCCATCCGCGAGGTGGTGATCAGCCTGGTGCTCGCGGTGCTGATCGTGGTCGCCGTGATCGGCGCCTTCCTGGGCCAGTGGCGCGCCACGCTGGTGCCGGTGGTGGCGATCCCGATCGCGCTCATCGGCACCCTGGCCGCCATCTGGCTGCTGGGCTTCTCGATCAACCTGCTGACCCTGCTCGCGCTGCTGCTGGCCGCCGGCCTGGTGGTGGACGACGCCATCGTGGTGCTGGAGAACATCCAGCGCCGGCGCGGACAAGGGCTGCTGCCGCGCGCCGCGGCGGTGCTGGGCACGCGCGAGGTGTTCTTCGCCGTCGTGGCCACCACCGCCACGCTGATCGCGGTGTTCGTCCCGATCTCCTTCCTGCCCTCCGCCGCCGGCCGGCTGTTCGCCGAATTCGGCTTCGTCATGGCGATCTCGGTGACCATCTCGTCGTTCGTGGCGCTGTCGCTGGGCCCCATGATCGCCTCGCGCCTGCCCGAAGCCCGCGCACCCGGCCCGGTGTGGCGCCGCCTCTCGGCCTGGGGCAACCGCGGCATCGATGCCTACGGCCGCTGGCTGGCGCTGGCGCTCCAGCGCGCCTGGTGGGTGGTCGGCCTGTGCGTGCTGCTGGCCGCCGGTGGCGTGCTGACCTACACCCAGTTGCACCAGGAACTCACGCCCACCGAAGACCGCGGCGTGCTCTCGATCCGGCTCGACGGCCCGGACGGCGTGGGCCTGGCCTACAGCGACCGCCAGCTCGAAGCCGCGCTGGCCGCCGTGACCCCGCTGCAGGACGATGGCCTGGTGGAGAACATCTTCACCATCACCGGGCGTTCCGACTTCAACCGCGTCGAGATCGTGGCCCCGCTGGCCGACTGGAGCCAGCGCACGGTCTCGCAGGCCGAGCTGACCGCGCGCGTGCAGGCCCTGCTGGACGACCTGCCCGGCGCGCGCGTGCGCATCCGCAGCGGCAACAGCCTGGGCGTGGGCGGCGGCGACGGCAGCGTGCAGATGGCCGTCACCGGCGACGACTACCCCCGCATCGCCGAGGCCGCCTACGCCTTCGCCGCCGCCATCGAAAACCAGTTGCCCGGCCTGCGCGACGTGCGTGTGAACCACACCGTCTCCCAGCCCCAGCTCACGCTGCAGGTGGACCGCGAGCGCGCCACCGCGCTGGGCGTGCCGGTGGATGGGCTGGACACGGTGCTGCGCGCGCTGGTGGACGGCACCGAGGTGACCGAGCTCAACGTGGACGACCGCACCGTGCCGGTGATCCTGCAGTCCAGCGCGCGCGGCGCCACCGATCCGCAGGATCTGCTGGCCTACAGCGTGCGCGCCGGCGGCCCGGATGGCGCTCGCCTGGTGCCGCTGTCGCAGTTCGTGCGTTTCGAGGAAACCGCGATACCGTCGGAGCTGGAGCGCTTCGGCCAGCGGCGCGCGGTGCAGCTCAGCGCCGTCGCCGCCGCCGGCGTGCCGCTGGCCCAGGCGGTGGCCGATCTGCGCGCGCTCGCCGCCACCGAACTGCCGCCGGGCATGGGCCTGCTGTTCCGCGGCGACGCGGCCACGCTGGAGCAGACCGGACGCGACGTGGCCATCACCTTCGCCATCGCGCTGCTGGTGGTGTTCCTGGTGCTGGTGGCCCAGTTCGAGAGCGTGACCAGCGCCGCGGTGGTGCTCGTCAGCGTGCCGTTCGGCCTGGCGGCCGCCATGTTCGCCATGGCGCTCAGCGGCACCTCGATCAACATCTACAGCCAGATCGGTTTGCTGCTGCTGGTGGGCGTGACGGCCAAGAACAGCATCCTGATGGTGGAGTTCGCCGACCAGTTGCGCGACGCCGGGCGCAGCGTGCTCGAAGCGGCTCAGGAAGCGGCGGCCACGCGCCTGCGCCCGATCATGATGACCATGGCCTCCACCGTGCTGGGCGCGCTGCCGCTGGTGCTGGGCAGCGGCCCGGGCGCCGAGTCGCGCGCGGCCATCGGCTGGGTGATCTTCGGCGGCCTGGGGCTCGCCGCCCTGTTCACCCTCTTCCTGACGCCGGTGGTCTACCTCGGCATCGCGCGCTTCGCCCAGCCGCGCGCCAACCAGGCCGAGCGCCTGGCCCGCGAGATGAAGCAGGCCGCCGTGAACGAGCAGAGCGAACCCGTATGACCCCCGACCTGCATGTGCGCTGGTGCCGCCTGGCCGGCCTGGCCCTGTGCGCCGGCCTGGCGGCCTGCGCCAGCGCCCCGCCCGTGCCCGAGACGCCCAGGCTCGGGCTGGACGACAGCACCCGTTTCGAAGCCGCGCCACTGGACGCCCCCGACGCCGAGTCGGCGGACCTGCGCTGGTGGCAGCGCTTCGACGACCCGGCCCTTGCCCACTGGGTGGAGCGTGCGCTCACCCAAAGCCCCGACATCGCCATCGCCCGCGAACGCGCGCTGCAGGCGCGCGCCTTGCTGCGCAGCGCGGGCGGCCGGCGCGGCCTCCAGGCGGGCGCCGAGGCGGCAGTGGAGAGCCGCCGCCGCCGCGAGACGGGCACGCGCGCGCTCGACCCTTCGGCCGCCATCGATTTCGAATGGGACCTCGACCTCTGGGGCGGCCTGCGCCAGGCCGAACGATCGGCCGCCGCCGCGGTGCTGCGCAGCGAAGACCTGGTGCAGGCGGCGCGCCTGTCCACCGCCGCGCTGACCGCCCGCGCCTACGTGGCCTGGCGCGAAGCCTTGTTCGACGAGCGCCTGCTGACCGACGCCCAGGACCTGCAGCGCGAGGTGCTGCGCGTGGTGCGGGTGCGGGTGCAGGCCGGCCTCTCGCCGCAACTGGACCTGGACCGCGCCGAGACCGAGGCCGCGTCCTTGGCGGCCGACGCCGCGCAAGCCGCCGTGCGCGTGCGCCAGGCCGGCGCGGCCCTGCAGGTGCTGGCCGGCAAACGGCCTGGCGCGCTCGATGGGGGCGACGCGGTGCGCCTGCCGGCGCTCTCCGGCGCGCAGCCCGTGGTGCGCCCGCTCGACCTGCTGCGCCTGCGCCCCGACCTGCGCGCGGCCGAACACGCCCTGGCCGGCGCGGCGGCCGACGTGGGCGTGGCGCGCGCCGACCTGTACCCGCGGCTGCGCCTGCCGGGTTCGATCACGCTCACCTCCAGCGCGCTGGGCGGCGGTGTGCTCGACATCGTCACCGCCAGCATCGCCGCCGTGCTGGACGCCACCCTCTTCGACGGCGGCCAGCGCCGCGCCGGCGTGGAGGTGGCCGAGTCGCGGGTGCGCGAATCGGTGGAGGTGTACCGGCAGACGCTGCTGCAGGCCCTGCAGCAGACCGAAGACGCCCTGGTGGCGGCCGGCGGCGCCCGCCAGCGTGCCGCGGCCCTGGAGCGGGCCAATGCCTCGGCCAGCGCCGCCGTGGCGCAGGCCCGCGTGCTGTACGACAACGGCCTGACGGGTTTTCTCGACGTGCTCGAAGCCCAGCGCAGCGCACTCGACACCCGTCGGCGCCTGCTGGCGGCCCAGGCCGATGGCGCGCGCGAAGCCATTGCCACCTTCGAGGCCATGGGGCTTGGAGGATAGGGGCACCCCCCTGCGCCGCTGACGCGGCTTCCCCCCTCTCTTGCGCGCCCTTTGGGCGCTTGGAGGGGGGACGGCATCTCGGGCCGGCGGAGCCGTCCCTTGCTGCCCCTGGATTTGGCGCTACTTCAGCGTTATGAGCACATCACATTGGGTTCGCTTCACTCATGGGTTCACAGCCCGGATGTAAGCCTCCATGCCATCCAGCAGCCGCGCCAGCCCGAACTCAAACGACCGTTGAGGGTCATGGGCTGCTCCATAGATTTGCCCCACAGCCGTTCCAACCTTGGCTGCCAGCGGGAATCGGCTGGCATCGAACACGCTCTCGAACGATTGCTCGTGCTCCTGCCACCATTGCGCATCTGTCTGTCCAGTGACCTTCTGCACGACAGCCGCATCCACCGCACTCCTCGCCGCACCACGTACGTAGTCGGAGATCAGGCTCACCAGCAGGTCCATGTCCAGTTCGCTCAATCCAGCCACTGCGACAGCGCGAAGTCCCTCTTCGTACATGGCGATGGCGTTGGGGCCGAGTGCAGGCCGATGCGTGGCGATTTGCAGCATCCAGGGATGCCGTACATACAGTGCCATGCTGTTTCTCGCGAAGCGTTCTGCCTTGCTGCGCCACCCCTTGCCGACAGGAGCACCCGCATGCCGCTCGCCGTAGGCGCAGTCGAGCATCACATCGAGCAGTTCCGCCTTGCTGGGCACATAGGTGTACAGCGACATCGCGGACACCTTCAGTTCCTCAGCCACGCGCCGCATTGAAAGAGCCCCAAGCCCTTCTTTGTCGGCCAGCGCTATCGCGACCTCACCGATACGGTTGACCGACAGACTTTGCTTGGGTCCGCGCCTGGGCGGCTCTTTCGTCCCCCAGAGCAATTCCAGGCTGCGCTTTGGGTCGCCGGACCCGCTGAACTCTGATCCCATCAAGGCACCTCCGCGAAAACTCTTGACATCGTACAGAGTTTCTATAAAAATAACAATTTACTATGTACGGAGTTTTCATGCAGATTCCCGACCCCGATGCAGCCCCCCGCATCCCGCACGCCATCCAGGCGATAGGCACCTATCCTGGACTGCTCGATATCCAGGTCAACCGACTCATCGAACTTGGCTACCCGGATTCTCTGGGAATGAGTGCCAGGTCATTCCAGCAGGCGCTGGCGGGACTGGCTTGTCACCTTCGTCAGGAAGACGAGTCGGTGGCAGTGAATCCGGAACGAGGCAGGTTGCCATTTGCACTCGTTATCAATATGCCCGGGATGCCTGTGCGCACAATGATCCCTTTGATCAACCGCCGGGAAAAGGGAGCTGTCGAGCGGCTTCATCCCATTGAGCCTGAGCGGTTCAGGCCTGTTGAAGGTCTCGGCGTTCCAGAGGGGCACGCCTACCTGCTGTTTGACGTTGATCGAGGGATGGATACCCGCAACGTCACACCGGACGCAGCTCTCATCACGCTGCAAGCGCGGGAGCGATCACCCCTCACGGTGGAGGAAGGCATGGCACTGCTCACTCAATTCCCCGAGTTCTTGCAGCCCAACCATTGCTTCTCGATGCTGGGGTCGCGATGTGGTGACAAGCGCGTGCCAGCCCTGTGGTTGAGTGACGGACATCCGAAGCTTGGCTGGTGCTGGGCAGGGAATCCTCACACGTGGCTAGGTTCGGCATCGTGCAAAAAGAGGTCTCCAGCGGTGGATTTGACGAAACCGCCCGGAACGCAATAGCGGCGACGGAGCGCGCTGATGGAACTGCGCCATCTTCGCTGCTCGGCCCGTCTTCACCGGCCTGACACATTCCCGCGCTCTACTCGGAGCACATGGGCTGGCACCCTCCAGCCTTCCTCCACCCGGATGCGCGGCCATGGACACACACAGGACGGTCGATCTGGTCTATTTCAACGCCGGGGGCGGCCACCGCGCCTCGGCGCTGGCGCTGCAGTCGGTGCTGCGCACGCAGGGCTGGCCCTGGCAGGTGCGGCTGGTGAATCTGTTCGAGGTGCTGGACCCGCACGACCGGTTCCGCAAGATGACCGGCAGCGCACCGGAGGACTGGTACAACCGGCGCCTGGCGCGCGGCTGGACCATCGGCATGGCGCAGGAACTCAAGCTGCTCCAGGGCCTGATCCGGCTGGCGCACCCCATGTTGCTGCGGCCACTGCAGCAGCACTGGCTGCGCACCGAGCCCGACCTCGTCGTCTCGCTGGTGCCGAACTTCAACAAGGTGATGTTCGAGAGCCTGGCCTCCTGCCTGCCCGGCGTGCCCTACGCCACCGTGCTCACCGACCTGGCCGACCTGCCCCCGCACTTCTGGATCGAACCCCGACAGGCCCAGCACTTCATCTGCGGCACACCCCGGGCGCAGGCGCAGGCGCGTGCGCTGGGACATCCGGCACAGCGCGTACACGCCACCAGCGGCATGATCATCCGGCCCGCGTTCTATGAAACCAGGCCCCTCGACCGCGCCGAGGCACAGCGACGGCTCGGGCTCGACCCCTCGCACCCCACCGGCCTCGTGCTGTTCGGCGGCCACGGCTCGCGCGCCATGCTGGGCATCGCCCAGCGGCTGCCCGACACGCAACTCATCCTGGTCTGCGGCCACAACCAGGCACTGGCCCGCAGGCTGCGCGCGCTGCCCTCCCGAGCGCCCCGTGTGGTCGTGGAGTTCGTCTCCGACATCCCGCACTACATGCAGATGGCGGACTTCTTCATCGGCAAGCCCGGGCCGGGCAGCCTCAGCGAAGCGGTGCAGATGGGCCTGCCCGTGATCGTGGTGGACAACGCCATGACCATGCCGCAGGAGCGCTACAACGCGCAGTGGATCCGCGACAACCGGCTGGGCATCGTGCTGCGCAGCTTCCGCGGCGTGGACCGCGCGGCGGCCGACCTGCTGGCGAGGCTGCCGGACTGGCGCGGCCATGCGCACGCCATGCGCAACCGCGCCCTGTTCGAAGTGCCGCACATCCTGGCCGACATCCTGGCATCGGCCCGCCAGCCGCAGGCGATCGCGTTGCCCGATCCCGCCGCCCCCTGGGCAGCCACCCGGCGGTCTTGAAGACCTGTTCACATTCTTTTGCCAACTGCAACGGCGTGCAAAGGTTGCGCAGCGCCTCGTCGCAGGACAATGGTCCGATCGGATTTTTCGAGGTGAACCATGAACAGGCATCGACAGCACCACGCAGGCGTGGCGTTTTTTCTCGCTGGCTTGCTGCTGACGGGCATGCCGGCGGCCCTGCATGCGCAAACCGCCACACCGGACCCACCGCAGCCCGGCAGCACCGAACAACGGCCCCTGATCCCCGTGCCGCCGGCACCGAAGCTGCCCATTCCCGACCTCAGGACGCCCGACGACAAGCCCGTGCACCGGGCGCTCCAGGGCTGGGGCAAGGGCATGGACCGGGCGGCCTCGTCCATGGGCCTGCCGCGCCAGGAGGCGCCTGCAGACCCGCAGTCGCAGCCGGCCGACGCTTCAGGAAAATGACCTCGACGGATCAAGCCCCGCGCTTGCCGCGGTGGTAACTGCCATCGCCCCGCTGGAACACGCGGTCCTGCGCCAGCACGTCGCCAGGCTGCAGCCCAGGCCCGCTGGCCGCGCGCTGGTACAGCGGTGCGAAATCGATCTGCGTGAACTCCAGCAGTTCGTCCAGGTCGCGGATGACGAAGTAGCTCTCCTGGAAATCGTCGATGCGGTAGTCCGTGCACATCACGCGCTCCAGATCGAAGCGGATGCGGTTGGGCGAGGCGCTGTCGAGGCAGAACTGCGACTCGGTGAACGACGACGCAATGCCCGCCCCATACAGCCGCAGCCCGTCGCCTTGCTGCAGCAGGCCGAATTCCACCGTGTACCAGTACACGCGCGCCAACTGGGTCAGGTGGCCGAGCCGCTGCGCCCGCAAGCCGCCCTGGCCATAGGCCTGGATGAAGTCGGCGATGGCCGGGTTCATCAGCATGGGCACGTGGCCGAACACGTCGTGGAACACGTCGGGCTCTTCCAGGTAGTCCAGCTCGTGTGGCTGGCGGATGAAGTTGCCCGATGGAAAGCGGCGGTGCGCCAGGTGGTCGAAGAACACCTCGTCCGGCACCAGACCGGGCACCGCCACGATCTGCCAGCCGGTGCGCCGCATCAGCACCTCGTTGAGGCGCCGGAAGTCGGGAATCTGCTCGGCGCCGATGGGCAGGTCGCGCATGCCCTGCACGAACTCGTCGCAGGCGCGCCCGGGCAGCAGCTTGGTCTGGCGCTCGAACAGGATCTTCCACGTCGCGTGGTCGGCGGCGGTGTAGCGCTCCCAGCCCTGGTCGATGGTCCAGTCGGCGTTCGCCGGCCGGCCGGCGTCACCAGCGGCCAGGCCATGCTTGGTGGGGGCGTCGTGGGCAGCCATGCTCACTCTCACTCCGCGCGCGCGGCCGCATCGGCGCGCACGGCCCAGTCGAAGTCCCGCTGGGACAGGCCGCCCGCGTCGTGCGTAGTCAGGGTGATCTCGACCTTGTTGTAGACGTTGAACCACTCGGGGTGGTGGTCCATCTTCTCCGAGACGATGGCCATCTGGCTCATGAAGCCGAAGGCCTGCGCGAAGTCCTGGAAACGGAAGCTGCGCGAGATGGCGCCGCGCTCGAAGTCCAGCGTCCAGCCGGGCAGCGCGGCCATGCGTTCGCGGATCGTGGTTTCGTCCAGGGGAGTCATGGCAGCGTCTCTTTCAAAGGGTGTGGGATGGCTGTGCAGTTTGCGCCGCATGGCGGACAATTTGCTCTCATGTTCCCCGTGTTTCTCCAGAATTTCAAGAGACCCTTTCATGAAAGAAGACATTCACGCCGATTCCTTGCATGCATCCACGCTCGACCGGCTGGACCGGCGCATCCTCTCGGTGCTGCAGCACAGCGGGCGCATCAGCAACCAGGAGCTGGCGCAGGCGGTGCACCTCTCGCCCGCGCAGAGCAACCGGCGCCACAAGCGGCTCGAAGGCGCGGGCTACATCCGGCGCTACGAGGCGCGGCTGGATGCGCACCGGCTGGGCCTGGGCGTGACGGCCTTCGTGCATGTGTCGATGGAACGCGGGCAGCACAAGGAGGTGCTGAAGTTCCAGCGCACCGTGGGCAAGATGCCCGAGGTGCTCGAGTGCTACGCCGTGACTGGCGACTTCGACTACGTATGCAAGGTGGTGGCGCGCGACCTCAAGGGCCTGTCGGACTTCCTGCTCGGCACGCTGGCCCAGTTGCCGGGCGTGAGCAGCGTGCGCTCCAGCATCTGCCTGAACGAGCTCAAGTGCACCAGCGCGCTGCCGCTGGACTGAGCCCACCGGAGCACGACCCGCAACGAACGAAGCAGCGCCCCATCCAGGGGCACCGAAGGTCCGGCTCCGCCGGCCCAAGGGTGCCGTCCCCCCTCCAAGCGCCGCGAAGCGGCGCAGGGGGGAGTCCCGAATCAATCCAGCTTGATGTTGGCCTTGGCCACAAGTCCGGCGAACCGCTCCTGCTCGGCCTTGAGGAAGGCGGCGGCCTGTTCGGGTGTGGTGGGATGGATGACGTTTTCCTGCCGCTCCATGGCCGCCTTGACGGCCGGATCGCCGAAGGCGGCGGTCACGGCGTCGTGCAGGCGCTTGACCTGCGCGGGCGGCAGCCTGGCCGGTCCCACGAGCGCGAACCAGCCGCCCACGTCTACCGCCGGGAAACCCTGCTCGGCGATGGTGGGCAGGTCGGGCAGCGAGGCCACGCGCTCGCGGCCCATGATGCCGATGGCGCGCAGGCGGCCGCTCGTCAGGTGGCCTTGCACCGCCGGCAGCGCCGCGGCGCCGAAGTCCACCTGCCCGGCGATCAGGTCGGCCAGCATGGGTCCCATGCCGCGGTACGGGATGTGGCTGGTCTGCGCGCCCACCGCATCGACGAACATCTCGCCGGCAAGGTGGATGATGGTGCCGTTGCCCGACGAGGCCAGGTTGTAGGCACCGGGCCGGGCCTTGAGCGCCGCCTGCAGCTCCTTCGCCGTCTTCACCGGCAGCTTCTCCGGGTTGACCACCAGCACGAAGGGCGTGTGGCCCACCACGCTGATGGGCGTGATGTCGGCCAGGCTGTCGTAGGGCATGTTCTTGTACACGCTGGGATTGACGGCGTGGTTGTTCGAGATGAAGCCCACGGTGGCGCCGTCGGGCGTGGCCTTGACGATGGCCGACGTGCCGGTGATGCCGCCGGCGCCCGGCAGGTTCTCCACCACCACGGGCTGGTCGCCCAGCGCCCTGGACAGGGCACCCTGCGCGGCCCGCACGATGGTGTCCACCCCCGAGCCCGCGCCCACCGGCAACACCACCCGGATCGGGCCGGACGATTGCGCCAGCGCCCAGGGCGAAGCGAGCGCGCAGGCGACAGCGGCGGTGAACGTGCACAGGGTGCGGCGGGTGAAGGTGGGGGTCATGGTGGTCTCCAGGTCGTTGTGAGGAAAAGGAATTCAGGTGGGTTCAGCGGTCAGGGCGAGCTCAGGCAACCCAGCACCTCGTCGGTGTGCTCGCCGACCTGCGCCAGCGGCATGCGCACCCCGGGGCGCCGCCCGCCCATGAGCAAGGGCAGCAGCACCACTTGCGTGATGTCGCCGGCGTCGGTGGTCATGGGCGCCAGGCCGCCGCTGGCGATCAGGTGTTCGTCGTCCACCAGTTGATCGGGCCGCACCACCTTGGCGTAGGGCAGGCCCGCGGCCTGCAGACGGGCGCACAGCGTCTCCAGGTCGCGGTGCTGCAAGGTCTCGCCCAGTTGCCGCAGCAGCGCGGGACGCACCGCGACGCGCTGCGCGTTGCTGGCCAGCGCCGGATCGTTGGCGAGGTCGGGCCGCTCCAGCACCTGGCACAGGCTCTGGAACTGCTTGTCGCTCACCGCGCCGATGAACAACTGCTCGCCGCCGGCCACGGTGAAGGTGTCGTACACGCTCCAGGCCGACACGCGCGAGGGAAACGGCGGCGGCACCTCGCCCGTCATCTGGAACTGCTGCATGTGCTGCGAGGCCAGCAGGCAGCAGTTCTCGAACAGCGCGCTCTGGATCTCCTGGCCCCGGCCGGTGCGCTCGCGCTCGCGCAGCGCGGCCAGCACCCCGATGGCGCCGAACATGCCACCCATGATGTCGTTGACCGACGAGCCCGCGCGCAAGGGCTGCCCCACCGGGCCGGTCATGTAGGTCAGGCCGGCCATGTTCTGCACCACCTCGTCCAGCGCCAGGCGGCTCTCGTAGGGGCCGGGCAGGAAGCCCTTGTGCGACACATAGATCAGCCGGGGGTTGTCGGCCTGGAGTTGCGCATGGCCCAGGCCCAGCCTGTCCATCAGGCCGGGGCGGAAGTTCTCCAGCAGCACGTCGCAGCCCGCGATCAGTTCCTTCGCGGCGGCCAGGCCTTCTTCGGTCTGGAGGTCGAGCACCACGCTCTTCTTGTTGCGGTTGAAGCTGCGGAAGAAGCCGATGCCCAGACCGGGCAGATGGCGCGTCTTGTCGCCGCCGGGCGGCTCGACCTTGATGACCTCGGCACCCAGGTCGGCCAGGATCATGCCGCAGGTGGGCCCCATGACCATGTGGGTGAATTCGACGACGCGCACGCCTTCGAGCGGGAGTCCGGTGCTGGGGATGTTCATGGGGATTCCGTATCCGGTGGACAGGGGCTCAGGGTCCTGGGCAGGCCGGCGCGCCAGAGCGCGCCGTGCGTCGGCTCGCCACCGAGCCAGCCCGCCACCTTCCGGCGCAGCGCCAGCAAGGCGGGCAGGTCGATGCCGGTGGCCACGCCGCTGGCGGCGAGCATGAAGGCGAGGTCTTCGCTGGCGGCGTTGCCGCTGGCGCCCGGCGCGTGCGGACAGCCGCCGATGCCGGCCAGCGAGGCATCGAAGCGCGCCACGCCGAGCTGCAGCGCGGCGAAGACGTTGGCCAATGCCAGGCCCCGCGTGTCGTGGAAATGGCCGCAGCAGAAGCGGTCACCCGCGATCTTCAGCGCCTGCTCGAGCAGCCGGCCGACCGACGCCGGATCGGCATAGCCCACGGTATCGGCCAGGCTCACGCGGTCGGCGCCGGCGTCCAGCAGGGCCTGCATCAGGCGCAGCACTTCGCTGTGCTTCACCTCGCCCTGGATCGTGCAGCCGAAGGCCGTGCCCACGCCGCCTTCGATCAGGGCCGGGCTGCCTGCGGCGTCGCGCGCGGCGCGGATGCGCTTCATCTCGTCCACCACCTCGTCGGGCGTCTTGCGCAGGTTGGCCAGGCTGTGCGCGTGGCTGGCCGACAGCGGCAGGATCATCAGGTGGGCGCCGGCGTCGATGGCGCGCTCGGCGCCCTTGAGGTTGGGCACCAGCACGCTGGCCTTGAGCCCCGGCAGCGTCCGGGCGAAGGCCAGCACCTCGGCGGTGTCGGCGAGCTGCGGCAGCAGCCTGGGCGGCACGAACGAGCCCACCTCGATCTCGCGCTGGCCCGCCGCGAACGCATCGGCGATCCACTCGCACTTGCGCGCGGTTGGCATCACGGTCGGGATGCTTTGCAGGCCGTCGCGCAGTCCGACTTCGCGGATCACCGCGTGGGTGGGCAAGGAATTCATGGAGGGGGTTCCGGATTCGGGTGATGGCCATGCAGAAGGCATGTCCGGCAGTTTATAGATTCCCAAATGAACATCAATTGAAGCTTTGGAAGCATTAAGATTCCATTTAGGAACTTTTCACGAGGGTAATCCCGATGCGAGACCTCGACCTCAAGACGCTGCGCCTGCTGGTGGCCGTGTGCGACAACGGCAACATGCGCGACGCTGCGGCGCAGGAGCACATCGAGCCCTCGGCCATCAGCAAGCGCATCGCGCAGCTCGAAGACGCCATCGGCACGCCGGTGCTGGTGCGCGGGCGGCGCGGGGCCGTGCCCACGCCCGCCGGCCGCGCGCTGCTGGAGCACGCGCGCACCCTGCTCTTCACCATGGACCGCATCGAAGCCGACATGGCCGCCTTCAAGGGCGGCATCAAGGGCCAGGTGCGCGTGGTCGCCAGCGCATCGGCGATCGCCGAGTCCCTGCTCGACGACCTGGCGCAGTTCATGCGCGAACCGCTGCACCAGGACATCAAGGTGGACATCGAGGAACGCTTCTCCAGGGACATCGTCACCATGGTCCGCGAAGGCGTGGCCCCGCTCGGCGTGTGCTGGGGCAACGCCGACTTCGGCGGCCTGGAGCACCGGCCCTACCGGCGCGACGAACTGAGCCTGGCCGTGCCGCTCGAGCACCCGCTGGCGCAGCGTGCATCGGTGGCCTTCGAGGAAACCCTGGCCTACGAGCACGTGGGCCTGCCCCCCTCGGCAGCGGTCAACACCATGCTGCACCGTGCCGCCACCCGGGCCGGCCGCGCGATGAACTACCGGGTGGTGGTGTCCAACTTCGACGCCGCCTTCCGCGTGGTCGGCGCCGGCCTGGGCATCAGCGTGGTGCCCCGGCAGGTGAGCCAGATCTATGTCTCGGCCGGGCAGGTGCGCATCGTGGCACTGAGCAATGAGTGGGCGCATCGCCGCTTCGCCGTGTGCTTCCGCCGGCAAGGCGAACTCACGCCGGCGGCCGAGCGGCTGCTGGACTTCCTGTGCCAGCAGGCCGACGCCGCCGAAGGAGCGCCTGCGCAGGCCTGACACGGGACAGGCCGGCCGTTTCACGCGAATGGCCCCACGCGGTGCGAGGACATTTCCGTCCGGCGCCAGCGCGCTGGCTTTCATGAAACAAATAATATTGCATGAAAACAAACAGCCAGCTCTCCGGTGTGTTGCACGTGCTCATGCACATGGCCCTCAAGGACGGCCCTGCCACGTCGGCATCGCTGGCGCAGGCCATGCACACCCACCCGGTGGTGGTGCGCCGGCTCATGGGTGGCCTGCGCCGGGCCGGCTTCGTGGCGTCGGCCAAGGGCCACGGCGGCGGCTGGGTCCTCACCTGTCCGCTGGCCACCACGACCGTGGGCGACATCCATGAAGCGCTCGGCGCGCCCCATCTGCTGGCCGTGGGACACCGGGACGAGAACCCCGGCTGCGTGATCGAACAGGCGGTGAACACCGCCCTCGACGCCGCCTACCGCGACGCCGAGCGCCTGGTGCTGGAACGGCTGCACGCCATCGTGCTGTCGGACCTGCACGACCTCTTTCAACAACGCATGGCGACGGACCCCCGCGCCAGAAAGCACATGCACCATGCACACTGACGTGATCGTGATCGGCGGCAGCTACGCCGGCCTGTCCGCCGCGCTGCAACTCGCGCGCGCCCGGCGCAAGGTGACGGTGATCGACGCCGGCCAGCGCCGCAACCGGTTCGCCGGCAGTTCGCACGGTTTCCTCGGCCGCGACGGCCATGCCCCCGCGGCCATTGCCGACGAGGCGCGGCAGCAACTGCTGGCCTATCCCACCGTGACCTGGGTGGCCGGTGAAGCCACCAGTGCGGCACAGGCCGGCTCCGGCTTCGACGTGGTGGTCAATGGCAAGCCACTGTCGGCGAGCCGCCTGGTGTTCGCCACCGGCGTGGTCGACCACCTGCCCGACATCGAGGGCCTGCGCGAACGCTGGGGCCGCAGCGTGTTCCATTGCCCGTACTGCCACGGCTACGAACTGAACCAGGGACGCATCGGCGTGCTGGCCAACAACGACCTGGCCATGCACCAGGCCCAGCTGTTGCCGGAATGGGGCACGGTGACGCTGCTGCTCAACGGCGCCTTCGTGCCCGACGAAGCACAGCAGCAGGTGCTGGACCAGCGCGGGGTCCGGGTGGAGCATGCCCGCGTGGTGCGCCTCGTGGACACCGCCAGCGTGGTGCTGGAAGACGGCCGCGCGCTGGTCTTCGACGGCCTGTTCACCATCCCGTCCACCCGCATGGCCAGCGACCTGCCCCACCAGCTCGGGTGTGCGCTGGAGCAAGGACCTGTGGGCGCCTACCTGCGCGTGAACGGCACGATGGAAACCTCGGTGCCCGGTGTGTTCGCGTGTGGAGACACCGCGCGCGGATTCGCCAACGTGGCCATGGCGGTGGGCGACGGCGCGCTGGCCGGTGCGGCCGTGCACCGCTCGCTGGTGTTCGAGCACTGAAGGGGCGATCTGTTCGCGGCCTGTCAGAATCGCCGCTCCCTCCCGGGAGGCGCCAATCCGGCGTCCACCCCTTTGCACCGGCCCCACTGGCACCCATGACCGTCCCCCACCCTGGCACCCTCGGCATCGACTTCGGCACCTCCAATTCGGCCATGGCCTGGGCGCCGCCCGGTGGCACGGCACAGCTCATCGTCCTTGAAGGCGACGCCGTGTCCCTGCCCACGGCGGTGTTCTTCAACACCGAAGACCACCGCACCCACTTCGGGCGCGACGCCATCGCCCAATACCTCGTCGGCACCGAAGGCCGCCTGATGCGCTCGCTCAAGAGCCTGCTGGGCAATGCGCTGCTGCAGGAGAAGACCGAGGTCAACCACCGGAGCATCAGCTTCCAGGACATCATCGCGACCTTCCTGGCCGAGTTGCGCGAGCGCGCAGCGCAGACCCTGGGCCACGCACCGGCCGAGGTGGTGATGGGCAGGCCGGTGCATTTCGTCGACGACGACCCGCGGCGCGACGCACAGGCCGAACAATCGCTGCGCGAAGCTGCGCAATCGGTGGGATTCCGCGATGTGCGGTTTCAACTGGAGCCGATCGCGGCGGCGCTCGACCACGAACGCCGGCTGACGAGCGAGGCCCGCGTGCTCGTGGTGGACATCGGTGGCGGCACGTCGGACTTCACCGTGGTGCGGCTGGGCCCGCGGCGAGCGAACCGGCCCGATCGCAGCGGCGACGTGCTGGCCACCAGCGGCGTGCACATCGGCGGCACCGACTTCGACCAGAAGCTCAGCCTGGAGCGGGTCATGCCGCTGCTGGGCCACCGCCACCTCGGCCCGCAGCAACGCGAGGTGCCCAGCCGCGTGTTCTTCGACCTGTCCACCTGGCACCTGATCCAGTGGCTGTACCTGCCGCGCGCCCTCGCCCAGGCCCAGGCGCTGCGCGTGAACTACAGCGACACGCGCCTGCACGAGCGCCTGATGCGGGTGCTCGAACAGCGCGACGGCCACCGGCTGGCGCACGAGGTGGAGCAGGCCAAGATCCGCTGCTCGCAGAACGGCGCGCCCACCGCAGTGGACCTGAACGAGGTGGAAGCCGGCCTGAGCGCCGGCCTGGATGCCGCCGACATGCGCGACCACCTGGCCATGCTGCTGGGGCGCACCGTCGCCTGCGCACGCGAGTGCGTGCAGCGCGCCGGTCTTCACCATGCGGGTGGCCTCGACGCGATCTACCTCACGGGCGGCTCGTCCGCGCTCAGGCCTTTCCAGCAGGCCCTGCGGGCCACGTTCGCGGGTGTGCCCCTGGTGCAGGGCGACCTGTTCGGCGGCGTGGCCTCGGGTCTGGCCTACAGCGGGCGCTGAAGGTCAGACCTCATCGGTTTTCCACCGCGCCAGCGCACGATCCGCAGCGAGAGAAGTGTCTTCGTCAAGGGGCACCGAGGGTCCGGCTTCGCCGGCCCAAGGGTGCCGTCCCCCCTCCAAGCGCCCCAAGGGCGCGCCAGGGAGGGGGGAAGCCGCAAAGCGGTGCAGGGGGGTGGTCACCGCATCCCGGCCAGTCCCTGGTCAAGCAGGCGGTGCAGCGCCGCCACGGTGGCTGGCCCCATCTTGTCGTTGAGCGCCACCTGCGCGGCCTTCCAGTGGCGCTGGGCCTGCCGGCGCAAGGCGTGGCCCGACGGGGTGATGACCACCACGTGGCTGCGGCCGTCGGCGCCCTCCCCCGTGCTCACCCAGCCCGCCGCCAGCAGCGGCCGCAGGTTGCGGCTCAGCGTCGAAGCGTCCATGTCCATGCGCCGGGCCAGATCGCCGGGCGGCAGCGGCCCCAGCAGATCCACGTGGCTCAGCAGCGAATACTGGGTGATCCTGAGGCCGGCCTGCGCCAGGTACTGGTCGTAGTGCTGGGTGACCCGCCGGGTGAGTTGGCGCAGCTTGAAGTTGGTGCACCCCACCGGCCGCGCGGTGTCCGTGGCTTCGGGGAGTGACGCGTTCGGGTCAGACGGCATGGATTCATTGTATCTACAATGTTTGTATATGCAACTTTCAAGGAACATCCCATGAGCAAGGACAACCTGCTGGAGGCCTGGCTGGCCGAAGAGGCCGAGGTACTGCAACGCATCAACGCCGGCCCCGGCCCGGGCGTGGCCCGCCCCGAACAGATCGCGGGCAAATCAGGCCTGGAGATGATGCAGGCCATGCTGCAGGGCGAAATCCCGTATGCCGCCATTGCCCACACCCTGGACTTCCTGGTGATCGACATCGGCGACGGCATCGCCACCTTCCAGGGCACGCCCAAGCCGCAGCATTTCAACCCCATGGGCACGGTGCACGGCGGCTGGTTCGCCACCCTGCTGGATTCGGCGCTGGGTTGCGCGGTGCACACCAAGATGCCGGCCGGCCGCGCCTACACCACGGCCGAACTCAGCGTGAACATCGTGCGCGCGCTCACCCCGAAGGTGCAGCGCGTGCGCGCCATCGGCCGCGTCATCCACTGCGGGCGCCAGCTCGCCACCGCCGATGCCCAGTTGATCGGCCCCGACGGCACGCTCTATGCCCATGCCACGACGACCTGCCTGGTTTTCGAGATGAAGCCACAATCGGGTTCATGAGACTCCTTCACACCATGCTGCGCGTGGGCAACCTCCAGCGCTCGATCGACTTCTACACCCAGGTGCTGGGCATGCAACTGCTGCGCACCTCGGAGAACCCCGAGTACAAGTACTCGCTGGCCTTCGTGGGCTACGAGGGCAATCCGGCCCAGGCCGAGATCGAACTCACCCACAACTGGGGCACCGAGCATTACGAGCTGGGCACGGCCTACGGCCACATCGCCCTGGGCGTGCCCGACGCCTACGCCGCCTGCGAGAAGATCAAGGCCGCCGGCGGCAACGTGACGCGCGAGGCCGGCCCGGTCAAGGGCGGCAGCACCGTGATCGCCTTCGTGACGGACCCGGACGGCTACAAGATCGAATTGATACAACGCGCCGAACACGCGGCTGGCCAGGGCCTGCGCTGAACCAGAAACACGACAGCCCGGTCAAGCCGGGCTGTTCTTCTTGGGGAAAAGCGGGGCCGTCAGTCGGCGATCACCACTTCCACGCGGCGCGCTTCGGCCAGGTTGCCGCTGCCGGTGGTCTCTTCGGGCTTGCGCAGTTCCACGCTGCCTTCGGCCACGCCAGCCCCCACCAGCGCATCGCGCACGGCCAGGGCGCGCCGCTTGGCCAGTTCGATGTTGAAGGCCGGGTCGCCGGTCGAATCGTGGAAGCCCGAGATCACCAGCCGCTTGCCGGCCTGGGCGGCCGCGATCGCGTCGGCCAGCACCGCCACCGCGCCACTGGCCAGGTCGGCCTTGCCAACGGCGAAGTAGAACTTCACGATGCCGTTTTCCACCACGATGCTGGCGTCCTCGCTGCGTGGCGCAGTGCCGGCGGCAGCGGCTGGCTGCGCCGCGGCGCCGACGGACGAACCCGCCGCAGACGAGTCGACCGCGGACGAGCCGGCTGCGGCCGACCCCGCAGCCGACAGGCCGGCGGTGGCGCCCCCGGCCACGCCGCGCGCCTTATGGATGCCGATGCCCAGTGCCAGCCCCACGGTCAGCAGGACGGCCAGGATCAGCACGGCGGCGACCACGGGGTATTCGGTTTCGGTTTCCTGGGAAGACATGGGTGAGACACTCCGTGAAGAATAATGAATGGGCTGGAACAGATGATCGGTGCGGCGCAGGCCTTCAAAACGAATGCAAAAGTCCTGCACCGGCAAACACGCAATTCTAAATGGCCGAACCCCCGTACCGCATGACACTCCCGCCCGATCCGGCGTTGCGCGACGGCGCCCGCATGATGGCCGACACGCTGGCCCAGTGGCGCTCGCAAGGCCCCCGGCCCGACCTCTGGGTATTCGCCTACGCCTCGCTGGTGTGGCGGCCCGAGTTCGAAGCGGCCGAGCAGCGCTTGGCGCGCGTGCACGGCCACCACCGCTGCCTGCAGATGTGGAGCCGGGTGAACCGCGGCACGCCCGAACGGCCGGGCCTGGTGTTCACTCTCATTGCCGGCGGCAGTTGCACCGGCCTGGCGCTGCGCGTGCCGCACGGCGAGGTGGAGGCGCTCATGCCGGTGCTGTGGGCGCGCGAAATGCCCAATCCGGTGTACGACCCGAAATGGCTGCTCTGCCAGACCGCCCAGGGGCCGGTGCGCGCCCTGGCCTTCACGCTGTCGCGCCGCAGCCCGAGCTACACCGGACACCTCGGCCCCGAGCACTACCGCGAGATCTTCGCCCATGCCCGCGGCCGCTACGGCACCACGCTGGACTACGCGCGCCAGACCTTCGACGGGCTGCTGCGCCACGGCATCCATGACCATGCCCTGGAGCGCCTGCTGCGGCTGGCCGACGCCAATGCGCGCACCGAGGGCACTCCTATACTGCGTCCATGACGAACATCGCCGACCTCCGCAAAAGCTACGAAAAGGCCGAACTCAGCGAATCGGCCTCGCATGCCGATCCGCTGCGCCAGTTCGCGCATTGGCTCGAAGAAGCCATCCAGGGTGAAATCCCCGAACCCAATGCCATGACCCTGGCCACTGTCGGCTCCGACCTGCGCCCCAGCACGCGGGTGGTGCTGATCAAGGACTTCGACGCGCGCGGCATCGTCTGGTACACCAACTACGAAAGCCGCAAGGGCCAGGAGTTGGCGGGCAACCCGTATGCGGCGCTGCAGTTCCACTGGGTGGAGCTCGAACGTGTGGTGCGCATCGAGGGCGTGGTGGAGAAGGTGAGCGACGAGGAAAGCGACACCTACTTCCACAGCCGCCCGCTGGACAGCCGCATCGGCGCCTGGGCCAGCCCGCAGAGCCAGGTCATCGAGGGCCGCGCGGTGCTGGTGGCCAGCGCGGCGAAATACGGCGCGCAGTTCCTGCTGCAGCCGCCGCGCCCGCCGCATTGGGGCGGCTACCGCCTCAAGCCCGAGCGGTGGGAATTCTGGCAGGGCCGCAAGAGCCGGCTGCACGACCGGCTGCGCTACACCGCGCAGGCCGACGGTGGATGGCTGCGCGAGCGGCTGGCGCCTTAGATCTATCCGCCGAGAAACGACCGCGGTTCCCAGAGGTAACGCAGTGCCAAATCATTCGGCTGAAGAAAAGAGCCTCGCCGGGCTCCTAGGGGTCGGCACAAACCATCGGGAGAGGTGCCCATGCCCGGACCAGATTGAGAAGCGCCGGTGCCCGGACCAATACGTCGGACTGATTGGGGAGTTGGGGCGCGATGGTGTTCACTTTGCTGAGCGCCGCGACGTCTCTCTGAGACCAAAGGGTGTGAGCTGCTTGTTTCTTGTGCTCGAGTCGCCTCACTTGGACGAGTTCAAGGAGGTGCCTGATGGGACACGGGTGCCGTGTCCAGCCAACGGCTATACCGGCAAAAAGATAGCCGTGCATCTCCCGACCATGGGCTTTGATGCCACGCCAGGCCTCATACTTTTCAACGCTATCCCTTTCCAGTGCTCGCTAGGTAAGAAGCCGGAATGCTATCGGGATCAGGAGTTCCTAAAGCTGTGGGGCAGCGGCGGGATGAAGTATTTTCAGAAGCGGCTGGAGTCAGCTTTCTTGCCCGGCGACATCGTCTTGAACTGCTGCACCAAAGGGAACGACTCAAAACATCCACATCTGCGAGAGCAGGTCCAGGCAGCGATAGAGTCAGTGGTTCCTGCAGACATGGTTCGCAGGAATACTCACCCCGCGTCGTGGCGCCTCGCGCCCGGGAAGGCGTGGCCGTGGAATAGTCAGCGGTCTGTTTGACATGGAACACCAGAACTCAGTGCATCGATGCCAGAAACGGTAGAAAGCCACCTTCCTTCAAAGTTGGTTCGGTCGCAGCCCTTGGAGATATTTATGCATGCAAACGCGGTTTCAATCTCGGAGGATGAGATCCGTGAGTTCACTCGCGTGGCCACGGATGTTTTAGACCTTGAAAAGGTAAGCCTTACCGCAACGCGGTACACACCGGACTTCGGGGCTGCTACTGAGGTTGTGACCGTGATCGGTTCGGTGCACGGCCAATATGCGCGTGAGGGTGGTCGCCGGGTGGCCGACTTCGAGCAGGACATCCGGGCTGGGTTTGTGCCGTTGACCGACGCCTTGTGGATGCGGGAGTAGTTGTTTCGCGTATATGCCCGCTGGCCGGGTTCCGGAATCGCATCCTTGTTTTCCTTCAATTCGCGTCATTGTTGAGAGAGGGCCTTTGGCCCGATGAGTGGCGGCCATCCCCATGGCGCCACGTGGGAGGCTTCGTCCGTTCAGCCCTGCATGAGCTGCTGCCTAGGAGCCGAGCCCCAAGTCCCGCCGCTTGCCCGCTACCTGATAGCGCAGCACCCAACTGCGCGAGCCGTACATCGTGACGTTGAGGATCAGGCCGCGCACGCCGCCCACGTGATTGGTGCCCCGGCGCCAGATGGCTGCGACTTGCGCGGCACCCAGTTCCTTGCGAGGTTCGCGGGGCGTCATGGCTGCACCTCGGACGGGGCAGTCTCGGGGTAACCCGGGGGTTCATAGATCAGCACCTGCCACGGGCATTCAGCGACGCGGGCCAGAACCTCGTCCGGGAAGACTCCTTCCACAGCGATCAGCTCACCCTCCACCTCCCCGGCGTGGCCCTGAGAGAGCCAGCCGCTCCAAAGGCGCAGGCGAGCGAGCATGCCGGCGTCGCGCTGGTGCAGGTACAGAAACTGCAGCGGTGCAGATAGCTGGTGCGGATCAGGTGATGGGGTCACTTGCTGGGCTCCTCGGGTTTGCTGCTGGACAGGTTTAAGTGATTGATTTTCAATAGCCTTTTCCCTGGACGGAGTACACCCTGCTTCACGCTCCTGCTCGCCTTGGCGGTCAAGACGCAGCGCGCGTTTTCTTGCCAGGGAAGGCCATGGGGAGAGCGGCGGTGAGTGCGATGGGAAAGCCGCACCGCCCGGCACCCGTGGCTCAGGCCGGCTCGTAGGGCGCCAGCGTCCAGCTGTAGCTCAGGTACAGCGGGTGGCGGGGATGGCCGGTGGCGGTCAGCTCGCCAAATCGGCGCCAGCGGGGCCTGTACGGGGCCAGCCGGGCGAACAGCTCATCCCGTGCCTGGGGCAGGTACGGGCGCAGTGCCGCCGACTCGCCCCAGGCCGCCCATATCGTGGGTGATTTGTACTGAGCGACGGTCTCCTCGATCGCCTCCAGGTTGCGCTTGTAGGCTGCGGGGCTGGCTTTGGGCGGCAAGCCCTGAGGATTGGTGGCTCGCTCCGGATAGAGGTTGAGCATGATGAAGCTGTCGAATCCGCATTGCTGCGCCACCTTCTGCACACGAATGACGGTGGGGTCGAGCTTCTCTCGGGTGGCAGTGCTCGGGTTCAGCCCAATGGTGATGAGCGGGCGCTTGCCGGTGGTGCCCAGTGTGTAGCGCCATTGATCGTTGCGGTCGGAGTGGTAGATCTCGTACATGCTGAAGCGGTCCTCTCGACGTGATATGGGAGTGATGAATATATGAATTAGCGGGCGGATTCAAGTGAGAAGTGCAACACCCTGGGGTTCAATGAACGAGGATGGAATGTTGTGGGCTGTTGAACAGGAGTTCGCGATAGACCCGCCAGCGGCGCAGTCGTCAGGTGGGTACCGGTCAATTGCGTTCCTCCTTTGCTTCAAGTCTGGAGGAGCAGCAGGGTTTGTGCGAAAAATTTGTTTCACCGCCTGGAAACCCGCATGGAATAAGGCAATGACCTGCTCTCCCCAAGTTCATTAGATATGATGCTATCAATTTCATATCAACCACTCATAAGCTATTGATTTTCAATAGTTTTTTCTGGGAACAGAGAGAGGTACCTGGATCAATTCGGGTATCTTGATGGGCGAGACAGGGGGTGGGTTCTCTTGCCGGAGAAGACAAGGAGACTCGCCTGCGATGGGGAACATGGAGGGCAAAGCGATGGGGGCGCAGGGCCTCCAGGCGCCCAAACCGCGCGGCGGAGCTCAGACCGGCTCGTAGGGCTCCAGCATCCAGCTATAGCTCAGGGACAGAGAGTGGCGAGGATGGCCATTGGCCGTCAGTTCACCGAATCGGCACCACCTGGGCGCGTACTTCTCCAGCCACTCGAACAGTTCATCCCACGCCCGGGGCAGATGCGGACGAATCCTTAGTCGATCTTTTGAATGGCCTGACCAGCCACGGCCCGCATCTGCATCGCGCTCACCCGGTCAGATGCGATCTCGGCCAGGGGCACCAGCACGAAGGCACGCTGTGCCATGCGCGGATGCGGCACCGTCAGCCGCGGCGAGCCGATGCGGCCATCCCCGTACAGCAGCAGATCGAGATCCAGGACACGCGGCGCATTGCGGTAGGGGCGCTCGCGGCCCGCGCGCTGCTCGATGCCCTGCAGGACATCGAGCAGCGCGGGTGCGGTGAGCACCGTGGCGACTTCGGCCACCGCGTTGAAGTAGTCAGGACCGCCCGAGTCCACGGGCGCGGTGCGGTACAGGCTGGAAGCGCGCAGCAGGCGCACGCCCGGCGTGGCGTCCAGCGTTCGCAGCGCGTCGCGCAGGGTCTGCGCGGGTTCGCCCAGGTTGGCACCGAGCGCCACGAAAGCCGCGACCTCGGCACGCGGCGCGGCCACGGCGGCCTCAGGCGCCGTCGCCATCCCCGCCACCGGCATCACCGGCATCACCGGCGCCGCCTTCGGCACGCGGCGCACCGGTGGGCTTGCGCCGGCGGCGGCGGCGCTTTTTGGCCGGCGCGCTGCCATCCGGCGGCACCGCTTCCGGGCCGTCTTCGCCGTCCGCGCTGGCGTCACCGGCTGCTTCGTCGGACCCGGCACGAAAGCGCGGATCGGGCGCGGGTGCGTTCGCCGGGTGGTCGGCATCGCTGCGCCTGACGCGGCGCGAGGTGCCCGCCCCGCCGGGCTTGGCCAGATTGGCGCGTCGCTGCGCATCGACCATGTCCTCGCGCATCTCGTCGCTCGCGCCCTGGAAGGTTTCCCACCAGTGCGCCAGCTCTTCCTCGACCTCGCCCACCTGGGCGCGCAGGCGCAGGAAATCGAAGCCGGCGCGAAAGCGCGCCTGATCGACCAGGCTGAAGGGCGATGCGCCCACGCGCTTGTCGAAGCGCGGCTGCATCATCCAGATCTCGCGCATGTCCGCACCCAGCTTGCCCCGGCCCGAGACGTCGCCGATGCGGGCATCGAAGGCATGGTCCACCGCGTCCTGCAAGGCGGCCACGGGCGGTGTGGGGCGCTGGTTCGGGCGCGGCTGCAGACGCTGGTTCCAGCCCTTGCGCACATCGGCCCACAGCACGCAGGCAAGCAGGAAGCTCGGCGCCACCGGCTTGCCTTCACCCACGCGGCGGTCGGTGTCCTGCAGGGCCAGCTTCACGAAAGGATCGTCGGCGCGCTGCACCACCACGTCGAGCAACGGATAGATGCCGCTGGCCAGGCCCGTGGCCTTGAGCTGCTCGATGCTGGCCAGCGCGTGGCCGGTCTGCAGCAGCTTGAGCATTTCGTCGAACAAACGGCTCTGGGGCACGTCGGCCAGCAGGTTGCGCGAAGCCACCAGCGGCTCGCGCGTCTTGGGGTCGAACTGGAAGCCCAGCACGTTGAGCTTGGCGGCGAAGCGCACGGCGCGGATGATGCGCACCGGGTCCTCGCGGTAACGGGTGGTCGCGTCGCCGATCATGCGCAGCGTTTTCTTCTTGGCGTCCCGGATGCCGTGGTGGAAATCGACCACGGTCTGGCTTTCCGGGTCGTAGTACATGGCGTTGATGCTGAAGTCGCGCCGCGCGGCGTCCTGCTCGATCGGGCCCCACACGTTGTCGCGCAGCACGCGCCCGCTGGCGTCCACCGCGTGCGTCATGCCCGCGAGCTGGCCCTTGCTGGTGCGCTCGTTGCCCGCCACCTGTTCGGCTTCGGCGGCATCGAGGTAAGCACGGAAGGTCGAGACCTCGATCACCTCGTGCTCGCGCCCGCGGCCGTAGACCACGTGCACGATGCGAAAGCGCCGGCCGATGATGAAGGCGCGGCGGAACAGGCCCTTCACCTGTTCGGGCGTGGCATTGGTGGCCACGTCGAAGTC
>CAZFOT010000018.1:25739-27365 GCA_964520365.1 uncultured Hydrogenophaga sp.
ACGATGTAGGCCTCGTAGCCGGCTTCCTTGAGCGTGTGCACCACGTTCAGGGCGCGCTCGTCCACCAGGGCCGGGTCGATCCCGTGCTCCTCGGGCCCGACCTCCTTGCGTTTGCCGAATTTCGGCCTGGCGGTGTTGCCGAGCAGCCTGTCGATGAATTTCTTGATCATTGCCTGTCGAAGAGGTCGAGTATGCGCCAGCCCCGCTCCAGCGCCAGCGTGCGCAGGCGCGGGTCGGGGTTGGTGGCGACCGGGTGGTCGACCTGCTCCAGCAGGGGCAGGTCATTGGTGGAATCGGAATAGAAGGTGGTTTCCACGTCCAGCCAGTCCCAGCCGCGGGCGGCCAGCCATTGGCGGGTGCGGACGACCTTGCCTTCGCGCATGGAGGGGACGCCGGCGATCTCGCCGGTGATCCAGCCGTCGGCGCCGCGCTCCAGTTCGACGGCGATCAGCTCGGGCACGCCGATCGCCTCGGCGATCGGCCGCGTGACGAATTCGTTGGTGGCGGTGACGATGGCCACGATGTCGCCGGCCGCCTGGTGCTGCCGCACCAGCGCCAGGGCCGGCTCCAGCAGCGCGGGCTGGATCCACTCGCGCATGAAACGGGCATGCGCCTCTTCGTACCGCGCCTGGTCGCGCACGCGGATGGCCTCGACGGCGAAGCGCACGTAGTCGTGCACGTCCAGCGTGCCGGCGATGTAGTGCGCGTAGAAGCTGTCGTTGCGGCGCTTGAACTCCACCGGGTCGGTCCAGCCGATCTGCTGCGTGAACTCCCCCCAGGAATGGTCGGAGTCGATGGGCAGCAAGGTGTGGTCCAAGTCGAAGAGAGTGACTTTGGGCCGGTTCACTGATCCTCCAGCATGGCCCTGATGAGGGGAATGGTGATGGCCCGCTTGGCCTGCAGCGCGTAGCTGTCCAGGTGCTGCAGCAACTGCATCAAGGTCCCCATGTCGCGCGAGAACCGGGTGAGGATGAAGTCCATCACGTCGTCGCTGAGGAACACCCCGCGCGCATCCGCCGCCTGGCGCAGCACGGCGCGCCGCTCGGGCTCGCTCATCACCTGCAGCTGGAACACGTGGCCCCAGCCGAGCCGGGTGCGCAGGTCTTCGCGCAGCTGCAGGTCCGCCGGCGGCAGCGCGCCGACGGCGAGCACGCCGCGCTGCAGCGCCTGCGCCTGGACGAACCAGGCGAAGGCGGCGTGCTGCTGCACGGCGGTGTAGAGATGCACGTCATCCAGCAGGACGACCGCCCATTGCTCGTCGAACTCGGGCGGCTCCAGCAGCGACGCGTCCAGCCAGCCGGCCGCCGCGCCCTGCTCGCGCAGGCGCTGTTCCACGGCCTGCAGCAGGTGCGTCTTGCCGCTGCCGGTGCCGCCCCAGAGGTAGGTGGGCACGGGCGAGCGCGTCGGGCTGCCGGCCCACAGCTGCAGGTGCCGCCAGGCCGGCTCGTTGGCGCCGGGGAAGAAGCTTTCCAGCGTGGGCGGGCCCGCCAGCCCGATGTCCAGCGCGAGCTGCTTCATGCCAGGTACAGCTTGCTGGCGAGGTAGCTCGCCCGCATGCGGCGGATGGCCACCAGCAGCACGGCGCTGGCCGGCAGGGCCACCAGCACGCCGACGAAGCCGAGCAGC
>CAZFOT010000019.1:0-26553 GCA_964520365.1 uncultured Hydrogenophaga sp.
ATCCAGGAGGAGAGCATGCACTACGAGATGCTCAAGCACACCGGCGAATACCCCATCGTGGGCGTGAACACCTTCCGCAACCCCAAGGGCGACCCCACGCCCGAGACGCTGGAGCTGGCCCGCTCCACCGACGAAGAGAAGCAGAACCAGTTGCAGCGCCTGGCCGATTTCCACACCCGGCACGCGGCCGAATCGCCCGCCATGCTGCAGCGCCTGCAGAAGGCGGTGATCGACAACGGCAACGTGTTCGAGGTGCTGATGGACGCGGTGCGCTGCTGCTCCCTGGGTCAGATCACACGCGCCCTGTTCGAGGTGGGTGGCCAGTACCGGCGCAACATGTGATGCCCTGCCCCGTCCAGGGAAAGACGCGAAGCGCCGCTCAGTCGCCCAGTTGTTCGTTGCGCTTGTTCATCTCGTCCATCGAACGCTGAAGCTGCTCCCGGATGGCCTGCTGTTTCTGGTGGGCCTGCTCGACCTCGATCTGCTTGGCCGCGCCGGCGGTGGCGGCCGTGCCCGCGCTTTCGAGGCCACAGGCACCGAGCGCCAGCAGCATGCCGATCGACGCCACCGCCAGGCTTGCGCGAACGCGGTTCATGATCGCCTCCCGATCCAGGGTTGGCGGGTGGGATGGCACGGTGGATTCATGTCACTTCTGCCGCCGCCAGCCGGGCAGGCTGACCTGCCTGCCCCGCGCCACGGTCAGGCTGTCCGCCGGGGTGTTCTTGGTCACGGTCGATCCCGCGCCCACCGTGCCGCCAGCACCCACCGTCACCGGCGCCACCAGCACGCAGTTGCTGCCGACGTGCACGTCGGCCTCGATCACCGTGCGGTGCTTGTTCGTGCCGTCGTAGTTGGCGGTGATGCTGCCGGCCCCGTAGTTCACGCGCTCGCCCACCGTGGCGTCGCCCAGGTAGGCCAGGTGGTTGGCCTTGGCGCCATCGGCCAGGGTCGAGTTCTTCACTTCCACGAAGTTGCCGATGTGCACATCCGCACCGAGCTGCGCGCCCGGGCGCAGGCGCGCGAACGGTCCCACGCGTGCATCCTTGCCCACCGACACGCCCGGCTTCCCGCCGTCGATGTGCGTGAACGGGTGGATGACCGCCCCGGCATCGATCGCGGCGTTCGCGATCACGCAGTTCGCGCCGATGCGCACCCCTTCGCCCAGCTTCACGCGGCCCTCGAACACGCAGTTGACGTCGATCTCCACGTCCTGCGCGCACATCAGCTCGCCGCGCACGTCCAGCCGCGCCGGGTCGGCCAGCCGCACGCCCTGCGCCATCAGCGCATCGGCCAGCCGGCGCTGGTGGGCGCGCTCGAGTCCGGCCAGTTGGGCCGGGCTGTTCACGCCGGCCACCTGCACCGCGTCGGCGGTGGTGATGGCACGCACGGACAGGCCGCGCGCCACCGCGTGCTTCACCACGTCGGTCAGGTAGAACTCGCCCTGGCTGTTGTCATTGTCCAATTGGGCCAGCAAGGGCTTGAGCACGGTCGCGGGCGCGGCCATCACGCCGCTGTACCACTCGGTGATCCGCCGCTGCGCGGCGTCGGCATCCTTGTGCTCCACGATGGCCTGCACCGAGCCGTCGGCGGCGCGGACGACTCGGCCATAACCGTCGGCGTCCGCCCCGGTGTCCACGCTGAGCAGGGCAAGGTGCCGGCCCGCGCAGGCCTGCAGCAAGGCCTCCAGCGTGGCCTGCCCGATCAGCGGCACGTCGCCATTGAGGATCAGCACGACCCCGTCGTCGGCCAGCACCGGCACGGCCTGCTGCACCGCGTGGCCGGTGCCCAGCTGCGGCGCCTGCCGCACGAAGCGCAGCGCGGCGCCGCCGGCCACGCTCAGGCCCGCCTCTACCTGCTCGGCGCCGTGGCCGGTGATCACCACCACCGAGCGCGCCGATAACCGCACGGCGCCGTCGATCACGTGCTGGGCCAGCGCGCGCCCGCCCAAACGGTGCAACACTTTGGGCCGCTGACTCTTCATGCGCGTGCCTTTGCCGGCCGCCATCACCACCACATCCACAGGGAACGACATGAGCACCTCTTTCGGGGACAAAATGCGCGGCGTTCTGGCCAGCGCCTTCCAGCCGGGCATTATGGCGCGCAGGCCGCTGGCATACGCAGCGGCCGCGCTGATGGTGCTGGGCGTGGCCGCGTGCAGCACGGCCCGCCTCGCCTACAGCCAGGCGCCGAACCTGACCTACTGGTGGCTCGACGACCACATCGACTTCACCAGCGAGCAGACGCCGCGGGTCCGCGACAAGATCGACGCCTTCTTTGCATGGCACCGGAGCAATGAACTGCCGGCGTACTCGCGCCGCCTGCAGGCATGGCAGGCCATGGCCGTGCGCGACATCACCCCGGCCGAGGCCTGCGCCGAGCTCGACGCGGTGCGCGAGCGCATCGATGCCGCGGCCGAACGCATGGTGGCGCCCATGGCCCGCATGGCCTTGCAACTCGGTCCCGAGCAACTGGCGAACCTGGCGAAGCGGCAGGCCCGGAGCAATGAGGACTTTGCCAGGGACCACCTGCAACCCAACCCCGAACAGGCGCTGAACGAGCGCCTGAAAAAGGCCGTTGCGCGCAGCGAGCGGCTGTACGGCGGCCTCAGCGCCGCGCAGCGCGAACTGCTGCGCGGCCAGTTGAGCCAGTCCCCGTGGGACCCCGAGCGCACGCACGCCGAGCGCCAGCGCCGCCAGGCCGACTTGCTGCGGACCTTGCGCGATGCACAGGCCAACCCCGAACAGGCCGAGCAGGCGGTGCGCGGGCACATCGAACGCATCCGGCGATCCCCCACGCCCGACTACCCCGCCTACAGCCACCAGTTGCTGCAACACGGCTGCGCCCAGTTCGCCGCCCTGCACAACAGCACCACGCCCGAGCAGCGCGCCCACGCGGTCAAGGCGCTCAAGGGCTACGAGGACGACGTGGTCAGCCTGGCTGCTGCCCGGCGCTGAGAACCTGCCCGCCGGAGCACCAAACCGGCCCATCCCCCCGCCGCGGCGGCCAGACGCTGGTGCATGCCTGTGCGTGCACACCCGGTTTGCGCACGCGCATGGTGCACCGATCTTGCATACAAGCCTGATATGGCCATGGCACGGAATTCGCGTGAAGGACGGTCAAAGGTCCATCCATGGTCAGTTCCGTCGACATCGCCCAACGCATCATCGAAGCCGTGCTGGCCCAGCGCCTGGCGCCCGGCACCCGCCTGGGTGAACAAAGCCTGTCCATCCTGTTCGACTGCAGCCGCACCCTGGTGCGCGAGGCGCTGGTGCGCTTGGCCGCGCGCGGCATCGTCACCGTCAGCTCGCGGCGCGGCTGGTACGTGGTGCAGCCCTCGCACGACGAAGCCCGCGAGGCGTTCGAGGCCCGGCGCGTCATCGAGACCGGCCTGATCCGCCGCACGCCCGAGATCGACAAGACCAGCCTCAAGCGCCTGCGCCAGCACCTGCGCCAGGAACAGGCCGCGCTCAAGGGCAGCGACGTGGGCCAGCGCAGCTACCTGCTGGGCGACTTCCATGTGTGCCTGGCCGAGTGCCTGGGCAACCAGTTGCTGGCCGACACCCTGCGCGACTACACCGCGCGCACCACGCTGATCGCCATGCTCTACCAGTCCACCCACGACGCCGTGCAGTCGTGCCGGGATCACGTGGCCATCGCCGAGGCGCTGGAGCGCGGCGACATCGGCGCCGCCGAGCAACTGATGGAAGCGCACATCGGCCAGGTGCAGGCGGCCCTGCGGCTGGCGCCGGTGCAGGACCCGCTGGCCGACCTGCGCGAGGCCCTGGCCCCGGTGCGCGAAGCCACGCCCACCGGTGGCCGCCAGCGGCGCGCCCACCCGCCGAACCCCTCCCCACCACCCCCTGAAACCTACCTAGGAGCCCTGTTATGAAACCCACCAAACGCCTGTTCCTGGCCACCGCCGTTTCCCTCGGCGCCTTGTGTCTGGGCACGGCCCACGCCCAGTCCGCCCTGGCCGGCGTGACGAACGCCAAGCTGATCAAGATCGCGGTGCCGACCGACTTCCCGCCCTACGGCTTCGTCGGCATCGACCTCAAGCCCCAGGGCCTGGACGTGGACATGGCCAACCTGATCGCCGCCAAACTCGGCGTCAAGGTGGAGCTGGTGCCGGTGACCAGCGCCAACCGCATTCCCTACCTGCAGACCAAGAAAGCCGACCTGGTGATTTCCACGCTGGGCAAGAACCCCGAGCGCGAGAAGGTGATCGACTTCACCGCCGCCTATTCGCCCTTCTTCCAGGCGGTGTACGGCCCCAAGGGTGCCGCGCTCGCGGACTTCAACGCCCTCGGCGGCAAGTCGGTCGCGGTCACGCGCGGCGCCATCGAGGACCAGGAGCTCACCAGGGTCGCGCCCGCCAACACCGACATCAAGCGTTTCGAGGACAACAACGCCACCGTCTCGGCCTTCGTCTCGGGACAGACGCAGTTCGTCGCCACCGGCGTCTCGGTGGCCGACAACATGATCAAGCGCAACCCGGCCCTGGGCGCCGAGTACAAGCTGCTGCTCAAGGACAGCCCCAACTTCATCGGCGTGGCCAAAGGCGAAGATGCGCTGCGCCTGAAGGTCAACGAGATCATCGCCGAGGCCAAGAAAGCCGGCGAGCTCGACGCACTGGCCAGAAAGTGGCTCGGCCGCCCCGCCGGCACGCTGCCTGAGTAAGTTCGCGCGCCACCGCCATGGGCATCGAACTCGACTTCTGGGCCGTGCTCGCGCAGTGGCCGCTGCTGCTCAAAGGCATGCTCTGGACGCTCGGGCTCACCGCGGTGTCGGCCGTGCTGGGTGTGGCGCTCGGCGTGGTCTGCGCCTGGGCACGCACCGAAGGGCCGGCGGCGCTGGGCTGGCTCGCAGCCGCCTATGTGGAACTGATCCGCAACACGCCCTTCATCGTGCAGCTGTTCTTCGTGTTCTTCGGCCTGCCGGCCGCGGGCGTGAAGCTCACGCCCGAGATCGCGTCGGTGATCGCCATGGTGGTCAACCTCGGCGCCTACGCGGCCGAGATCATCCGTGCCGGCATCGAGGCCACGCCCAAGGGCCAGTTCGAGGCCGCGGCCAGCCTGGCGCTCTCGCGCATGCAGACCTTCGTGCACGTGGTGCTGCCGCCCGCGCTGCGCAAAGTCTGGCCCGCGCTCACGAGCCAGATCATCATCGTGATGCTGGGCTCGGCCGTGTGCGGGCAGATCGCCACCCAGGAACTCAGCTACGCGGCCAACCTGATCCAGAGCCGCAACTTCCGCGCCTTCGAAGCCTTCATCGTCGCCACCGGCATCTACCTGCTGCTCTCCATCGGCGTGCGTGGCCTGCTCAACTGGCTCGGGCCACGCTACTTGTTCGGAGGCAAAAGATGAACGACCCCACGCTCACTTCGTTCGCTGCCCCACAGGGGCGCGCAATGCCCTTCGGGCGGCCGGGCGGGCATTGCCATGGTTGACTTCAGCCTCTGGGACATCGTGCGCAACCTGCTGCTGGCCGCGCGCTGGACGGTGGCGCTGTCGCTGATCGCCTTCGTCGGCGGCGGCATCGTCGGCATGCTGCTGCTGGTGGCGCGCACCGCGCGCTGGCCCGGCGCGCAGACGCTGGTGGCCGGCTACGTGCAGCTGTTCCAGGGCACGCCGCTGCTGATGCAGTTGTTCCTTGCCTACTTCGGCCTGGCGCTGTTCGGGGTGGAGACCTCCGCGTGGACCGCGGCGGCGGTGGCGCTCACGCTCTACACCAGCGCCTTCCTGGTCGAGATCTGGCGCGGCTGCGTGGCCGCCGTGCCCAAGGGGCAGTGGGAAGCGGCACAGAGCCTGGCGCTGAGCTTCGGGGAGCAGCTGCGCTACGTGATCCTGCCGCAGGCCACGCGCATCGCCATCGCGCCCACGGTGGGCTTTCTGGTGCAGGTGGTCAAGGGCACGGCGCTCGCTTCCGTGATCGGCTTCGTCGAACTCACCAAGGCCGGCACCATGATCACCAACGCCACCTTTGCCCCGTTCCTGGTCTACACCTGTGTGGCCCTGATGTACTTCGCGCTGTGCTTCCCCGTGAGCCTGTGCGCGCGTTCCCTGGAGAGGAAAATGAATGCCAGCCGTTGACATCCCCCTGCCCGACGCGCCCGCCGATGCCCGCGTCATCGTCGACATCCGCCAGTTGCGCAAGTCCTATGGCAGCAACGAGGTGCTCAAGGGCATCGACCTGCAGGTCAAGGCCGGCGAGGTGATCGCCATCATCGGCAAGAGCGGCTCGGGCAAGAGCACGCTGCTGCGCTGCATCAACGGGCTGGAGGCGTTCCAGTCCGGCGCGCTCACGGTGGACGACAAGCCCCTGCTGCACAAGGACGCTGCGGCCATGCGCGAGCTGCGCCAGCGTGTGGGCATGATCTTCCAGAACTTCAACCTGTTCCCGCACCTGAGCGTGGGCCGCAACGTGATGCTCGCGCCCGGCCTGGTGAAGAAGACAGCGCCGGCCGAAGGCGCAGAGCGCGCGCGGCAACTGCTCCAGCGCGTGGGCCTGGGCGAGAAGTTCGACGCCTTCCCCGACCAGCTCTCGGGCGGCCAGCAGCAGCGCGTGGCGATCGCGCGCGCCCTGGCCATGGCGCCCAGCGTGCTGCTGTGCGACGAGATCACCTCGGCGCTCGACCCCGAGCTCGTGGGCGAGGTGCTGCGCGTGGTGGAGTCGCTGGCCGACGAGGGCATGACCCTGCTGATGGTCACGCACGAAATGGGCTTCGCGCGCAAGGTGAGCGACCGCGTGATCTTCATGCACCAGGGCCGCGTGCACGAGATGGGGCCGCCAGCGAAACTGTTCGGCTCCCCCGAAACGCCGGAGTTGCAACAATTCCTTTCGTCGATCCACTGACGGGGCGCTCCCGCCGCCGGGAACCGGCCGGTGATCGGCCATCAATTCGTCACACCATGGGCCAGGGAACGGGTTTATATTGGCGAACCACTGGTCTCGCCCCTGGCGGGGCGCCTCCGAATCTCAGCAGTTCCTGTCACGCCATGCCATCCGCCATTTCCCCCTCGACCCTCTGGAAAGCCTTCTTCATCGCCGCCCTGGCGCTGGTCCTGGCCGCCTGCAACCCCATTCCCATCATCACGGTCAACCCGTCCAAGGTGGTCGTGAACGAAGAAGTCACCTTCGACGGCTCCGAGACCATGGTGACGGCCACGCCCGAAGGCGCCACCGCCGTGAAATTCGAATGGAACTTCGGCGACGGCGAGACCGCCACCGGCAAGGAAGTGACCCACACCTACACCCGCACCGGCACCTTCCGGGTGACGCTGACCGTGACCGACAGCGCAGGCCGCACCGGCAGCGCCACCGAGCCCGTGAAAGTGGGCGTGTCCAGTGGCGACACCGACGACGGCGATGAGGCCGACACCGAGGACGGCGACGCCTGAAGCGAAGCCCCGTTCCCACGCAAGAAGACCCGCCTTGGCGGGTCTTCTTTTTGCCGGGCCGGTAGTTCAGTCCTGCAGGGCCGCCCACATCTCCTTGTCGCGCTCGGCGGTCCAGATGCGCGGGTTCTTGATGCCCTTGGCCTCGTCGTAGGCGCGGCTCACGTCGAACGGCAGGCAGTGTTCGTAGATGAACACGTGGCCGAACACCGGGTCCATGCTCTTGCGGGTGTGGGCCATGGCGGCCTTGAGGTCCATGCCGGCGGCGGCGGCTTCCTTGCCGGCCTGGAACAGGGTGGTGACCCAGCGCTTGGTGTAGTCCAGCGCCTTGTTCACGTCGGCATTGCCCTTCATGGCCTCGCCGCGGCCGGGCACGATGAATTCGGCGTTCAGCGCGCGCAGGGCTTCCAGGGTGGCGGGCCATTCTTCGAGTTGCGCGTCGCCGGTGTAGACGCCGGCTTCGTACTCCACCAGGTCGCCGCTGAACAGCACCTTCTCTTCTTCCACCCAGGCGATGGTGTCGCCGCGCGTGTGGCCGGGGCCTGGGTGCCAGATCTGCACCTTCACGCCGCCCAGGTCCACTTCCAGGCTGCCCTGGCGGCCCGGCTGGCCGTCGCCGATCACCTGGGTGGGCCAGGTCAGGCCGGGCACGCTGTCGGCGCCGCGGAACAGGCGCGGGAAGCGCTCCATCTCGCTCTGCATGTCCTGCGCGCCGCGCTCGACGATCAGTTCGTAGGTGCCGCGGCTCGCGATCACCTCGGTCGCGCCTTCGGCCACGTAGGCGCTGGCGCCCAGCACGCGCACCGCGTGGTAGTGGGTGAGCAGCACGTACTTGATGGGCTTGTCGGAGACGGTGCGGATCTGCTTGATCAGGTCGCGCGCCATGGCCGGCGTGGCGGTGGCGTCGCTGACCATGATGTACTTGTCGCCGATGATGACGCCGGAGTTCGGGTCGCCCTCGGCGGTGTAGGCCCAGCAGTGCGGGCTGAGCTGCTCGAAGGTGATCTTTTTGTCTTCCAGGTCGGCCTGGGAGGCGAAGGCTTTGCTCATGGGGGTCTCCGGGTGGGGCGTTGAAGTGGCGTAAATTTTACCTAATCGAAATCAATTACGCATTCGTAAATAGCAAAAACCCGGCGCCCGGCATGCCTTCATCGGCTTGGTTCACCCGCCCAGGCCCCGCTCCAGCACCGACACCACCTCTTCGGCAAACGCCGCATAGCTCAGCGGTCCACCGGGGCGCAGCCAGGTGAAGGTCCAGTTGATCATGCCGAACAGCATCATGGCCAGCGCCGTCTGGTTCGCGGGCGTGACCCGGTCCGGATAGGCCCGGCGCAGGAAACGGGTGACGGCCGCCACCACGTCGCGCTGGCGGTCCAGGATCAGTTCGCGCTGGGTCTCGCCCAGGAATTTCGTGTCGGACACCAGCGCCGCATGGCGCGTGGCGGAGGTCTCGTACTCGGTCAGAAAGGTGCGCACGAGCTCGTTCAGGGCATCGCGTTCGTCCAGGTTCTTGCGCTGGGCCCGCGCTTCCGATTCGCCGATCAGTGCCAGCAGGCGCTGGGTGTAGCGGTCCAGCAGGTCGAACAGGATGGCTTCCTTGCTCTCGTAGTAGTGGTAGAGCCGCGCCTTGCTGGTGCCGCAGGCGGCGGCGATGTCGTTCATGCTGGCGGCCGGAAAGCTCTGGCGGGCGAAGCACCGCGCAGCCACGTCCAGAATCTGTTCGCGCTTGAGGTCGTGGGTCGCGGATTTGGGTCTGGCCATGCTGGATTGTCCCACCCCCGCGCCGGCCCTGCCGGGCCGTCACCCCCTCAAGGGGGCAACGCCTGCGGCCCGGCAAAGCCGGTTCCGCGGCGTTCTGGATCGCTTCTCCTCGCTCATCGGCCTTGGCGATGCCGGTGGCCAGGGACTACGATCCACCCATGGCCGTCAAACCCGTCACAGACCCGTTCGTGCTGCACGCTTGCGAGCTGCTCGCCGGCGTGGGGCCGTGCGTGGCCAGGCGCATGTTCGGCGGCTGGGGCATTTCGGTCGATGGCATGAACATCGCGATCATTGCCTGGGACACGCTCTACCTCAAGACCAACGCCACGACCGAACCACGGTGGCTGGCCGCGGGCGGCAAGCCCTTCGTGTACGAAGCCAAGGGCAAGCCCATGAAGCTGAACTACCACACGCCCCCGGACGAGGCACTGGAGTCGCCCGCGCTCATGCTGCCCTGGGCGCGGCTGGCGCTGGAAGCCGCCGTGGCGGCGCGCAAGCCGCTCAGGGCGGGTTCGACTCGAAGGGCGTGAGCAGCCTGCCCCGCCCGGCCACCAGGAACTCGCTGTAGCCCAGCAAGCCGCGCAGCAACCGCGCGAACGCCCAGCCGGCCTGGCGCAGCGCCACACCAAGTTCGCGCGCGGGCGCCACCACCTCGCGGCCGAAGCGGCCGGGCTGGCCGACGGCACGGGGCTCGACGCACCAGTCGAACTTCAGCGGACCTGTGCCCGCCGGCTGCCACGGCTCCATGACCAGACGCGCGCCCGCGGGCACGGCCAGGCTCTGCCCGGCCACCAGCATGTGGTCGCCCAGCTCGTTGCCCGCGCCCTGGTACGGGCCGCCCAGCGTGACCCAGGCGCGGCCCTGCACGATGTGCAGGCGGCTGGGCACGCGGGGGCGCAGCGCCATGGCGCGGCGCGCGTCGAGGCGCCAGCCGCGCGCGCAGGCGGCGCTGGCGATGCGGTCGGACGAAACGGCGACGGGGGCGGAACAGGTGTTCATGCGAGGCTCCTGGAAAAGGGACGATGGCTCATCCTGGGTGTCCATGGTCGCGCGATCCACCCCCGCGGTCCAATGAAAACGGGGTAAGCTATTCATTCGGTTTTCGCATCAATCAAAAACCCTCCAGAAGCCATGCAACCCAGCGACCGACCTCCCCGCAGCAGACCGATCTCGGCGGGCCACCTGCGGGCCTTCGATGCCGTCGCCAGGCACCTGAACTTCCGCGCCGCCGCTGATGAACTTTCCCTGACACAGAGCGCCGTCAGCCGTCAGATACAGGCGCTGGAGGACGAGGTCGGCGTGACGCTGTTCCTGCGCCACACGCGCGCCGTGGAGCTCACCAGCGCGGGCACGCACCTGTTGCGCGCCGCCGGCGCGGCGCTGGAACGCATTGATGCGGCGGTGCGCCAGATCCGGCAGAGCGTCGGGCGCCGCAGCGTGACCGTCACCACCTGGGCCTCGTTCGCGTCGATGTGGCTGATCCCCCGGCTGGAAGCCTTCCAGCGGGCGCACCCGGACATCGACATCCGCATCGACACGACGGACACGCAAGTCGATCTCGCCACCGCCGACGTGGACCTGGCTTTGCGCTATGCCGTGCCGCAGGCCATTCCAGCAAACGCCGTGCGCCTGTTCGGCGAGCAGCTCACGCCCGTGGCCAGCCCCTGGCTGCTGCGCGAGCACCGGCTCGAGAAGGTGGAGGATCTCACCCAGGTCACGCTGATCGAGGCCGGAGACGCCCACCGCACGCGCCACCTCGAATTGTTGACCTGGCAGCGCTGGCTCGACGAGCAGGCGACCCATGGCGCCGCGCCCGCCGCCGTGGGCAAATCCCGCCTGCGCGGCGCCGGCGCGAAGACGCCCCTGACGCCCAAGCGCTGGCTGTACTTCAACTACGCCAACCAGATCGTGCAGGCCGCGCTCACCGGCCAGGGCGTGGCGTTGGCGCGCCTGCCGCTGGTGGCCGAGAGCCTGGCCTGCGGGGACCTGGTGGAGCCGCTGCCGCAGACCCGGCTCGACTCGCCCCTGGTCTACTGGCTGCTGATGGTGCCGCGCAGCATGCAGCGCCCCGAGGTGAAGGCGTTCTGCGACTGGCTGCTCGAGCAGGCCGCCATCACGCGCAAGGCCATCGGCGACGAGCCCGATCCGGACACCGTGGATCAGATCGATTGACGCCCCCCGCGCCGCGCCTGCGTGACGGCGCGGTGGACCGACTGGTGCACTGTTCTTTGGTGCCGACGGCTCGCACGGAAATGGTGCACACTCACGCGCTTTCGCCTCTTGCACCGACCCCATGGCCCCACCCCGTCACGCACCCAGCGGCAACCTGCGCAGCATCGTCGCCATGCTGGTCGCGGTGGGGTTCTTCGCCCTCATGGACGCGGTGCTCAAGGCCTTGTCGGCGCGCTACCCGGTGCTGCAGATCGCCGCGCTGCGGGGCCTGACGGCGCTGCCGCTGGTGCTGCTCTACATCGCCTGGCGCGGCACCTGGCGCACCGTGTGGCGGGTGCGCTGGCCGCTGCACCTGCTGCGCGGCGTGCTGGGCATCACCATGCTGGCGCTGTTCACGCTGGGCGTGCGCGAGCTGCCGCTGTCGGCCGCCTACACGCTGTTCTTCATCGCGCCGCTGCTGATCACCGCGCTGTCGGTGCCGGTGCTCAAGGAGCGCGTGCCACCGGCCCACTGGTGGGCCATTGGTGTCGGCTTCCTGGGGGTGCTGATCGCCCTGCGGCCCGGCGGCGACGCCTTGCAGGCCGGCTTCGCGACCGTGGGCGGCCTCGCCGTGCTGGGGGCGGCGCTGTGCTATGCGGTGGCGGCCATCGCCGGGCGGCTGGCCAGCCGCACCGACAGCAGCGAAAGCCTGATCCTGTGGATGATGGTGATGATGTCGGTGGGTGCCGGCGCCCTCGCGCTGCCGCACTGGGTGGCGATCCAGCCCGGCGACGCGATGCTGCTGCTGGCGCTGGCCGTCACCGGGTTCTGCGGCCAGCTCGCCATCACCGAAGCCTTCCGCCACGGACAGGCCTCCGCCGTGGCGCCCTTCGAGTACACCGCCCTGGCCTGGGGCGTGGGGCTGGACTGGCTCATCTGGCAAAGCCTGCCCGCCTCGCACACCTGGCTGGGCGCGGCGATCGTGGTGGGCAGTGGCCTGTATCTGGTCCGCCGCGAAAAGCGCATCACCGAAGTGCACGCCAACGCCGAGCATCCTTGATTGACGCGCACCTCGCAATCTTGAATAAGAAAGGGCAGACCGATGGCTTGGAAATTCAGCGAATTGCGCGCCAGGATGTTTCTGGAGGCGCAGGCCCATGCTGCCGCACGCGCCGAGGCCATGCTCGTGGAGGTGCAGTGACAGGCGTTGCGCAAGACCCGGGAGGTGGCACAGGTCGAAGTGACAAAGCCATGAACGTCGAGCAAGCCGCCATATCGAAACTGGAGCACCGGGACGACATGTACGTCAGCACGCAGCGCGAGTACGTCAAGGCGCTCGGCGGGGAACTGAAGCCCGTGGCTTCGTTTCCCGATGCCGACATCCAGGTTCATCCTTTCGAGCCCGTCCGCTGAGCCGAACGATCCTGGAGGCCTGCGGCACCTAGCCCTAGCATCCAGGCTACCCGCTCAAGATCAGAAATCCACCGAAGCCGACAGCCGGAAGATGCGCGGCGCGCCCAGGTTGACGCTGCCACTGCCAAAGACACCTTGCCAGTAGTTCTTGTCGAACACGTTGTCCACGCCGGCGCGGAACACGACGAGCCTACCGCCGAGCGTGGTCGCATAGCGCGCACCCAGATCCAGCCGCGACCACGACGGCATCTTCAACGAGTTGACGTTGTCCACCCACTGTGTGCTGGTGTAGATCACCCGCCCGTTCAGCGCCAGGCCCGGCAGGCCCGGCACGTCCCAATCCAGGCCCAGGTTGGCCGACCACGGCGGTGCGCCGGCCGCCTGATTTCCATCCTGGAGGCCGTCCTGCGTTTTGGTCAGCCTCGCTTGTGTGTAGGTCACTCCACCCAGCATGCGCAGGCCGCGCGCCAATTCGCCGAAGATCGTCCATTCGATGCCCCTGTTGCGCTGCTCGCCGTTCAGGCGCAGCGTGGGCAGCGGCGTGGTGCTGTCGTCGGCGATCGTGCTGGGCTTGGCGATCTGGAACACGCTGATCGTGTTGGTGAAGCTGCCCGTCTGCCACTTGGCGCCCACCTCGATCTGCTCGGTCTTGTAGGGTGGAAAGACCTGGCCTGCGTTCTGGAAATCCGAGCCGACCGTCGTGCCCTCCGACAGCCCCTGGATGACGTTGGCGTAGAGCGACAGATCGTCGGTCGGCTTGACCACCAGGCCGGCCATCGGTGTCCAGGCGCTGGCGTCGTAACCCGAGGTCGCGGCGCCGGTGTCGCTATCGAAATTCGTCGTCTTCACGTTCTGGCGCCGCACGCCCAGAGTCAACAGCACGCGGTCGTCGATGAAGCCCAGCGTGTCGGCCAGTGCAATACCGCTGAGGTTGGTTTCCGAGGTCTTCGGGGTTGGGGTCGGCGAGGCAGGCCAGGCCACACTGATGGGTGCGGGCCTGTAGATGTTGGTCGGCTGGGAGGAAAAGGCCCACGCGCCACCGCGATCCAGATTCAGATACGACGCGCTCAGGGCCAGGGCATGGCTGACCGTTCCGGTCTGGAACCTGCCCCGCAGGCCCGTTTCGCCGGTTTTGGTCTTGACGAACTGAGGCGAGTCATACAGAGCCAAGGTTCCATCGCCATTGGCTTGGATGTTTTGGACAAAATCATAGAATCCGTCAGCCTCGGTACGCCCCACGCCCAGCTTCGCGTAGCCGGTCCAGCGGTCGTTGAAGTCGTATTCACCGCCAAGGATGGCCGCTTGCGTCGTCTCCTTGAACTCGGGAGCACCCGGAACAACATTCGTGCGGCCATCGGGTGCGGCGGGCATCGAACTCAGCCAGCTGGGGGCGGCGCTCCAATTGGCGACAGTGGCATTCAGGGCCCTGGCGCCAGACAGTTTGTTCTGCAAGCGATAGGCATCCAGCGACATGCGCAAACGCTCGCTGCGGTAGTCCAGCGCCAAGGCGCCGAGATAGCCCCCGCTCTTTGCGCCATCGATAAAGCCATCGCCATCTTTGTAGCCACCGTTAAAACGCAGGCCCCATTCATTGTTGGCTCCAAAGCGGCGACCAGTGTCCACCTGAGTACTCCACAAGGCATTCGATTCCACGCCCAGCGTCAGACGTGTCAAGGGCGTGTCGCCCGCTCGCTTGGGGACGAGGTTGACAGCGCCGCCTACCACGCCGCTGGGCGACATGCCGTAAAGCAGGGCGCTCGGCCCCTTGAGCACCTCTACTCTTTCGGCGAACGCTACTGAAAGGTTTCCACTGTCTGGCGCCAGGCCTGACAGTCCGTTGAACATCACCGCTCTGGTGCCGACGTCGAAACCGCGAATTCTGAAGCCGGCATCGGCCATTTCCCCTGGCGCCGCGCTCTGCCGAACCGAGGGGTCGTTTTGCAAAACATCCAGAACCGTGCCTGCCTGCTGGTTCTCGATCAGTTGAGAGGTGTAGTTGGTGATATTGAACGGCGTGTCCATCACGTCCTTGTTACCGAGCATGCCCACTTGCCCGCCAGTTGCCACCTGGCCACCGGCATAGGCCTCGGGCAGGTCGCTGGGTCGTTGGGCCTGCGCAGTCACCGTCACGGCCCGCAGCGTGGCGCCCCCACCGCTGCCTTGCTGCGCCGGCTGCGGCAGTTGCGCCAGCGCGTAGCGCCCCGGCCCGGTCTGCACGGCCTGCAGACCCGAGCCGGCGAGCACGCGCTCGAAGCCTTCGGCCACGGTGGCGCTGCCGCGCACGCCGGGCGACTGCTTGCCGACCGTCAGTTCCGTGCTGAAGCTGAGGGCCACGCCGGCGGCGCTGGCGTAGCGGTTGAGCGTGTCGGTCAGCGGACCGGGCGGGATGTCGAAGGCGATCGCGGCCTGTGCCGGCCGCGCGGCGGGGGCGAGCACCGTGGCCGCGCCCGTGGCGGTCGATGGCCCGGCCTGGGCGCGGGCCGGGCCGCTGGCCCCGGCCAGCATGCCGCCGCCCAGCAGCAGCGCGACCACCGCCTGGCCGATGGCATGGTGCGAAGCGGCGGGGCGGATCGGGGCCGGTATCGAAGACGAAGACGCAAACGAAAAATGGTGGCTGCGGTGCATGGTGGTGGTTTCCTCTCTCGTTGAAAACAGGGTTTCAACAAGGAGGACACGCGGGCCGCCGCGAGAGTGAAAGTTGCGCGGAATTTTTTATGGCAAGAACCGACCCGCCCGCACGTGCACCACGGCTCCAGCCGGTTTTCAGGTCGCCTGCGCCTGCAGTTTGATGCCCAGCGCGTGCATGACCTTCAGGATGGTCCCGAAGCTCGGGTTGCCTTCGCCGGACAGCGCCTTGTAGAGGCTTTCCCGGCCCAGGCCGGTGTCCTTGGCCAACTGGCTCATGCCCTTGGCGCGAGCAATGGTTCCCAGGGCCTTGGCGATGAAGGCCGGGTCGTCGCCCGCTTCGTCCATGCAGGCCTGCAGGTACATGACCATGTCTTCGTCGGTCTTGAGGTGCTCGGCGCTGTCCCAGCGACGCAGTTTGATGGTGCCCATGGCAATGTCCTTTCCTTCGTTTCACAAGCGCCGCGCCAGCTCCAGCGCGGTTTGGATGTCCTTGGCCTGGGTGGATTTGTCGCCGCCCGCCAGCAGGATCACGATCTCCATGCCGCGCTGGGCGAAATACACGCGGTAGCCCGGCCCATAGTGGATTCGCAGTTCCGAGACGCCCTCTCCAACCGGCGCGCAATCGCCGAAGTTGCCGTCCTCGACCCGGTCGATCCGGGCCTGAATCCGGCGAACCGCCATCCTGTCGCGCAAGCTGGCAATCCAGTCGTCGAAAACATCAGTGGTGTGGATGACCTTCATTTCATTTCGATCGATTGTATAAAATAGGATACATTCGTCAAGCCACTGCCACAAGCGAGCGACATGAGGCTCGCCGCCTCACCGCACCGCCACCCGCGTGCGCCAGCCGCCCCACTGGCGCTCCACCCGCAGCGGGAAGCCGTCTTCGAGCGCGGCCAGCGCCTGGTCGGTGTCGTCCAGGGGCAGCACACCCGAGATGCGCAGGCCGGCCACGGCCGGGTCGCAGCCGAGCCAGCCGCGCCGGTAGCGTGACAGTTCGGCCAGCACCCCGGCCAGCGGCTGGTCGGTCACGATCAACTGGCCGCGCGTCCAGGCGGCGGCATCCCGGCCAATGGCCCCCGCGGACTCGGCCGACCGGGGACCGAAGCGCAGGCGCTCGCCCGCGCGCACCGCATGCGCGGACCCGGGGTCTTCGGCCGGGGTGACCCGCACCGCGTGTTCGAGCACCGCCACCTCACTCACGCCGTGCTCCACGGCCCGCACTTCGAAGCGCGTGCCGAGCGCGAGGATGCGTCCCTCAGCCGTGTCGACGACGAAGGGCCGGGGCGGCATCTGGTCATCGGCGTGGGTGCTGACCAGGATGGCTCCTTCGCGCAGGCGCAGGCGGCGCAGGTCGGGGCGGTAGTCGATGTCGAGCGTGGTGCGGGTGTCCAGATGCAGGGTGCCGCCGTCGCTCAGGGCGATGGCGCGGCGTTCGCCGGCGCCGGTGGCGTATTCGGCCTGCCAGGGCGCGCCGGGCAGGTGGCGCCCGCCCAGCCAAGCGGCCGAGCCGCCGGCCGCGACCCAGGCCATGCCGCGCAGCACGCTGCGGCGGCCGGCGCGCGCGGGCCGCCGCAGGACGGACGCGGCCAGGCCGCCCGGCACGCCGTCGAAGCGCTCGCCCAGGCGCTGCATCCGTTCCCAGGCGCCGCGGTTGGCGGGGTCCGCGGCCAGCCAGCGCGCCAACCCGTCGCGCAGCGACTCGGGGTTCTCGCCCAGGTCGCGCGCGCCGGGCAGGAGGCGCGCGTGCCACCGGGCGGCCTCCTCGATGGCGCGCTGTTCGTCGGCGCCGGGGCGCGCGGCCATCGTCAACGGGCGTGCAGGCAGCACTGCGCCATGGCGCGCGCCACGTAGTTGACGACGGTGCGCGGCGTCACGCCGAGTTCCCGCGCGATGGCGGCATAGCCCAGGCCCTCGAACTGCGCCAGCAGGAAGGCGCGCTTGGCCTTGGGACCGAGTGCGGCCAGCGCGGCGTCGATCTCGGCGATCACCTGCCGCAGCGCGACCTGTTCCTCGGGCGATGGCACCGCGTCTTCGGGCAGCGCCGCGAGCACGTCCAGATACGCCTGCTCCAGCACACGCCGCCGGTACAGGTTGGCCGTCAGCCGCGCGGCAATGGTGGCCAGGTAGGCGCGCGGCACGCGCGGCGCCACGGGCTCGGGCTGGCGCAGGATGCGCAGGAACACGTCGTGCGCGAGGTCCGCAGCGTCGGCTTCGTTGCGCACCCGGGCACGCAGCCAGCCCACCAGCCAGCCATGATGGCTCGCATGCAGGGCGCCGACATCGGACGGAGAAGAAAGAGCTTCGGGGTGGGAGGCCAAGACCATCTCTAACGAGAATGAGAATTAACCTCAATTGTATAGACCGAACCGCCACCGGCGAGGGGGCTCCAAAGCCAGGGGCATCAAGGGTCCGGCTCCGCCGGCCCGAGATGCCGTCCCCCCTCCAAGCGCCGCAAAGCGGCGCGCCAGAGAGGGGGGGGGAAGCCGCGTCAGCGGCGCAGGGGGGTGTTCCAGGCCACCCCGGTATCGGCCAGGATCGCGTCCAGCGGCATGTCGTGGGCTTCGGGTTGCAGGTCGGGCAGGTAGCCGAAGTCGTAGCCCAGGCCCACGGTGAACGGCCTGGGCCGCAGGCTGGCGAGCGTTCGGTCGTAGAAGCCGCCGCCGTAGCCCAGCCGGTAGCCGCCCGGGCCGAAGCCCACGCAGGGCACGAAGATCAGGGTGGGCACCACGATCTCGGTGTCCTTCGGCTTCGGAATGCCGTACGCGTCCTCCTCCATGGGGCAACCGGGGTACCAGGTGTGGAAGGTGAGCGTCTTGTCCACCTTGTTGACCACCGGCAGGCCGATGCGCCGGTGCCGCTGCGCGCCCTGGGCATCTTCTTCCAGTCCCGCTTCCTGCCAGCGGAACAGCGCCGGCAGGGGATCGAACTCGCCCTTGATGGGCCAGTACGCGCCAATGATCGCGTCGGAGCGCTCGATCAGCCAGACCCGCATCACCCGCTGCAGCAGATCGTTGCGCCAGGCCCGGTCGGCGAGCTGCTGGCGCTTGGCAACCAGTTGCTGGCGCCAGGCCGACTTGCACTGCGCGGCCGTCTGTCCGGCCGCGCCGATCGGGTCGCTGTCAGGGGAACTCTGGCGATCGTTGATGTCCATAATCAGCACATGAAACCGGTGAACAAGAGGCGGGGTCTTCGAGCCATTATGGCCGCGCTGTGCCTTCAGGGCGCCGCGTGGGCGCAAGCTCCCGCCGACGCGGCCCTGCTGGAGATGCGCGACGCCTTCCGGCGCAACAACGCCGCCGCGCTCACCGTCCTGCTGCCGAGCGTGCGCGGCCACGCGCTGGAGCCGCTGGCCAGCTATTGGGAAATGAAGGCCCGGCTGGAGACCGCCAGCCCGGCAGAGGTGCGTGCCGCGCTGCAGCGCCACCCGGGCACCTACTGGGAAGATCGCCTGCGCAACGACTGGCTGCTGCAACTGGCCAGGCAGCGCGACTGGGCCAACTTCGCGGCCGAATTGCCCGCGTTCCGCATGCAGGACGACCGGCAGATCCAGTGCTACGCGCTGATGCTCGACGCCGCCGCCAACCGGATCCCGGCCGACGAGGCGGCTCTGCAGGTGCGCTCGCTGTGGCACGCCCAGCGCGAGGCCGACGACGGCTGCGCCACCGCGGCCAAGGCGTTCCTGGACAGCGGCCACCTCGACCAGCAGGCGGTGTGGCAGCGCGCGCGCCTGGCGATGGACGCCAACCAGCCCGCCGCCGTGGCGCAGGCCGTGGCGCTGCTCGACCCCCAGTGGGTGCCGCTGCTCGACGAGGCCATCAAGGACCCGGCGAGGTTCCTGGACGAAAAAATCACCGCGCTGCGCACGCGCACCAAGGAAATGGTGGTGCTGGCCGCGATCCGCCTGGCCCGCAACGACCCGGTCGCCGCCGCCGAGGCCATGCACAGCAGGCGCTGGGTGGCGCAGCTCACGCAGGAAGAACGCGGCTGGGTCTGGGGCGTCATCGGCAAGCGATCGGCCCAGAAGCTGCAGGACGACGCGCTCGCCCATTTCGCCAACGGGCAGGACCGCTTCATGACCGACGACCACCTGGCCTGGAAGGCGCGGGCCGGCATGCGCGCCGGCGCCTGGAGCGCCGTGCGCGACGCCATCGCCCACATGAGCGAGACCCAGGCCGACGAGCCGGCCTGGATCTACTGGCGCGCCCGTGCGCTGCAGGCCTTGCGCGAACCCGACGCAGCCACGGCCAACGCGCAGGCCCGGGCGCTCTACGACAGCATCGCCTCACCCGGCGGCTTCTACGAACAGCTCGCGCTGGAGGCGCTGGGCCACGCCATCGCGACGCCGCCTCCGCCCGCGCCCCTGACCGCGCAGGAAACCGAAGCCGCCGCGAACCACCCCGGCCTGCGGCGCGCGCTCGCCGCGATCGGGCTCGGCCTGCGAGGCGAGGGCGTGCGCGAATGGCACTACAGCGTGGCCCTGCACACGCCGGGCGGCATGCCCGAGCGAGAGCTGCTGGCCGCGGCCGACCTCGCATGCCGCCACGCGCTGTGGGACCGCTGCATCAACACCAGCCAGCGCACCCCCACCGAACTCGACCACGCGCAGCGCTTTCCCATGCCGCACCGGGCCGAGGTGCTGCGCCGCTCGCGCGAGATCGGGCTCGATCCGGCCTACGTCTACGGCCTGATCCGCCAGGAAAGCCGCTTCGTGACCGATGCGCGCTCGAACGTGGGCGCGTCGGGCCTGATGCAGGTGATGCCAGCGACCGCGCGCTGGACCGCGCGCAAGATCGGCATGGACGGTTTCCGCCCGCACCAGATCACCGAACGCGACACCAACATCCTCATCGGCACCGCCTATCTCAAGCTCGCGCTCGACGACTTCGAGGGTTCGCTGCCCCTGGCGGCCGCGGCCTACAACGCCGGCCCCGGGCGCTCGCGCAGTTGGCGCGAAGGCCCCACCCTGCCGGGCGAGATCTGGATCGAGAATATTCCGTTCGAGGAAACCCGCAACTACGTCAAGCACGTGCTCGCCAACACCACCCACTACGCCGCGCTGATCAGCGGACAGCCCCAGTCGCTGCGCGCGCGGCTCGGGGTGATCGGTCCACGCAGCGAGACCGCACAATCGGTGAACCACGAACTTCCATGAAACACCCCCCTGCGCCGCTTTGCGGCTTCCTCCCTCCCTGGCGCGCCCTTCGCGGGCGCTTGGAGGGGGGACAGCATCTCGGGCCGGCGAAGCCGGACCCTTGGTGCCCCTGGACTTTGCGCTGCCTCGCTCGTTGCGGATCGCACTCCGGCATGGTGAAAAACTGAAATGAAAAACATCCTCGTCCTCGGAGGCACCGGCTTCGTCGGTCGCCAGGTCTGCGAACAACTGCACCGACTGGGCTGGCGCATCACGGTGCCCACGCGCCGTGCCGTCCACGCCGCGGCCATCCAGCACCTGCCGCGCCTGACCGTGCTCGAAGCCGACGTGCACGACCCGGCCCGCCTTGCCGGCCTGCTGGCCGGGCACGACGCGGTGGTCAACCTGGTGGCGATCCTGCACGGCAGCGAAGCCGCTTTCGAGCGCGTGCACGTGACACTGCCGCAAACCCTGGCGCGCGCCTGCTCCGGCAGCGGCGTCAAGCGCGTCGTGCACATCAGCGCCTTGGGCGCGAGCCTGGACGGCCCGTCGCGCTACCAGCGCAGCAAGGCGCGCGGCGAAGAAGCGCTGCGCAGCGGCGGTCTTGACCTGAGCATCCTGCGCCCCAGCGTGATCTTCGGCGCGGGCGACCGTTTCCTGAACCTGTTCGCCCAACTGCAGTCTGTGTTTCCCGTGATGCCGCTGGCGGGCGCCAGCGCCCGCTTCCAGCCCGTGTGGGTGCAGGACGTGGCCGCTGCCGTGGTCGCCTGCCTGCGGGACACCGGCCTGCCGATGTCCACCGTGGGCCAGTCCTTCGAGTGCGCCGGACCGGATGTGCTCACCCTGGCCGAGCTGGTGCGCCTGGCCGGCCGGCATGGCAGCACGGAGCGCCCGATCCTGCCGCTGCCCATGGCGCTGGGCAAGCTGCAGGCGCTGATGATGGAGCTTGCACCGGGCGACCCCCTGATGAGCCGCGACAACCTGGCGAGCATGGGCGTGGACAACGTCGCCACCGGCCAGTGGCCGGGGCTGTCCTCGCTGGGCATCGCGCCGTCCAGCGTGCACGCCATCGCGCCGACCTACCTGGGCGCGCGCGGCGGCCGCAGCCGCCTGCTCGACTACCGGCACGGGATTTCGAACACCCCCCTGCGCCGCTGACGCGGCTTCCCCCCTCCGTTGCGTGCCTGAAGGCGCTTCGAGGGGGAACGGCACCCTTGGGCCGGCGGAGCCGGACCCTCGGTGCCCCTGGGTCGAGGCATTTCTCCCGCTGCGGGTTTTGCTCCCTCTCCCGCTGGCGGGAGAGGGTCGGGGTGAGGGTGGCGGCCAAGCAGACATACCCTCCGCTTCATGCGCCAGCGGGTGAATCAATCGGCGGCATTTTGGGCATCAATGACCGGCCGGCGCGGCCATAACATGGCGTTCCGCCTCAACCATTCACCCGTCCCATGGCCCTGCAACTCTATATCGGCAACAAGAACTACTCGTCCTGGTCCATGCGCCCCTGGGTGCTCATGAAGCAGGCTGGCATCCCGTTCGAAGAAGTCATGGTGCGCTTCGATTCCTTCGACGCGAACTCCGTCTTCAAGAAGGCGCTGCGCGCCGTCAGCCCGATCGCCAAGGTGCCGGTGCTCGTGGACGACGGCTTTGCGATCTGGGACACGCTGGCCATCGCCGAGTACCTCGCAGAGCATTTCCCCGACAAGCGCCTGTGGCCCGCCGACGCCAGGGCGCGGGCTCGCGCGCGCAGCGTCTGCGCCGAGATGCACAGCGGCTTCGGCGCGCTGCGCAACCACTGCCCGATGAACGTCGAGGCCGCCCTGCCCGACATCGGCCGGTTGATCTGGCGCGACAAGCCCGACGTGCGCGCCGACATGGCGCGCCTGTGCGGGCTCTGGGGCGAGTTGCTGGCGGCGCAACCCGAAGGCGGCCTGCTGTTCGGCGACTTCGGCATCGCCGACGCGTATTTCGCGCCGGTGTGCATGCGCATCAGGACCTACGGCCTGCCCTTGCCCGCCGACCTCGCCGCCTACGTCGAACGCGTGTGCGCGCAGTCTGGCGTGAAGGCCTGGATCGACGGCGCGCTGGCCGAGCACGATTTCATCGACTTCGACGAACCCTACAGACTCGGCCGCTGATCCACAGACCCCCACGCTCCACCGCTGCGCGGGTCGCTGCCCCCCGTGGGGGCTGATCCGGCTTGGGACGGCCCGGCGCCGGATCGTTGCCCCCACGCTCCGCCGCCGCGCGGGTCGCTGCCCCTAAACTTGGCGGCATGAAAACCTATCTGGTGGGCGGTGCGGTCCGCGACGCGCTGATGGCGCACGGCGCGGCGCGGCCCGATGCCTCGCACGTGGACCGCGACTGGGTGGTGGTGGGCGCCACGCCCGAAGCCATGGTGGCCAAGGGCTTCCTGCCGGTGGGCCGCGACTTCCCGGTGTTCCTGCACCCGCGCACGCGCGAGGAATACGCCCTGGCCCGCACCGAGCGCAAGACCGCGCCCGGCTACCACGGCTTCGACTTCCATGCGGCGCCCGGCGTGACACTGGAAGACGACCTGGCCCGGCGCGACCTCACCATCAACGCCATGGCCGTGGCCGAAGCCGAGGCCGGCCAGCCCGCCACCGCCAGGGTGATCGACCCTTACGGCGGCCAGCGCGACCTGCGCGAGCGCGTGCTGCGCCACGTCACCGCCGCCTTCGGCGAGGACCCGGTGCGCATCCTGCGGGTGGCGCGTTTCGCGGCGCGCTTTCCCGACTTCACGGTGGCACCCGAGACCATGGCCTTCATGCGCCGGATGGTGGAGCACGGCGAGGTGGACCACCTGGTGCCCGAGCGCGTCTGGCAAGAGCTTTCGCGCGGGCTGATGGAGCAGCGGCCCTCGCGCATGTTCGACGTGCTGCGAGAGAGCGGCGCGCTGGTCCGCCTGATGCCCGAGGTGGACCGTCTCTGGGGCGTGCCGCAGCGCGCCGAATACCACCCCGAGATCGACACCGGCGTGCACCTGATGATGGTGCTGGACATGAGCGCGCGCCTGGGCGCGAACCTGCCCACGCGCTTCGCCTGCCTGTGCCACGACCTGGGCAAGGGCACCACGCCGGCCGACGTGCTGCCGCGCCACATCGGCCACGAGGCGCGCAGCGCCCGGCTGCTCAAGGTCTTGAGCGAGCGCCTGCGCGTGCCGGTGGAATGCCGCGAACTGGCCGATGTGGTGGCGCGCGAGCACGGCAACATTCACCGCAGCCAGGACCTCGACGCCGCGGCCACGGTGCGGCTGCTAGAGCGCTGCGACGCCTTTCGCAAGCCGGCCCGCTTCGCCGACGTGCTGCTGGCCTGTGAATGCGATGCGCGCGGGCGGCTGGGCTTCGCCGAATGCCCCTACCCGCAGCGCGAGCGCCTGCAAGGGGCGCTGGATCTGGCGCGTTCGGTCGCCACGGCGGCGGTGGCCGCCGAGGCCCAGGCCGCCGGCCTGAGCGGCACACAGGTGGGTGAACGCATCCGGCGGGCACGGGTGGCAGTGCTTGAAGCGAAAGCGCCCCCTGCGCCGCCTCGCGGCTGAAAGCGGCCGCCTCATGCACGGCCCTGATCCATTGGGCCGCCAAGTCTGTTAGGGTTAGACCTGATGAGTACCCCACCCGACCTGCTGACCGACCGGTCGGCGTTGTTCCTGGATTTCGATGGCACGCTGGCTGAACTGGCGCCACGGCCCGACGCCGTGGTCATTCCGCGCGAGCTGCTGGGCCTGCTGGAGCGGCTGCATGCGCGCCTGGACCATGCGCTCGCGCTCGTGACCGGCCGCGCCCAGGCCGACATCGAACCCCTGATCGCCCCCCTGCAATTGCCGGCCGCCTACGAGCACGGCGCGGTGCGCCGCGGCGAGCGCGCCGTGGTCGCCCTGGATGCGAGCGCCAGCCTCGAACCGGCCCTGGCCGCTGCCAGGGCTCTGGCCCAGCGCCACGCCGGCCTGCTGGTGGAGCGCAAGCGCACCGCCATGGCGCTGCACTTCCGCCTGGCACCCGAACTGGAGTCCGAGTGCGTGGCGGCCATGGCCGAAGCGGTGCGCCACGACCCCGGCCTGCAGTTGCTGCGCGGCAAGGCCGTGGTGGAGGTGAAGCCGGCCCGGGTGAGCAAGGGCCACGCGATCCAGGCTTTCATGGCCGAGCCGCCGTTCCAGGGTCGGCTGCCCGTGTTCGCCGGCGACGACGTCACCGACGAAGCCGGCTTCGAGGTCGTCCAGCGCATGGGCGGCGTCGGCATCAAGGTCGGAGACGGCAGCACCTGCGCCCAGCACCGCATCGCCAGCCCCCAGGCCCTGCGGGACTGGCTGGCCAATGCCTCTTCCGGTCTCTCGACGATCCGATGAACATGCCCAGCGCGCCCACCGACAAAACCCGCGGCTTCGCCCCGCCCGCCCAGGCTTCGCTCTCGCTGGGCGTGGTGGGCAACTGCGCGTTCAGCGCGCTGATCGATCCCGAGGGCCGCGTCGTGTGGAGCTGCCTGCCGCGCTTCGACGGCGACCCGGTGTTCCACGCCCTGCTCGGCGGTGACGACGGCGCCGGCGCCTTTGCCATCGAGGTCGAGAACCTGGCCGAGACGCGCCAGTACTACACTCCCAACACCGCCGTGCTGCACACCGAGCTGTGGGACCGGGAGGGCCAGGGCCTGCTGATCACCGACTTCGCGCCGCGCTTTCCCTCCCGGGGCCGGTTCTTCCGCCCGACCATGCTGGTGCGGCGCGTGAAACCGCTCAAGGGCGCGCCACGCATCCGCGTGCGGCTCACGCCGCGTTTCCACTGGGGCGCGCAAACGCCTACCATCACCTCCGGCAGCAACCACATCCGCTTCGTCGGCGAACAGCTGACCCTGCGCCTGCAGACCGATGCCTCGCTGTCGCACGTCATCAGCCACGAGCCGTTCCTGCTGACGCGGGAACACAACTTCCTGCTCGGGCCCGACGAAACCCTCGAAGGCGGCGTGGGCGACACCGCGCGGCACTTCGAGCAGGAAACGCTGGCCTACTGGCGCGAATGGAGCCGCCGCCTGGCCTTGCCGCTCGAATGGCAGGACGCGGTGATCCGCGCGGCCATCACGCTCAAGCTCTCGGTGTTCGAGGACACCGGCGCCATCGTGGCGGCCATGACCACCAGCATCCCAGAGGCCCCCGGCACGCAGCGCAACTGGGACTACCGCTACTGCTGGCTGCGCGACGCCTTCTTCGTGGTGCGCGCGCTCAACAGCCTGGCCGAAGTCGGCACCATGGAGGACTACCTGGGCTGGCTGACCAACGCGGTGGTGGGCGCCAACGGCGGCCACGTGCAACCGCTGTTCGGCATCGGGCTGGAGCGCGAACTGCCCGAGCGCATCTGCGAGAACCTGCCCGGCTACCGTGGCATGGGTCCGGTGCGGGTGGGCAACCAGGCCCAGGAACACTTCCAGCACGACGTCTACGGCAACATCGTGCTGGCCGCCGCCCAGGCCTTTCACGACCAGCGCCTGCTGCACCCGGCGGGCCTGCCGGAGTTCGAGCGGCTCGAAGCCGTGGGCGCCCAGGCGGTGCGCATCTTCGACCAGCCCGACGCCGGCATGTGGGAGCTGCGCACGCGCGCGCGCGTGCACACCAGCTCGGCGCTCATGTGCTGGGCCGCCTGCGACCGCCTGGCCAAGATCGCCCACACGCTGGGCCTGCCCGGGCGCTCCGCCCACTGGCACCAGCACGCCACCGCCATGCGCGAGCGCATCCTGCGCGAATCGTGGAGCGAGGAGCGCCAGGCGTTCGCCGAGAGCTTCGGCGGGCGCGACCTGGACGCCAGCGTGCTGCTGATGGCCGAGGTCGGCCTCATCGACCCCATGGATCCGCGCTTCATCGCCACGCTCAAGGCGCTCGAGGAACACCTGTGCGACGGCCCCTACATGCGCCGCTACGAAGCCCCCGACGACTTCGGCACGCCGGAGACCGCCTTCAACATCTGCACCTTCTGGCGCATCGACGCGCTGGCGCGCATCGGGCGCGTCGAGGAGGCGCGCGCCATCTTCGAGACCATGCTGGCCGCGCGCAACCCGCTGGGCCTGCTGTCC
>CAZFOT010000020.1:0-25803 GCA_964520365.1 uncultured Hydrogenophaga sp.
CAGCGCCATCAGGCGGCGGTTGCGGATGCCCTGGCTGAGCGCGCCGTGCAGCGCGACAGCAGCAAAACCGGCTTGCTGCAGGTCGTTGGCCAGGCCATCGCACTCGATCTGCGTGCTGCAGAACACCACCGCCTGGTTGATGCTGGTGTCGCGCAGCCAATGGTCGAGCAGCTTGCGCTTGTGCTCGGCGTGGTCGGCCCAGAACAGCACCTGCTTGATGTTGGCGTGCTGCTCCTGCGGCGAATCGATCTGCACCTTCTGCACGTGCTTGCCGTTGTCGTGCATCACGCGCATGGCGAGCTGCTGGATGCGCGGCGCGAAGGTCGCGCTGAACATCATGGTCTGGCGACGCTGGCTGGTGAGTTCGTTGACCTCGGCGAGGTCGTCGGAGAAGCCGAGGTCGAGCATGCGGTCGGCTTCGTCGACCACCAGGAACTGCACCCGGTCGAGCTTGAGCTGCTGCGAGCGCTGCAGGTCGAGCAGACGGCCAGGCGTGGCCACCACCAGATCGGCGTTCTGCAGGCGCGCGATCTGCAGCTGGTACGGCATGCCGCCCACCACGTTGGCGATGCGCAGGCCGCGGCAGTGCCGCACCAGGTCGATCGCGTCGTTGGCCACCTGCTGCGCGAGTTCGCGCGTCGGGCACAGGATCAGCGCGCCGGGGGTGGCGGCCTTGAAGTGGCGCGGGTCGGTCGGGTTCTTGCGCTTGGACGCCTTGGGCGGGGCTTCGCCGCGCGCCAGGGCGTCGGCGGCGGCGCGCTCGCGGTCGGCACGCTCTTTCGCATCGGCCTCGGCACGCTGCTGCAACAAGGTGTGCAGCACCGGCAGCAGGAAGGCGGCGGTCTTGCCGCTGCCGGTCTGGCTGGAGACCATCAGGTCGGCAAAACGCTGCTCGCCTTCGGCCAGCATGGCCTTGGGAATCACGTTGTTCTGCACCGCCGTGGGCTGCACGTAGCCGAGGTCGGCGCAGGCCTGCACCAGTTCGGGCGCCAGGCCGATCAGCTCGAAGCCGTTGGGAGCGGCGGGCGCTTCAGGCTCGGCCGCAGGGAAAGAGGAAATCTCCGCATCGGTATCGGCAGAGAGGATTTCGGGCGAGAAATCGCCGCGGGCTTCAAAAGAGTCGCTCATGTTCGTCCATGCGCCAAAGTGCGCAATTGATCGAATGCAAACGCTGAAGGGACGGCCGACCTGAAAAGGTGGCAGCTCCGGGGCGTCGGATCCGTTCGTGGTTACAAAACATCAACCATCAAACGATCGACGCGCCATGGGTCACAGTGAGAAGCGTGACGCCGGGAGCGAAGGCCCCGTCCTGCGATGCGGGGGGCCTGGTGTGTGAGGCAGATGCACAAATCATCGCAGTGACCTGCGAAGCCGCTGATTATGGCACAGATTCAGGGAAAACCCTGAATTCTTTCCATGTCCCGCGCTACGGCAGGTTCTCGCGGAAGATGATCTGGCCGCGCACCGCCTCCACGCCCGTGAGCGCACCGCGCCCGTCGCGCAGGTTCGCGAAGATGCGCACGCAAGTCAGCATCGCGCCCTGCGGGTTCTGGCTGATGACGGCGTCCATGGTGCCGTCGATCAGCAGCGCCCGGGTGTCGGGCGACAGGCCGTGGCCGATGAACACCACCTTCTGGTCGCGGCCGACTTCCTTGAGCGCACGGCCCACGCCGTCGGACGCGCCGCCGATGTTGTAGATGCCGGCAAGGTCGGGGTACTGGTCAAGCAGCGTGCGCGTGAGGGCATGGTTGCGTTCCGCGTCGTCGTGGCCTTCGCGCAGGCCGACCACCTCGATGTGCGGAAAGGACTCCTTGAACAGGTAGAGGAAACCCATCTCGCGTTCCTCGTGCGCGCGGTAGCTCAGGCTGCCCGCGATCATGGCCACCTGCGCAGGCCGATCGCCGATGAAGCGTGCGATGAGGTAGGCCGCGGTGCGGCCGGCGGCGCGGTTGTCCAGGCCCACATAGGCCGCGCGGCGCGCGCCGGAGAGGTCGGAGATGAGGGTGACGGTGTGCACGCCGCGCTCGGCCAGGGCATCGACGGCGTCGCGCACCAGCGGATGCTCAAGCGCCATGAAGGCGATGCCGTCGACGCGCGCGCCATGGCGCAGCAGCGCCTTGGCCAGCACCGCGGGGTTGAAGCCCTCGACGAACTCCACGCGGCAGCGCACGTTGTAAGGCGTCCAGTGTTCCTGCGAGTAGCCGATGGTGTCGCCCAGCATGCGCAGGAAGCGGTTGCTGCCCGCAGGCAGCAGGAACACCAGCTGCATCGGCGGCGGCTGCAGCGCGGCACGCACCTCGGCATCGGGCAGGTATTGCAGGCGCTCGGCCGCCTGCATCACGCGTTCGACGGTGGCGCGGCGCACGCCGGGCCGGCGGTTGAGCACACGGTCCACGGTGGCGGTGGAGACACCGGCCAGATCGGCGATGTCGGGAATGCGGGCGGCCTTGGACATAAAAAATCAATCAAAAAACATCATCATCGAAGCTGGCACGTAATCCACCCAAAGGATAATATCAATCCATATTCTGATGCATCAAGACATCAAATTCAATCAAATGAAAAGCGATACCGGCATGCGGCCGACGCTTCAGGAGACCGAAATGACACCCGCTCGCTGCGTCCGCGCACCCGCAACCCCGTCACCGCGCCGCTGATCAGGGCCGTCCGCGTGGAATACGAATTCGATTTCGCCAGCGTGCTGGCCGCCTGGCCGCAGTTCCTGGAAGGCGCCTGGATGACGGTCCAACTGTCCTTTCCGGCCACGGTGCTGGGTTTCATGATCGGCACGCTGCTGGCGATCGGCCGGCGCGGCCAGGCGCGCTGGCTGTCGCGCCTGTGCGGCGCCTACGTGGAGGTGATCCGCAACACGCCGCTGCTGGTGCAGGTGTTCCTGGTGTTCTTCGGCCTGGCCAGCCTGGGCTGGAAGGTCTCGGCCTTCGCGGCGGCGCTGCTCTCTCTGGTCATCAACGTGGCGGCCTATTCGTGCGAGATCATGCGCGCGGGCATGGACTCCATCCACAAGGGCCAGCTGGAAGCGGCGGAGTGCCTGGGGCTGACCCGGCGGCAGGTCTACTGGCACGTGGTCCTGCGTCCGGCCATGGAGAAGGTGTACCCGGTGCTGACCAGCCAGTTCGTGCTGCTGATGCTGGCCACCTCCATCACCTCGCAGATCTCGGTGGAGGAACTCACGGCGATCGCCGCGCGCGTGCAGTCCGAGACCTTCCGGCCGTTCGAGGCCTACATCCTGGTCGCGGTGGCCTACCTCGCGCTGTCCCTGCTGATGCGCATCGGCCTGTGGCTGTTCGGCCAGGCGGTGTTCACGCGCAGGCGCCGCCTGGGCGCCGGTGGAGCAGCACGATGATCGAGGGCGGACTCAACCTGTACCACCTGCAGTTGCTGCTGGTGGGCGTGCTGTGGACGGTGTGCCTCTCGGTGATCGCGTTCATCGGCGGCGGCCTGGTCGGCGGCATGGTGGCGCTGTGCCGCATCAGCCCGGTCAAGGCCGTGCGCTGGGCGGCCATCGCCTGGATCCAGCTGATCCAGGGCACGCCGCTGCTGGTCGTGCTGTTCGTGTGCTATTTCGGCCTGAGCATCGTGGGGCTGGAACTGCCGGGCCTGGTGGCGGCCAGCATCGCCATGGTGGTCTACGTCAGCGCCTACCTGGGCGAGATCTGGCGCGGCTGCATCGAGTCCGTGCCGCGCACGCAGTGGGAGGCGGCCGAGTGCCTTGCGCTGTCGCGCGCGCAGCGCATGCGCCTGGTGGTGCTGCCGCAGGCGCTGCGCATCGCCACGCCGCCCACGGTGGGCTTCATGGTGCAGATCGTGAAGAACACCTCGCTCGCGTCCATCGTCGGCTTCGTCGAACTGGTGCGCGCGGGCCAGCTCATCAACAACTCCATCTTCCAGCCGTTCCTGATCTACCTGATCATCGCGGCGCTGTATTTCGCCATGTGTTTCCCGCTGTCGGTCTGGAGCCGCCGGCTGGAACAGCGCCTGCAATTCGGCACCCGCATCCCGAGCGAGACATGAAAGAAGCCATTGCCATGACCCCGGTCGTCGAACTCAAGGACGTGCACAAGCGCTTCGGCGCCAACCAGGTGCTCAAGGGCGTGTCCTTCGCCATTCCCAAGGGCCAGGTCACGGCCATCATCGGCAAGAGCGGCTCGGGCAAGAGCACGGCGCTGCGCTGCGTCAACCGGCTGGAGGTCATCGACAGCGGCAGCATCCAGGTCTGCGGCCATGCCGTGCACGACAGTGCCGTCGAACTGCGCCGCCTGCGCATGGACGTGGGCATCGTGTTCCAGAGCTACAACCTGTTTCCGCACCTGACGGTGGAGCAGAACATCATGCTGGCGCCCAAGGCGGTGAAGGGCTTGTCCGTGACCGACGCCCGCGCCATTGCCGAGCGCACGCTGCGCCAGGTAGGCCTGGCCGAAAAGGCCCGGGCCTACCCCGAGCAGCTCTCGGGCGGCCAGCAGCAACGCGTGGCGATCGCGCGTTCGCTGGCCATGGAGCCACAGGTGATGCTGTTCGACGAGGTCACCTCGGCGCTCGATCCCCAACTCACCGGCGAAGTGCTGCGCGTGATCGAGCAGTTGGCCGAAGGCGGCATGACCATGGTGCTGGTGACGCACGAGATGGAGTTCGCCGCGCGCGTGGCCGATTCCATCATCTACATGCACGAAGGCAAGGTCTGGGAAACCGGTCCTGGCTCGATGCTGCGCGACCCCAAGACGCCGGAACTGCGCGAATTCCTCTCCCATGGGCTCTGAGCCGCCGCGGCCAGTTCCTTTCTTCCCCCTTCCCGTCCCTTCCTACAACGCACCGGAGATACACCATGAGCTCTTCCCGCATCCTGCGCCGCACCCTGCTGGCCGCCACCCTGGGCGCCCTGTGCCTGCCCGCCATGGCCGATCTGGCCGAGATCAAGGCCGCTGGCAAGATCCGCATCGCGATCGACCTGAGCGCGCCGTTCTACGGCTACGTGGACGACAAGGTGAACCCCGCCGGCTCCGACGTGGAAGCCGCGCAGTTGCTGGCCAAGGACCTGGGCCTGCAGCTGGAGATCGTGAACTCGACCAACTCCGCGCGCATTCCCAATCTGCTGTCGAACAAGGCCGACCTGGTCATCTCGTCGCTATCGATCACGCCCGAGCGCCAGAAGGCGGTGGACTTCTCGATCCCCTACGGCGCCATCCAGGCCGCCGTGGGCGCGCCCAAGGGCCTGAAGATCGCCGGCATCGACGACCTCGCGGGCAAGACCGTGGCCGTCACGCGCGGCGGTCCTCAGGACAAGATCCTCACCGAGCGCGCGCCGCAGGCCCGGGTGGTGCGCTTCGACGACGAAGCCGCCTCGATCACCGCCGCCGCCAGCGGCCAGACCGACATCGTGGCCATCACGCCGCCCATCATCGCGGCGATCGCCAAGCGCGCGCCGGCGCGCGAGTTCGAGGTGAAGTTCGTGCTGCAGTCCTACCAGCTCGCCGTGGCCATGCGCAAGAACCAGCCCGAGCTGATGAACTGGGTCAACGGCTGGGTCAAGACCAACCTGGCCAACGGCAAGCTCAACGACATCCACGTCAAGCACGCCGGTGTGCCCATTCCGAAGGAAATCATCGACGGCGCGCAGTAAAGCCTTCCCTGTTCGCCGCCTGCATCCGCTTTTCGCACTGAGAGAGATCCACACATGAGTCGCCATTTCGGAGAAATCCGCCAGCTCGGTTATGTCGTGCACGACATCGAAGCCGCCATGGATTACTGGAGCCGCACGCTGGGCGTGGGTCCGTGGTACTACAACCCCCGCGTGCCCATCCGGAACTACCGGTACGACGGTCAGGGCTACGAGCCGCACAACTCGGTGGCGCTGGCCAACTCGGGCTTCGTGCAGGTGGAGCTGATCCAGACGCGCAACGACGTGCCCTCGATGTACCGCGACTTCCTGCAGGCCGGCCGCACCGGCCTGCAACACGTCGCCTACTGGACGAGCGACTACGACGCCGACCTCGAGCGCCTGCTGGCCGAAGGCTTCAAGCCCAGGATGCAGGGCGAGGTGGGCGAGCGCGGCCGCTTCATCTACTTCGACACCGAGTACCACCCGGGCACGGTGATCGAGCTGTCGGAAGTGGCGGGCCCCAAGGGCCGCATGTTCGACCTGATCCGCGAATCGTCGAAGACCTGGGACGGTGTGACCGAGCCGGTGCGCCCCTTCCCCGACCTGAGCAAGATCTGACCGCTTCCATGCCGCACTCCGAACGCCTGCAGGCGACCTACCTGATCGAAACCCCGCTCGAGCCCGCGCAAGTGGCCGAGGTGATGGCGGGCGAACAGTCCTGCGGCACCTTCACGCGCGTGCAGGGCGAAACCGATGACCTGCGCGAGCGAGCGCGCGCCACGGTGGAACACATCGAGGAACTGCCGGCCGCGCCCGCACCCAGCCTGCCCAACGCCTGGCTGGAACGCCAGGGCCGGGGCGGGCCGTGGCGGCGCGCGCGCGTGCGCGTCGCCTTCCCCACGGCCAACATCGGCGCCAACCTGCCCACGCTGGCCGCGACCGTGAGCGGCAACCTCTACGACCTGGGCGAGGTCACCGGCCTGCGGCTGGAGTCGCTGCAATTGCCCGTGGCCTACCGCGCGCGCTTCGACCTGCCTGCGCTCGGCATCGCCGGCACCCGCGCGCGCACTGGTGTGCCCACGGGCGCGCTGGTGGGCACCATCATCAAGCCCAACGTGGGTTTCTCGGCCGCGCAGACGGCCGAGCTCGTCGCGCAACTCTGCGCAGCCGGCGTGGACTTCATCAAGGACGACGAGGTCTGCGCCGACCCCGCGCACGCGCCGCTGGCCGAACGCGTGCCCGCCGTGATGGCGGTGGTGCGCGCGCACCAGCAGCGCACCGGCAAGCACGTGATGGTGGCCTTCAACATCACCGACGAGACCGACGCCATGCGGCGCCACGCCGACCTGGTCGAGCGCGAAGGCGGTTCCTGCGTGATGGCCAGCCTGAACTGGTGCGGCCATTCGGCCATGCAGACCCTGCGCCGCCACACGCCGCTGGCCATCCACGGCCACCGCAACGGCTTCGGTGCGCTCGCGCGCCATCCGCTGCTGGGCATCGGCTTCCAGGCCTACCAGACACTCTGGCGGCTCGCGGGCGTGGACCACATGCACGTGCATGGCCTGCAGGGCAAGTTCGCGCAGCCGGACGAAGAGGTGATCGAGTCCGCACAGGACTGCCTCGCACCCTTGACCGACGGCCACGACGACGCGGTGATGCCCGCCTTCTCCTCCGGGCAGTGGGCCGGCACCGTGCCGGCGACCTGGGCGGCGGTGGGCACCGACGACCTGATGTTCATGTCCGGCGGCGGCATCCTCGCGCACCCCGATGGCCCCGCGGCCGGCGTCACCAGCATCCGCCAGGCCTGGGCCGCGGCGCGCGCCGGCACGGCCCTGGCCGACGCCGCGCGCGAAGCCCCCGAGCTGGCGGCGGCACTGGCATTCTTCGGCCCCAGGACGAAGTAAGCCCGTGACCATCCCACCACGGCTGGCCTGGTACGGCGACGACTTCACGGGCGCCACCGACACCCTGGCCACGGCGGCGCAGGCGGGGCTGCGCAGCCTGCTGTTCCTGGGCGTGCCCAGCGCCGAGCACCTGCGGCAGGCCGGTCCGCTGGATGCCATTGGCATCGCCGGCGCGGCGCGCGCCATGGACCCGCAGGCCATGGCCGACGAACTCGAACCGGTGGGCCGCTTCTTCGCATCGCTGCGCGCACCGGTGGTCCACTACAAATGCTGCTCTACCTTCGACAGCGCACCCCATGTCGGCAGCATCGGCGAAGCCATCCGCGTGCTGAACCGGCACATCCACAGTGCCTGGGTGCCCATCGTGGGCGGCCAGCCCAATATCGGCCGCTACTGCTGCTTCAGCCAGCTTTTCGCGGCGGCTGGCACCGGTGGCGAGGTACACCGCATCGACCGCCATCCCACGATGTGCCAGCACCCCGTGACACCCATGAACGAGGCCGATCTTCGGCGGCACCTGCAGGCGCAGGGCCTGCGGCAGGTGGCGGCGCTGCACTACCCCGCCTACACGCTGCACCCCGGTCAGCAGGATGCAGCGCTGCACCAACTGCTGACGACCCGACCCGACGCCGTGATGATGGATGTCTCGGGTCTGCACGACCTGCCCGCCATCGGCCGTCTCATCTGGCGCGACGCGCAACGGGCGCCGCTGCTTGCGGTGGGCCCCAGCGGCGTGGTGCAGGCGCTGGCCGCGCATTGGGGTGCCGCGAAAAATGCCGCCCTCCTGGCAGCGCCCAAGCCCGCCGAGGGGCCTGTGTTCGCATTCGCGGGCAGCCTGTCACCGCAGACGGCGGAGCAAGTGGCCGCCGCGCGGTCGTACCAGAAAATCCGCGTGGACGTACGCCGGCTGCTGGGCGACCCGGATCACGCGACCGGGTGTTGCGACGCCGTGCTCGCAGGGCTCGCCGCCGATCGCCATGTGCTGCTGCACACGGAGGCAGGCAACCGGCACAGCGACCTCGACGCCAGGGCGGTGGCCTCGGCCACGGGGGATCTCGTCGCGCATGTCGTGAGCGCACGGGCCACCAAGGGCCATCCCTTGCGGCGCATCGGTATCGCGGGCGGCGACACTTCCAGCCTGGCCGTGCAGAAACTCGGCGTCTGGGGGCTGGGCTGTCAGGCCGTGCTCACGCCTGGCGTCACGCTGAGCCGTGCGCGCAGCGACCACGTACCTCTGGACGGCCTGGAACTCATGCTCAAGGGCGGGCAAATGGGCCCGGTCGATGTGTTCGAGCGATTGGTGCGGGGGCTTCCGGGCTGATCCTGCCGGCCCCTCCTGGGCTCAGTCGAGCACGGCCGCAACCATGTGAAACAGGATGCCCGCGAGCACCGCCGTGGCCGGCACGGTGATGATCCAGGCCGCCACGATGCGCATCACCGCCGAGCGCTTCACGAGTTCCTTCTTGTAGGCTTTCTTCAGCGCCTTCTGCTCCTTCTTGGCGAGCACCGCGCCTTCGGCCATCTCCGCGGCTTCGCGCTGCTTGGTGCGGCGCTTCATGTCGGCGAGCATGCGTTTCTTCTCCTGCACCTCGGCGGCCTCGAAGCGGCGCAGATACGCCTCGACCTCGGCGCGGTCGGCGCCCTGGTGGCCGGCGAACACCACCGCCTCCATCTTGGCGTAGTTCACCTTGAGCAGCTCGCGCAGGAAGCCCACGCCGAACACGGCCCCGATCGTCACATGGGTGGTGGAAATCGGCATGCCCATCTGCGTGGCGGCGATCACGGTGATGGTGGTGGCCATGGCGATCGCGTAGGCGCGCATGTTGTCGAGCTCGGTGATTTCCTTGCCCACGGTGCGGATCAACCGGCCGCCATACAGAGCCAGGCCCACCGACAGACCCAGTGCGCCCAGCACCATGATCCACATCGGGGTGGCGGCCTTGGTGGCGATGGCGCCAGCCTGCACCGCCTCGTAGACGGCGGCCAATGGTCCGATGGCATTGGACACGTCGCTCGCCCCGTGGGCGAAACTCAGCAGCGCGGCCGAGCAGATCAGCGGCCAGGTGAACAGGCGGTTGACCCCGCCCTTGCTGTTGTCCTGCCGCATGGCCATGCGCGCAATCGGCTTGCGCACCAGCCACCACACCACCGCCGCCGCCGCGGCGCCCGTGAGCAGGGCCACGACGACCCCGACATGCACCAGCTGGCCCAGGCCCTTGAGCAGCATGTAAGTGGTGTAGGACCACACCATGAGGCCGATCAGCACCGGCACCACGCGGCTGGCGGCCTCGGTCTTTTCGTTGCGGTAGGTCACGCTGCGCTTGATCAGGTACAGGAAGGCCGCGGCCATGGCGCTGCCCGTCAGGGGCGAGACCACCCAGCTCAGGACGATGGCGCCGATCGTGCCCCAGTCGACCACGCCCCAGCCGCCGGCGGCGATGCCCGCGCCCATGACCGCCCCGATGATGGAGTGGGTGGTCGACACGGGCGCCCGCAGCACGGTGGCCAGGTTGAGCCAGAGTGCACCGGCCAGCAGGGCCGCGAACATGACCCAGGCGAACCGGCTGGCGTCGGTGAAGCTGTCCGAATCGATGATGCCGCCCTTGATGGTGCCCACCACGTCGCCGCCGGCGACGACGGCGCCCAGCGCCTCGAACACGGCCGCCACCACGATGGCCCAGCCCATGGTCATGGCCCCGGAGCCCACGGCCGGCCCCATGTTGTTGGCCACGTCGTTGGCGCCGACGTTCATGGCCATGTAGGCCCCGACGCAGGCGGCCACGATCAACAGCCACACGGCCGACGTGGCCAGGCCCGCGGTGGACGCGCCTGAGAGCGAGGCATACACCCCGACCAGCAGCAGAAACAGCAGCGCGGAACCCAGTTGCAACACCTCCTGGTGCCTGGAGACGAAGCGGGAGCGGGACTTTTTTGTCATTTGTAATTCACGTGAATGTCATGATTTTGACATGCACTCCCGGCACCCACGCTCCCGGGGCCACCGGGCGGGACAGGTGCAAAAAGCGGGTGCGGGTCAGCGCAGGAAGTGCGTGCGGTAGTGTTCGAGTTCGTCGATGGACTCGTGCACGTCGGCCAGCGCGGTGTGCTTCTGGTGCTTCTTGAAGGCGTCGTAGACCTCGGGCCGCCAGCGTTTGGCCAGTTCCTTCAGGGTGCTCACGTCCAGGCAGCGGTAGTGGAAATAGGCTTCCAGCCTGGGCATGTACTTGACCAGGAAACGGCGGTCCTGGCTGATGGTGTTGCCGCACATCGGTGAACCGTTCTTCGGCACGTACTGGCCGATGAAGGCCAGCAGCTCGGCCTGCGCCGCTTCCTCGTCGATCGTGCTGGCCTTGACCTTGTCGATCAGGCCGCTCTTGCCGTGCGTGCCCTTGTTCCAGTTGTCCATGGCCGCCAGCAGGGCATCGCTCTGGTGGATCACCAGCACCGGGCCTTCGATGCGCGGCGTGAGCTGCGGGCCGGTGATCACGACCGCGATCTCCAGCAAGCGTTCCTTCTCGGGATCGAGTCCGCTCATCTCGCAGTCGATCCAGATCAGGTTCTGGTCGCTCTTGGGCAGCAGGGGGGAGGTGCCAGCATCGGCGGACGGGCTCGAAGGTGTTTGGTCACTGGTCATCCGGCGATTTTCGCCGATCCGCCGAACACCCCCTTCTTCGATAGACTCGCCCCATGGATACCGCTTCGCTCTCGTTCACGGCCATTTTCTGCGCCCTGCTGCTGCTGGGCCTCGTCGCGCGCACGGTGCTGGCGAGCCGGCAGATCCGGCACGTGGCCCGCAACCGCGACGCCGTGCCCGCCGCCTTCGCGCAGACCATCACGCCGCAAGTCCACCGCAAGGCCGCCGACTACACCATCGCCAAGACCCGGTTCGGCCTGCTGGAACTGGCGCTGGAATCGGCGGTGCTGGTCGGCTGGACACTGCTGGGCGGGCTGGACTGGCTCAATGCCACGCTGCTGGCGGCCATGGGCGGCGGCATGGCCCAGCAACTCGCGCTGCTGGCTGCGTTCGCGCTGATCGGTGGATTGATCACCCTGCCCATGGGCTGGTGGTCCACCTTCCGCATCGAGGAGCGCTTCGGCTTCAACAAGATGACGCTGGGCTTGTGGCTCGGCGACCTGGTGAAGGGCACGCTGGTCGCCGCGCTGGTCGGCCTGCCGCTAGCGGCCCTGATGCTGTGGCTCATGGGCACTGCCGGCCCGGCCTGGTGGCTGTGGGCCTGGGGCGCATGGATGGCCTTCAACCTGTTGCTGCTGGTGCTCTACCCCACCGTGATCGCACCGCTGTTCAACAAGTTCGAGCCGCTGAAGGACGAAGAGCTCAAGGCCCGGGTGAATGCGCTCATGCAGCGCTGCGGCTTTGCCGCCAGCGGCTTGTTCGTGATGGACGGCAGCCGGCGCAGCGCCCATGCCAACGCCTACTTCACCGGCTTCGGCGCCGCCAAGCGCGTGGTGTTCTTCGACACCCTGCTGCAGCAGCTCAGCCCGCCGGAGATCGACGCCGTGCTGGCGCACGAACTCGGCCACTACAAGCGCCGCCACATCGCCAAACGCATCGCCATGATGTTTGCCGTGAGCCTGGCCGGATTCGCCCTGCTGGGCTGGGCATCGCAGCAGGCCTGGTTCTACACGGGCCTGGGCGTCACGCCGTCGCTGGATGCGCCCAATGACGCGCTGGCCCTGCTGCTGTTCATGCTGGTGATTCCGCTGTTCACCTTCTTTCTTTCGCCGCTGGCCGCGCAACTTTCACGGCGCCACGAGTTCGAGGCCGACGCCTACGCCGTGGCCCAGACCAGCGGGGCCGACCTGGCCACCGCCCTGCTCAAGCTGTACAAGGACAACGCCAGCACCCTCACGCCCGATCCCGTGTACGCCCGCTTCTACTATTCCCATCCGCCTGCGAGCGAGCGCCTGGCCCGGCTGCAAACCACCGGGCAGCCCGCTTGAAACCGCGCCAGGCAACTCCCCCGAATACGCCCGCCGCGACCATGGAGGGCCTGGTGGTGGCCGCGTTCGGCCGCCACTGCCTGGTGGAGAGCCCGGATGGAACGCGCCGCATCTGCCATCCGCGCGGCAAGAAGAGCCAGGTCGTCGTGGGCGACCGGGTGCAATGGCAGCCCAGCGGCGACGAGGGCAGCATCGAGCGGGTACACGAGCGGCGCAACCTGTTCTACCGGCAGGACGAGATGCGCACCAAGTCCTTCGCCGCCAACCTCGACCAGGTGCTGGTGCTGGTGGCCGCCGACCCGGAGTTCTCCGAAAGCCAGCTCGCCCGCGCCCTGATCGCTGCCGAGGCCGAACACATCGACGTGCTGATCGTGCTCAACAAGAGCGATCTCCAGCCCGCCTTCGACCGGGCCTGGGCCAGGCTCGAACCCTACCGCCGCATGCAATGCGCCGTGCTGCCGCTCAGGCTCAAGGGCGACACGGCCGCGGGCTCGGAAGCCGGCATCGACGCGCTGCAGGCCCGGTTGACCGGCAAGCGCACCCTGGTGCTGGGACCTTCGGGCGCCGGCAAGAGCACCCTGGTCAACCGCCTGGTGCCGCACGCCCAGGCCCAGACCGGCGAGATCTCCCGGGCCCTGAATTCGGGCAAGCACACGACCACCAGCACCACCTGGTACTGGACCGATGCTGACAGGCAGACCGCACTGATCGATTCGCCCGGGTTTCAGGAATTCGGCCTCAACCACATCGAACCCATGCAGCTCGCGCAGCTCATGCCCGACCTGCGCGCCACGCTGGGCCATTGCCGCTTCTACAACTGCACCCACCTGCACGAACCCGGCTGCGCCGTGGTCTCCCATGTGCAAGGCGCGCCACAGCAAGCGCCGGGCGACCCGGCCATCAGCGAGAACCGCTACCGGATCTACCGCGATCTGTTCGAGGAGCTTTCTTCACGACGGGGGTATTAGGGACACCCCCCTGCGCCGCTTCGCGTCTTCCCCCCTCCCTGGCGCGCCCTTCGGGCGCTTGGAGGGGGGACGGCACCCTTGGGCCGGCGGAGCCGGACCCTCGGTGCCTCTGGAGCGCTCGCCTCGTACGCTGTTGCGGGAATCAGCCTAGCAGACGGGCCAGAGTCAGCAGGGCCAGCAGCAGCATCCACAGCACCACGGTGCGCCAGACCAGGCCGACCACGCCGCCCAGGTGGGCGAGCTGCGGGTCGGGCCGGAAGCTGCCGTCGGCCTGCGCGGCCAGGATTTCCTGGGGCGCCTGCGCGGCCAGCCGCACGTTCAGGGCGCCCGCCGTGGCCGCGAGCACCACGCCGTCGCTGCCGGGCGCATGGCGTGCCGCCTCGCCGCGCCAATTGGCCACGGCCTCCTCGAAATTGCCCACGATCGCAAAGCCCAGCGCGGTGGAACGCGCCGGCACGTAGTCCACCCACTCCCAGGCGCGCGCCGCGGCCGCTTGCAGCGCCACGCTGGGCGTGCCATCGGGCCGGGCGCGCCAGTTGCGCGACAGGTACTCGGCCAGCCGGTACAGCACCGCGCCCACCGGCCCCAGCCCCAGCATCCAGAAGAAGACGAACGCGATCAGCACGCCGAACACGTGGCGGTGCGCCGAGATCACCGAATGCTCGATCACCTGGCGCAGCAGTTCGGTGCGCGGCAGGCTCTGCGCATCCACGCGCAGCCAGAGGGCGAACTTCTCGCGCGCGGTGAGGTCGTCGCCGCTTTCCATGGCCTGGCGGATGTCGCTGAAGTGGTGGCTGAACTGGCGGAAACCCAGGGTGACGTAGAGCACGCCAACCAGCCACAACAAACCCAGCAGGGGGCTGGCGGTGTGGAGTCCCCAATGGACCAGCCCGGCCACGGCCGAAGGCACGCCCACGGCCAGCGCCCAAGCCAGCCAGCCGTGCGCCGACTCTCCCGCGTCGAGGTTGCGCCGCACCAGCCGCACCCAGCCGCGCATGGCGCCGTGGACCACGTTGTCGTACGCCAGCGGCCTCGCCTGCTCCAGCAGCAGCGCGATGAGAATGGCAAAGAAACTCATGGCGTGATCATAGCGGCGGCACCCGCCGCGCCAGGCGGGCTCAGGTGCTCAGCAGGCGATAGAAATTGCGCAGCATCCCGGCCGTGGCACCCCAGATGAAGCGCTCGCTCGCTCCGTCCTGGTAAGGCATCGAGTACCACTCGCGCACCACGCCCTCGAACTCGAGCACATGGCGGCGGTGGTGGGCAGGGTCCATCAGGAACGCCAGCGGCACCTCGAACACATCGTCCACTTCATGGGGATTCGGGATCAGCGGGACATCGGGTTGCACCAGGCCGACCACCGGCGTGATGACAAAGGCGCTCCCGGTGGTGTAGGTCGGCAGGCTGCCCAGCACTTCGACCCGGTCGACCGGCAAGCCGATTTCCTCATGGGCTTCGCGCAGCGCAGTGGCCGTGGGGTCGGCGTCTTCGGCATCGACCTTGCCGCCCGGAAACGCGATTTGGCCGGAGTGCGTGGACAGGTGCGCCGTGCGCTGGGTCAGTATCAGCGTGAGACGTTCCCGCATGACGAGGGGCAGCAGCACCGCCGCGTGCGCCGTTTCGCGGTTCATGAATTTCTGCTCGCGATGCAGTTCGGGCGTCCACGCGGGTGGGCGGGCAAACAGGCTGCGCAAGCCTTCGGGCGTCATTCGGCTGGCCTGGGCCGGGCGCAGATCCCGGTCGCCATCGCGGACCAGCACGGGCACTTCCCGTGGATTGAAAGAGGGGAGCAGGTTCGACATCGCTTGGCGAGCATAGGACAACCACAAAAAAGCCGCTCCAGGGAGCGGCTTTCCAGCAACGGCGCTTGCCCGAAGGCGAACGCGTCAAGCGCCCAGCTTTTCCTTGATGCGGGCCGACTTGCCACTGCGCTCGCGCAGGTAGTACAGCTTGGCGCGGCGCACGTCGCCGCGGCGCTTGACCTCGATCTTGGCGATGCGGGGGCTGTACAGCGGGAAGGTGCGCTCCACGCCTTCGCCGTTGGAGATCTTGCGCACGATGAAGCTGGAGTTCAGGCCACGGTTGCGGCGGGCAATCACCACGCCTTCGTAGGCCTGCACACGCTTGCGCGTGCCTTCCACGACGTTCACGCTGACGATGACGGTGTCACCAGGGGCGAACGGTGGGATGTCTTTGTTCAAGCGGGCGATTTCTTCCTGCTCAAGGGTCTGGATGAGGTTCATGGTTTCCTGATTCACGATCATGCCCGCGCTGCACTAAAGGCCACGAATCCGGCAGGGGCCCTGTCCAGCCAGCGCATGGGTATGCGAGAACTGCGGGCTGGCCCGGTCGCGGCGGCCGGTCAGAGGATCGAAAAGCCTTTGATTATAGCCGTTCCCTGGCGCACAGGAAAGCCTCGTCCCGATCAGACAGCTTCCCCGCCGCCCGGGCCTGCGCCAGCAGATCGGGCCGCAGGCGGGCGGTGAGCGCCAGGCTCTGCTCGCGCCGGTAGCGCGCAATGCGCTCGTGGTGCCCGCCCAGCAGCACGTCGGGTACCTTCATCGGGCCGCCGGGCCCGTGCCAGACCTCCGGGCGCGTGTGGTGCGGACTGTCCAGCAAACCATCGAGCGCGGGGTTGAAACTGTCCTGCTGGTGGCTGCCTTCGTCGCCGAGCACGCCCGGCTGCAGGCGGGCCACGGCGTCGATCAGGGCGATGGCGGGAATCTCGCCGCCCGAGAGCACGAAATCGCCCAGGCTGATCTCGATGTCCACGCAGGCGTCGATGAAGCGCTGATCGACACCTTCGTAGCGGCCGCACACCAGAATGGCACCCGCCCCATGGGCCCATTGCGCCACGCCCTCGTGCGACAGGCGCTGCCCCGTGGGCGTGAACATCACCACGGGCGCCAGGCTGCCAGGCGCATCGGCCCGGTCGGCGCGCACCGCCTGGAGGCATTGCCACAGCGGTTCGGCCATCATGACCATGCCCGGACCGCCGCCGAACGGGCGGTCGTCCACCCGGCGGTACTGGCCCTCGGCAAAGTCCCGCAGGGGCCAGAGGCGGACATCCACCTGCCCGGACTCGAACGCCCGCCGATTGATGCCGCTCGTGAAAAAGGGCGCGAACAGTTCGGGAAACAGGGTGATGACGTCGAATCGCATGCAGGGATTGTGCCCCGCCGCGCCACTGGCGCGGCCTCTCCCGCAGGGAGCTCAGTAGTCTTTTTGCCAGTCCACGGTGATGCGGCGCGCGGCGCGGTCAACGTCATCCACATACGCCGACACGAAGGGGATCATGCGTTCGGCGGTCTGCTCCGCGCCGTCCACCGTCTCGGTGTATGCCAGCACCAGCACCGAAGTCGGCCCGGTGGGCATGAGGTCGCGCACCACGCCCAGGTGCTCGCCCTCCCGGTTGACCACGTCCAGCCCGATCAGGTCCACCCAGTAGTACTCGCCTTCGGGCGTGGCCGGAAAGGCGCTGCGTGGCACGAAGATGCGAACGCCCTTGAGCGCTTCGGCGGCGCTGCGGTCATCCAGCCCCTCGAACCTGGCGACCACGCCGTCGGCGTGCGCCTTGATGTCGGCCACCGAAACGGCGACACAGCCCTCGAAAGCGGAAAAGCCACGCGCGAAGCGGGCTTCGGGTGGCTGGAGAAACCATTCAGCGGCGGCAAACAGCGCTTGCGTGTCGGCGCTGTGGGGGTGGAGGCGCATCCATCCCTTGATGCCCCAGGCCTCCTGGATGCGCCCCAGTTCGACGGCGTCGTCCGGAAGGGACGCCGCCGCGAATGGGGTGGGCAATGGGCTGCTCACCAGACGCTCACCGGGGCAGCCCAGAGGATCAGGCCGCGGCCTTCTCGGCGTTCTGCTTGACCAGGCGCGCCACGGTGTCGGACGGTGTGGCGCCCACGCTGGTCCAGTAGGTCAGGCGGTCCATGGCGATGCGCAGGGGCTCCTCACCACCGCGGGCCAGCGGGTTGTAGAAGCCGATGCGCTCGATGAAGCGGCCATCGCGGCGGTTGCGCTTGTCGGCAACCACGATGTTGTAGAACGGACGGGCTTTTGCACCGCCGCGAGAGAGTCGGATGACGACCATGATTTATCCTTCGGGTGGAGAGGTACCAAAATCGGACCTTCACCGGGTTTTCGTGGGATGCCGCGCATCCTTCACATCGACCCGCTTGATTGCAGCGCTTGAGACACACGACTGACCACCCGGTCAGCGAAACGCCGCAAAGCCTGCGATTATAGCCCGTGCAGGGATTGCCCAACCCCTTGCATTTCCGCATTTCACCCGACCCACATCCCCATGCCGCTCATCCGCCCCAGCGCAGACAACGATCTCGACGCCATCACCCGCATTTATGGCCACCACGTACTGCACGGCACGGGCACGTTCGAGACAACGCCGCCCACCCCGGCCGAAATGGCCGCCCGGCGCGCCGACGTGCTGTCCAAGGGGCTGCCCTGGCTGGTGATCGAAGACGAAGGACAGGTGCTGGGCTTCGGATACGGCAACTGGTTCAAGCCACGCCCGGCCTACCGCTTCTCGGTCGAGGACTCTATCTACCTGGCGCCCGAGGCAGCGGGCAAGGGGCTGGGCCGCGCCCTGCTGACCGAACTGCTGGCTGCCTTCGAGCGCGCCGGCACCCGGAAGGTCATGGCCGTGATCGGCGACTCGGCCAACGCGGGCTCGATCGGCGTGCACCGCGCGCTCGGCTTCGAGCACGTGGGCGTCGTCCCCTCGTGCGGCTGGAAGTTCGACCGCTGGCTCGACATCGTGCTGATGCAGAAGAGCCTGGGCCTGGGCGACACCACGCCGCCAACCGAAACCGGAAGCCCCAGGTGAGCGCCGGCAGCAAGAACAAGACGCTGGCGGTCTGGCTCGCCCTGGTGGGCGGCACGCTGGGCCTGCACCGGTTCTACCTGCGCGGCCTGGGCGACTGGGTCGGCTGGCTGCACCCGGTGCCAACCGCCCTGGGTTGGTGGGGGGTGGAGCGCGTGCTCGCCTACGGCCAGGACGACAAGCTGTCCTGGGTGCTGGTTCCGCTGCTGGGCGCATCCGTGGCCGCAAGCTGCCTCACGGCCATCGTCCACGCGCTGACCGACCGCGAGAAATGGAACCGCCGGTTCAACCCGTCCCAACCGGTGGACGCTGGCGCGGGCAGCACGAACTGGCTGACCATCGGCGCACTCGTGTTCGCCCTGCTGATCGGGGCCACGGCCTTCATGGGCAGCCTGGCCTTCGGTTTCCAGCGCTACTTCGAGTACCAGATCGAAGAGGGGCGCAAGATCAGCCAGCCAGACGCTGATTGACACGGCCTCGAACTGGAAAAATCAAATCCAGGACATCAGCAGCATCACCAGGCTCAGGGTGAACAGCGCCGCCACGGTGGACACGCCCATGCTGGCGGTCGTGGTTTCCTGCGCCACCTCGTAGCGCTGGGCGAACAGGAAGACGTTGGCGCCGGTCGGCAGCGCGGCGGCGACCACCATCACGGTCAGGGGAAGGCCGGTGATGCCCATGGCCCACGCGCACAGGCCCACCAGCAGCGGCAGCACCAGGTTCTTCGATGCGCTGACCCACAACGCCTGGCGCAGATGGCCGGCCAGCGGCGTGCGCGCCAGCGTCACGCCCACCAGCACCAGCGCGATCGGGCCGAAGGCGTTGCCCAGCAGTTGCAGCGGCTTGTCCACCACGGCCGGCAGGCTCCACCCGGTCTGGGCGAACAGCAGGCCGCACACGATGGGCAGCGGAACCGGGTGGATGATGGCGCCCTTGAAGGCCGACCAGGCGGTCGCCATCACGTGCGGCGCCTGCGCCCCGCCCGCGCGGGCCTCGCGGGCCACGGCGAGTTCGAGCACGATGGAACCCAGGGTCAGGAGGATCAGCGCGTGCACCGACACCAGGGTCAGCAGCGTGACCAGCCCGGCCTGGCCATAGGCCAGTTCCACCAGCGTGATGCCGATCATCACCATGTTGGAGAACGTGCCGGCCAGGGCCAGCACCACGCTGCCGCGGTTGAAGCCGCGCCAGGCGATGGAGACCGCCAGCAGAACCAGCGCGGCCAGGAAATACGCCGCCACCGGCCGCAGGTCGAGCTGCTCGAAGCGCACCGCGCTCATGGTGCGGAACAGCAGCGCCGGAATCAGCAGCAGGAACACCAGGTTGGACAGGTCCTTGACCGCTTCGTCACGCAGCCATTGCAGCCGCCCGGCCAGAAAGCCGAGCGCGATGAGGATGAAGACCGGGGTGAGAGAGGCGACGACAGGGTGGGTGGCAAGGTTCACCCGGCGATGTTACTCACTCGACGCCAACCGCTCCGGTGATGCGGTAATACAGGCCATAGGGGTCGTTCTGCAGCACGTGGAAAGTGCCCTCGACGACCACCGCCTCCAGCTTGTATTTCACCGGCGTCCGGGTGCGCACCTCGACCATGCTCTCGGGGCCGCCAGGGGTGCAGAAGCCGCAGGTCAGCGGCACCGAGGCCAGCAGGAAGTGGCGCTGGTTCTCGCCCGGCTCCAGCGGCATCATGAAGCCCTGCAGGCGCAGCGTCTTCTGGTTCAGCGCGGCCACCGGCGCGGGGTACACCGGCACGATGCGCTTCTTCTCGACCCTGGTGGCGACGTCGGTCAGCGTGGACCAGGCCACCACGTCGTCGCGCCGGGGCAAGGGCGCGAACGGGCTGAGCGGGCTGTGCACGCCCGCGCCCTGCCCGTGCGGCGCGCCCGGGGGCAACGGCGAACTCAGCGCCTGGGCCATGGCGCCGCCGACCAGAGCGGCGCTCAGGCAGAGCGCCGTCAGGCGTGGGGCACGGAGATGAAAGTGCATCCGGGGTCCAGGGTTCGGTTCAATCAGTGCGCATGGCGCATGCCACAGTATTTGCCCAGCGCGATCCCTTTGCAAGCGGCCTGTAGTTCCTGCAGGCAGGCTTTCTCGCCCTTGCCGGCCTCCAGGCACCTGGCAGCGCCTTCGTGCGCGGCGGCCATGGCGCGGTGGCGCTTGATGTCTTCCTGCGTTTCCTTGTCGGAATGCTGCGCCAGCGCAGAAGTGGCCAGGAGCACGGCAGCGGTGAGGAACAGGAGCGGTTTTTTCATGGATTTCACCTTGAACTGTTGAGAAGCGAAGTGACATCGACACGGTAGGCACTGAGGGCAGGCAACAGCGCCGCCACCACCGCCACCCCGAAAGCCAGCACGGGCACCCAGGCAACGCCCGGCACCCATTGCCAACCGGTGATGGCCAGCGAATGCCGGGCCATCAACATCTCGCCCATCCCGGCGGCGAGCGCGTGCGCGGCGAGCAGGCCCAGCGCACAGGCCAGCAGCGCGAGCCACAGCGCCTCGCACAGCAGCAGCGCGGCCACGCGCGCGGGCGGCGCGCCCAGCATGCGCAGCATGGCCAGGTCAGCGCGGCGCTCGCGCACCGCGCTCCACAGCGCGATGAAGACCGACAACCCCGCCACCACCACCAGCACCGCCGCCAGCGCGCGCAGCACCTGCGTACCCACGCCCACCATGCTCAGCAGGCGCGTGATCTCCACCGCCGGCGCGGCCGCCTGCAAGGTGGTGCCCTGGTTGATGAAGCGTGGGAAGCTCACTGCCGCCAGCGGCGTGCGGTAGCGGATCAGTGCGAGCGTGATCTCGCGGTCGGCCGCGAGCGCGGCGTCCAGCTCGGCGCGTTCGGCCTCGGTCGTGCCCTCGCCGGCGTGCATGTCGTCGTGCACCCGCCAGACCGATTCGGTGGCGGTGAGCACCAGCCGGTCGAGCACGCAGCCGCAGGGCTGGAGCACGCCGGTCACGGTATAAGGCATCTCGCCATGTGCGGCGCCGCCCGCGCCCAAGCCGTGCGCGCCCTCGAAGGCCTGGCCCACCTGCAGGCCGGTGCGCCCGGCCACCTGTGCGCCCAGCACCGCTTGCATCGGCACCTGCCAGAGCGCACCCTGCGCCAGTTGCGCGCCGTAGTGCGCCGGGTAGTCGTGCGTGGTGCCGACGATGCGGAAACCGCCCAGGTTGTCGCCCAGGCTGAGCGGAATCAGTTGCGCCACCTGCGGGTGCCGCGCGAGCTGGTTCGCTTCGGCGAGCGGGATGTTGCCCGGCGGCACGTCGAGGTGGAACACGCCCGCGAGGATGAGCTGCATCGGGCTGCCCTTGGCGCCCACCACCGCGTCGATACCGGCCAGGTCGCGCTCGAAGGCGCGGTCCACCTGGTCGCGCGCGATCAGCACGAAGGCCATCGACGCCAACCCGAGCGCGAGCAGCAGCAGGTTGAGCGCGGTGGCCAGCGGGCGCGACCAGAGGTAGCGCCAGGACAGGGTCAGCACGTTCATGCGGCGGGCTCCGTCACCGCCGCGGGAAACGCCAGCGTCTGCGCCCGCGGCAGCGCCTGCCGCACCCGCGCGTCGTGCGTGGCGACCACCAGCGTCGCCTCCAGCGACCGGGCGGTCTGCTGCAGCAGCGCCAGCGCGGCCGCGCACGCGGCGTCGTCCAGGCTCGCGGTGGGCTCATCGGCCAGGATCACGCGCGGGCGCAGCAGCACCGCGCGCGCCAGCGCCACGCGCTGCGCCTGCCCGCCCGAGAGCTGCGAAGGCCGGCGGGCCGCGAGCAGGCCCAGATCCAGCGCTTCCAGCGCACGCGCGATGGCGGGTCGGTCCACCGGCAGGCCGGCCGCGAAGTGCGCCAGCGCCAGGTTGTCGGCCACCGTGAGCGCCTCGCTCAGGTGCAACTGCTGCGGCAGGAAACCAATGTGGCGCGCGCGCCAGGCATCGCGCGCGGCGCCCGGCAAGGCGCCCACCGACTGGCCAGCCACCACGATCTCGCCCGCGCCGGGCGTGAGCAGCCCGGCGGCCAGCGCGAGCCAGGTCGACTTGCCGCTGCCCGAGGGACCGCGCAGCAGCAGCGTGCCGCCCTGCGGCACCGACACGTCGCCCAGCCGCAGCGCTTCGCCACGCGGGTAGGCGTATCGCAGGCCGCGGGACTCGATCACGAAGCCGACTCCACGCATCCCGCGCAGGTGCCGTGCACCGACACGTCCACCCGCTCGCCCTGGTGGCCGAGCCGCGCCAGGGTATTCAGCAGCTCGCGGGCCATCGCCCGCGTGGGCTCGCTCGCGTCGGCCAGGTGGAACTGCCGATGGCAGGCGTCGCACTCGAAACGCGGCGGTGCACCTTCGCCGTCGTCGCGTTCGCCCTCCGGCCGGGTCAGGCTGAAACGCCAGGTACGGGCCTGTTCGTCGGTGTGGCGCCGCAGCACGCCGCAAGCGGCCAGCCGGTCCAGCAGGCGGTAGAGCGTGACGCGGTTGATGGCCAGGCCGCGCGCGTGCAGCGCGCCCAGCGCCTGCGCGTGGCTCAGACCACCGGGCGGTTGCGCGAGGAACAGCCCCAGCACCGCACGCGTGGCCAGCGTGCGGCGCAGGCCCGCCGCCTCCAGCCGGGACTGGATGGCGGGTGGCACGCCGGTGAACGCGGGAACGGAACGGGTAGACACAGGGGAATTCTCCAAATTACTGCAACCCAGTTGCTATTTAGGGCGATATTAATGCAATTCAGTTGCGATATTGCAGGTATCGCTACACTGGCCGCCCACGCCCCACCCAGCCTCACGCCCGAGCCCGCCGCCTTGCCCATTACCCATCTCTTCCTGGCCCTCGCGGTGGTGTTCGTCTGGGGCACCAATTTCGTGGTGATCCGCTGGGGGCTGGACGGCCTGCCGCCCCTCCTGCTCGCGACGCTGCGTTTCGCGCTCTCGGCCCTGCCCTGGCTGCTGTTCATGCCGCGCCCCACCGCGCCCTGGCGCAAGATCGCGAGCTTCGGCGTGCTGCTCGGCGTGGGCCAGTTCGGCCTGCTGTTCCTGGCCATGCGCAGCAGCATCTCGCCCGGCCTGGCGTCGCTGGTGGTGCAAATGCAGGTGTTCTTCACCATCGGCCTGTCGCTGCGGCTCATGGGCGAGCGCCTGCGCGGCTTCCAGGTGATCGGCCTGCTGCTGGCACTGGCCGGCCTGGGCGCGATCGCGGCGAACCTCGATGCCTCGGTCACGCTGCTGGGCATGGCCCTGGTGCTCGGCGCAGCCTTCTTCTGGTCGCTCGCCAACCTGGTGGTGAAATCGCTCGGACCGGTCAACATGCTGCACTTCGTGGTCTGGAGCAGCATGTTCGCGGTGCCGCCGCTGTTCGCGCTGTCATGGCTGATCGAAGGGCCACAACTCATGCGCACCGCCGTGGCACAGGCCAGCAGCCTGGTGTGGGCCAGCGTGCTGTGGCAGGCCGTGGGCAATACGCTGTTCGCCTACGGCGCGTGGAACTGGCTGCTGGCGCGCCACCCGGCCGCCACGGTGACGCCGCTGGCGCTGCTGATCCCGGTGTTCGGCATGGGCGCCTCGGCCATCTCGCTGGGCGAGGCGCTGCCGGGCTGGAAGCTCGGTGCCACCGCGCTCGTGCTGCTCGGCCTGGCCGTGATCGTGTGCTGGCCGCTGCTGCAGGCGCGCCTCAAGCGCGCCTGAAACCTCGCTATCTGGCCAGGCGAGCGAAGGTCTTGCGGAACTTCGCGACCTTGGGCGCGGCCACCGCCATGCAGTAGCCCTGGTGCGGGTTGCGCTCGAAGAAATCCTGGTGGTAGGCCTCGGCGGGCCAGTAGTTGTCCAGCGGCTTCACCTCGGTGACGATGGGCTGGCCAAACGCATTGTCCCGGGTCAGTTCGTCGATCAGCACCTGCGCCACCTGCTGCTGCCCGGGCGTGGTGAAGTAGATGCCGCTGCGGTACTGCGTGCCCACGTCGTTGCCCTGGCGGTTCGGCGTGGTCGGGTCGTGGACCACGAAGAAGATTTCCAGCAGCTCGCGCGTGCTCACCCGAGCCGGGTCGTATTCCAGCCGCACCACCTCGTTGTGGCCGGTCGTTCCGGTGCACACCAGCTCGTAGCTGGGCTGCTTCGCGTGGCCGTTGCTGTAGCCGGACTCGACGTCGGTCACACCCGTCACTTCCTTGTAGACGGACTCGGTGCACCAGAAGCACCCACCGCCCAGCACCAGCACCTGTTTGTCGCTCATCGTTTCTCTCCGGAACACATCAACCCATCGACTGTACCGACTGCGCGGCCGCACGCACGGCGTCCAGGAATACCCCCAGCGCGGCCTGGTCCCGATCGGTCTTCCACAAGCAGTGGGTTTCGTAGGGCGGCGTGTCCGCATCGAGCGGCACGAACACCGCACCGGGCAGGCCTGCCTGCTCCAGCGCCGCAGGCACCAGCGCCGCGCCCAGCCCTTGGGAAACCAGCGAAACCACGCTGAGCCAGTGGCGCAGTTCGTAGCGGATCTCGGGCGAGAACCCCGCATCGGCGCAAAGGCCCAGGATGCGCTCGTGGTAGTCGGGCGACACCGCGCGCGAGACCACCGCGAACGGTTCGCCTTGCAGCAGGGCAAGCGGCAGGCGCTTGCGGCGCGCCAGTTGGTGGCGCGCTGGCAGGCAGGCCACGAAGGGCTGGCGCGACACCAGGATCTGCGAGAAGCCGGGCGGCACGCGCGTGGTGTGCACGAAGCCGAGGTCGAGCCGCTCGTGCATGAGGTCGATGAGCTGGTCGCTCGAACTCAGCTCGTGCAGCACCAGCCGCAGCCGGGGGTGCTCGGCGGCGAAGCCTTTCAGGATCTGCGGCAGGCCGCGGTAGAGCGCGGTGCCGGCAAAGCCGATCCGCAGGTTGCCCACCATGCCCTGCGCCACCTCGCGCGCCTCGCGCGCGGCCTGCCCGGCCTGGTCCAGCAGGGCGCGCGCGGCCGGCACGAAGGCCTGGCCCGCCGCCGTGAGCTGCACGCCTCGGCTGTTGCGCTCGAACAGCCGGGCGCCGACCGAGGCTTCGAGCTGCTGGATGTTGAGCGACAGCGGCGGCTGCGTGATGGCCAGCCGCTGGGCCGCGCGGCCGAAGTGCAGTTCCTCGGCCAGCACGAGGAAGTAGCGCAGGTGGCGGAATTCCATGGATATGTTTACTGGATCAATGAATACCTAAACGATATTAGACAGGTATTCATGGCCGAACGACAATGCGACATTGCACCCCGAAGCCCCATCACGGAGACACGCCATGCCTTCCCCCGCCTCGACCAAAGCCAGTTTCAACTGGGAAGACCCCTTCCATCTCGGCGCCCAGCTCACCGACGACGAGCGCCAGGTGCAGGACGCCGCGCGCGCCTACTGCCAGGAGAAACTGCTGCCCCGGGTGCAACTGGCCTTCCGCAATGAAACCACCGACCCGGGCATCTTCCGCGAGATGGGCGAGCTAGGCCTGCTCGGCCCCACCATCCCCGAGCAGTACGGCGGCGCCGGCCTGAACTACGTCTGCTACGGCCTGGTCGCGCGCGAGGTCGAGCGCG
>CAZFOT010000021.1:0-238 GCA_964520365.1 uncultured Hydrogenophaga sp.
AGCGCACGCCGTCGAAGATGAAGAATTCGGGCTCGGGGCCGAAGAAGGCCGTGTCGCCCAGGCCCGAGGCTTTCAGGTAGGCCTCGGCGCGCTTGGCGATGGAGCGCGGGTCGCGGTCGTAGGCCTTGCCGTCGCTGGGCTCGACCACGTCGCACTGCAGGAACAGCGTGGTTTCTTCGAAGAAGGGGTCGATGTTGGCCGTGTTGGCATCGGGCATGAGCTGCATGTCCGACGCCTC
>CAZFOT010000021.1:248-25045 GCA_964520365.1 uncultured Hydrogenophaga sp.
TCCCACTTCGACGAGGACAAGTTCACTTCGGGCCATGCGTTCGACGGCTCCTCGATGCCCTTCCAGCCCGCCACCGAGGAGCCGTCGAACGCATGGCCCGAAGTGAACTTGTCCTCGTCGAAGTGGGACACAGGCACGGTCACGTGCTGTTCCTTGCCCCGGGTGTCGGTGAAGCGGAAGTCGACAAACTTGACTTCGTTGTCCTTCACCATCTGGATCACGTCTGCGACGGTCTTGGCCATCAAATACTCCTGTAGCTGGGTGGGTGAGTAAAAAGGAAACGTCGCGATGGGTTAGCAGTATCTGTGCCAAACGACAGGCGCCGCGCTGCCCCCGGGGGAATGATGGCGCAGCCATGCATCAAAACGGTTCAGGGCCGACTGGCGCACCATCAGCGTCAGGGTCGCCGATCTGGATACGCCGAAAATGCACATTATCGGTGCAATACCGAGCCTCCTTCGCGCAAAATGCACCATTTCAGGATGCTCAAGGGCGCACCATTTCGGGGCCTAGCCGGGCTTCCCGCGCCCGCAGGCCCGCGAGCAAATCCGCATAGGCATGCCCCACCGCCGCCGTCTCGCCCTTCACGCCAAGCTCGATGTGCCGCCCGAATTCCGGGTGGTCCACACTGGGCAGGCTGAACACCTTCACCGGATGCTGCCCCTCGATCTGCTGCATGAGCGGCGTCAACGCTGCCTCCATCGCGCCAAACACGATCACCGAAAGTTCCTGCCATGCGCCCTGGCGCTCGGAGGCAAGGTATTCGCCGTCCAGCACCGACTCGATCATCGGCCAGGCCATCACGGGAAAGCCCGGCAGGAAATGCACCCGGCCACCGCCTTCGCCGGTGCAGCTGAAACCCGGAATCCGGTTGTAGGGATTGGGAATGATGTCGCAGCCCGTGGGGAACACCCCCATGTTGAGGCGGTGCACGTTGTCGGGGTGGTCCGCATCGAACACCTGCCCCTGCTCGGCGGCCGTCTCCCGCATGCGCTGCACGATGAGCGCCTTGGCCGTCGGGTGCAGCGCCAGCGGCACACCCAGCGCCTCGGCGGCGCACTGCCGGGTGTGGTCGTCGGGCGTGGCGCCGATGCCGCCGCAGCAGAACACCGCATCGCCGCTGAGGAACGCGTCGCGCAACACCGCCGTGATCCGGTGCGGATCGTCTCCCACGCAGCGCGACCAGGCCAGCGAATGCCCTCTGGCGGTCAGCAGCTCGATCACCTTGGGCAGGTGTTTGTCGGCGCGCTTGCCGGAGAGAATCTCGTCGCCGACGATGATCAATCCGAAGACGGGAGGAGCGGTGCAGGGTTCGGTCATGAAGGGCTTCCCTGGCGGTCGGGCGCGGGCAGTGGATACGGACCGGATTCGACGACCGGGACGCCATCGGGCGGCGCCGGGTCCCGCACCGCCACAGCCACCGGCGCCGCCAAGCGCAGGCGCGCCAGCACCGAGAGCAGGAAATGGGCGAACCACAGGGACGCCAGGGCGAAGACCAGCGTGTAGATCCAGATCGCCAGGGGCACCAGCAGCGGCGCGAACGCAATGAACATCGCGCCCGAGGCCCAGATCAAGCCAGGCGCGGCACCCAGATAGCCCGAGACCACCCCCATCAGGAACAGGCTCGCGCGGTGCTCTTTCAGAATCAGCCGGCGCTCTTCGCGGCTGGCATGAGCGGCCAGCGCGTCGAACGCGAAGACCCGGTACGTCAGCCAGCCCCAGATCAGGGGCGGCAGGATCAGCACCAGCGGAGGAATGAGCCACAGCGGCATGGACAGCAGCAAGGCCAACAAGGCCAGCAGGGTCGAACCCAGCGACCACAGCACGCTCACCAGCAGCGAGCCTCCGTGCTTGCGCTCCAGGCCCTCGAACCGCCGCTGCCCGACCAGGTCCACCATGGCCGGCGTCATGAACATGGCCACCAGCAGGAGGCACATGAGCACGATCACGGGCAAGGCCATCACCAGCACCAGCAGCGGGGAAAAGACCGCGCCCACCGGCCCCATGCCGCTGCGCTGGAGCCAGCCCAGGAAGGTTTGCACGAGGTCGAAGCCTTCGAGCCAGGCGGCCACCGAAGCCACCGCGCCTTCCCAGAAAAAATAGCCCAGCCCGAGCGAGAACACCACCATCAGCACCAATGGCAGAACCGACAGCGCGATGACCCGCGGCAGGAAGCAATAGCCGACGGCACGCCAGAACGAATCGAGAAGCAGGCCCATCGGCGAAGAATACAGCCATTCCCGCCCCGCTCGCGGGCTGGACGTTAGGATGCGGGGATGAACCGCGTGGAGATTTCAGGTACCGCTCTGGAAGTCAGGCACATCGAAGGTCCCCGCGACCGGACGCCGCTGGCGTTCCTGCACGAAGGGCTTGGCAGCGTGTCCATGTGGACGCAAAAGGGCAGGGACTGGCCGGGCGAGCTGTGCGCGGCCACGAACCGGGCAGGCTGGCTCTACTCGCGGCGCGGCTACGGCCGCTCCGACCCCGTGCCCGACGTGCGCGGCGCGCCCCGCCGGGACGGCTTCTGGCATGCGGGACGCCACGAACCCGACTACATGCACCTGGAGGCATGGCGGGTTCTCCCCGCGCTGCTGGAGCAGGTGGGCGTGCAAAAGCCGATCCTGGTCGGACATTCCGACGGCGCGACCATTGCGCTGCTCCATGCCAGCCGCCATCCGGTCGCGGCATGCGTCGCCGTGGCCCCGCACGTGATGGTCGAGGGCATTGCCTTGCAAGCCATCACGGAGGCCAAACGCCTCTACGAGCAAGACGGCAGCCAAGGACTGCGTCCGCGCCTGGCCAGGTACCACGCCGACGTCGACAACGCATTCTGGCAATGGAACGACATCTGGCTGAGCGAGGCGTTCAAGGCGTTCGACATCCGGGCGAATTGCGCGGACATCGCCGCGCCCCTGCTGCTGGCGCAGGGCGTGAGCGACGAGTACGGCACGCTGCAGCAGTTGCGGTGGATACAGGAAGCCGCCCCCCACGCGCAAGCGGCGGTCCTCGAAAATTGCGGACACTCACCCCACAGGGACCAGCCTGACGCCCTCACGGCAGCGGTCACCCGGTTTCTCTCGCCGCTGGCCTGACGGCACCGGCCCTCCTGGTGAGGCGCGCAGGCCGCGCCACCCCCGAAATCTGTTGCATGGCGCCAACCTTTGGTCATTCCTCGCCAGCGCAATTCGGTCCAAACACCAAGAAATGCACACTCAAGTGCGGCAATAACACCCAAAAACCGCCCGCTCGCAGACGATTTCACTACACTTTGATACAACCTGTCCCCAGCGACCCAAGATGATCCAATGGCACAACCCATGGCTGCTCGTTGCACTGGCGCCTCTCCTGCTGGCGCTGGGTGCATGGCTTCATCGCGCCTGGGTGGCACGCGTCGCCCGCAAACAACGCCGGATCCCCAAGCACTGGCCCCTGAGCACGCGCGCGCTGACCAACAGCGAGGAGGCCAGGGTCTGGCATTGGCTGGCACGGGCCTTCTATGACCACCACGTGATGATCAAGCTGCCGGTGACGCGGTTCACGCTGCCCCGGGACCGCGAACAGGGCATGCACTGGTACCGCCTGCTGGGCAGCGTCTACTGCACGTTCACCATCTGCCAGCCCGATGGCCGGGTCGTGGGATGCCTGGACGTGCCCGGTTCGGGCGGCATTCCGCGCAGCACCCGCATGCTCAAGCATTCGCTGCTGACCCAGTGCGGCTTGCCCTACTGGGTGGTGCGCTCCAGCAACCTGCCTTCGGTGGCCGAGATACGGGCCGAATTCCTGGGTGAGTCGCCCACCAGCCAGGCCATGCGCGAACGCGAGCAGGAAGAGCGCGCCATCATCGCGGCCCAGGCCAATCTGCGCACCGCGCTGACCCGCCAGAGAAGCAGCCGCAACAGCGACTTCAGCCCGATCTCGAATTGGTCGAACAGCACCAACAACGGGCCGCGCAGCGACTTCCATTCGCAATGGCAGGAGGACAACTCGTTTCTCATGCCCCTGGACAGCCGCAAGGGCGACCTGCTCTGACCCGCCCTGCCCTACGCCTTCTTGCTCAGCGCCTCGACCTCGCCTCGGGTGAGCCAACGCCATTGCCCTTCCGGCAAGCCAACCGACAGGTCCAGAGAGCCGATGGCGGAGCGGTGAAGGGCTTCCACACGATTGCCCACCGCCGCGACCATGCGCTTGACCTGATGGTATTTGCCCTCGGTCAGGGTCATCCGAAGGTGATGCTCGCCGACCGCCACGCAGGCCTGGGCGCGCACGGGCGCGGGATCGTCGTCCAGCACCACGCCCTCCAGCAGGCGGCGCACCATGCCATCGTCGATAGGGTGCTTGACCCGAGCCTCATAGACCTTGGGAACGTGGTGGCGCGGTGACGTCATCCGGTGGATGAACTTGCCGTCGTCGGACATCAGCAACAAGCCCGTGGTGTCCTGGTCGAGCCGCCCCACCGCCTGCACGCCCGCGGCCGCACCCCCTCCCCGCTGCCGCAAGGGGCCGGGCAGCAGGGTGTACACGCTGGGGTAGGCCCCCGGCTTCTGGGAGCATTCATAGCCCGGCGGCTTGTGCAGCGCCAGGTAGGCCCGCTCCTGGTACAGCCAGCGCACGCCCTGGACCCAGAAAACCAGGGCCTCGGCCGCAAAGGCGGCGGCGGGGTCGGTGCACGCGTCGCGCCCTTCCCCGACGGCCACCAGTCCCTGCTGGATCAGGCCGCAACAGATCCGCCGGGTTCCGAAACCCTGTGAAAACAATATGTCCTGCAACTGCATCATCGTGACGGGATTGTCGCCGCTCGCGTGATGGTGTCACCCGGACCGTCCAGAATGCGAGATTGATCGGTTCCGGGACATCCCCATCTGGCATCGGATGAACAAAAGACTCAGGGCATGGTTGCCCAAACCAGAGACGCTGCGCCAGAACCGCTGGCTGAGCTGGCTGGGGCCTGCGCTTCTGCATCCCGGGCTGTGGCACTTCAGTCGCAAGGGCATTGCCCTGGGCCTGGCCCTGGGCATCTTTTTTGGCTTGCTCATTCCCGTGGCCCAGATACCCGCCTCGGCCACTTTGGCGGTGCTGCTTCGAGCCAACCTGCCGATGGCGGTGGCCAGCACCTTCGTGAGCAACCCGATAACCTTCGGACCGCTCTACTACGGCGCCTACCGCCTTGGCAAGGTGGTCCTGGGCGAACCACCCATCTCCGAACAGGAAGCCATGAAAGTCCTGGACGAGGCCCAGGTCGAACCCCCTGAGATCGAGGGCATATCGGACCGCATGGCCTACTGGGCCGGACATCTGGGGACGGTGGGGAAACCCCTGGTGGTGGGCCTGGCCATCCTGGCAAGCGCCAGCGGGCTGGCCGTCTACGCCCTGACAAGCGGCCTCTGGATACTGAGGACCCGATGGAACAGACGCAAGCGGTTGCGAGACAGGGCCACCCGGCTTGAGCCTCAATCCAAACCTGCGCAGCGAAAACCCTGACGGGCGCTTCTGATTGAAAATCGCATGGCCATGAAAAAGCCATAGGGAAGAAATCCTGATGGCTTTTTTGCCTGAGGTGCTGGTGGATGGTTGACTGCCGAGCAACTTGCTATTGGGGCCAAAGAGCAATGGTTCGATGTCACGGTGGCCGATTTTGCGGATTTTGGCGGTGAACTCGCCGGGAACCTCCAGGGCGGGAAGCAGGGGGGGACCGGGGAACAAAACCCGTTCCCCGTGCTTTACCCCGATTCGTTCCCCTGTATGTTCCCCGGTTTTTTCCTGGCTGACACGGAAGACTCTGGACGATGACGGATGAAAAACCTCTGATTTCCCATAGAAAAAAAGGCGTTCACTGGACTTCAGTGAACGCCTTTGGACGTTGTAATGGTGGGCTGGGGACACCCGAACGATGCCCCAACCTGTTGATTTATATGGATACCGGATTGCGGATTTGCACCCTGTACCCCCACTTGTACCCCCACGGCACGGGAGCCACGCGGGGACACGTACCCCCAAAAAGTTCGGGAATCGTAGCTGATTTGCTTCCCCCCTTGCCATTTTTTACCGGGGCAATAGGGGCAACCGGGGCACTGTTCTGTAAGTCCTTGTCGCCATTGAAAAAAGAATGCCCCGGGTGAACCGGGGCATTCGCTCGATGTACCGGGGCAACCGGGGCAAAGCTCATTCAGTCAACCGACGCAGCCGGACCTCGCCAGCCGCGACCGAATACCAAAATGCGCCCATGAAGGAACTGTCTCCGCCCTCTTTGTCGCACGGGTAGAAGGGGCCTTCCGTCAGTTCCAGCACGTCCCCGCCCTGGTCTTGGACGCGGCGCACGTCTGCGGTCAGTAGGTCCATGACCTCGAACACCACGCCTACCCGCATTCTTTGAGACGGTGGCACCTCTGCCATGGCCTGGCTGATCATGGGGAGCATCGGATACACGTCTCCACCGCTTTCCAGCAGCGCGCCAGCAGCCTGGTGCAAAGACGTCACGCGCTGGGCTGCGCTTTCTCCTTTGATGGCCCGCGTAACGGCCTCGCGGTCCTTTTCCGGGGTGTACCGAACCCGCAGGTTTTCATCTCGCCACTGCTGCGCCGCTTCGATGCTGTGAACCGGCATCCCGCGACGCTTGTCCCGTGTCACCAGGGAAGGATTGATTCCGAGGGCCGCCGCAAGGGCGGCCTGAGTGGGTTTCTTCATAGCTTTCATGTATCGACAAGACCCCGAATCGTTGACAAATTGACAAATTGGCCGGGCCTGCCACTAGCGTGCGTGCGGGGGCCGAATTACCCCGGTGGGTCGTCCCTCCAGGAGTACCTATAGGGGGGGTACCCCACCCCTCGCCGGTTGGTGGCAGCGTGGTGCGCTCAACCGTCCAGCCAAGGCCGCGCCAGCAGCGAACCAGAGCCGATCTGCAGCCAGCGCCACCGCGCCACCACACAGCACGGAGCAACTCAAGGCCAGCCCCTTGATTCGTTTGGAGGTGCACACCAGCGGAACAGCGCGCAAAAAGAAAAGCTCTCCCCCCGCCCCATCGGCGGCCCGCGTGGCTTCGCTTCGCTGCGCTCATGTGTCCAGGGCAAAGATGCGTGCGGATACGTGATAGACCCGCGCCTTACCGATGCCGCCCGGCAGGCTCATGCTCACGGTGAACCTACCCGGCTCTTTGGCCTGCAGGCAATCACGATCGCGCAACACGCGCGCGACGGCCTCGGGGTCGTAGCCCTTGCAGATCTCGGACTTGAACACCTCGGGGAAGATGAAGAACTCCACGCTCTCGCCCTCGGGATCGCTGATCTCGTGGGCGAACTCTGGCGTCTTGCGAATCCCAATCGGAAGACCGTTCGAACCTATCAACCGCCTCACCCCTGCGCGAAGCCCAACGCGCGGCGCATGGTCGTCGTGGGCACGGTGCCAGGTCATGAACCGCCCGTCTCCATTGGCCTCCAGGAAGTGGCGCACTTGGCGCACCATCATGGTTTCTTCGCTGTTGCCGATGCCCCCGCGTGCCACCAGCCAGGCGTTGAAGCACTCGCGCGACGCCTGCTCTGCCTCGCCCTTGTGCCAGCCTGTGAGGCCCGCCTCAGTGGCCAGCTCACCCGCAGCGCCCACGAGCGCGAAACGGGCGCCGACTCGCTGCACCTGGCCGCTTCCAAGCTCGGGGACGATCTGCAGCTCGATACGCTGCGCCAGCGTGCGGATGCGTTCCCGCAGGCCTTCGGCGTTCTCGGTCAGCCACTGCAGCCAGGCGCGGCCCGCCGCGCCATGGCAGGCGCTGGCCTGTGCCACCAGGTGCCGGGAGAAAGCGGCGCCGCCTTCGTGTCCGTGCACCTCCTCGAACGCCCCCATGCCCTTGCCGGCATCGGCCGGAATGTCAGCCATACGGGTTTCCTGCCCAGCCCGCGTGCGCTTGCCCACTTCCTGCATGTGATCGGCCAGCGACTTTTCCCCGCTGCTCAGGAACAGCAAGCGCCAGGACAGGCGTGGCCGTGGCACCCCGGTGCGAGCGGCGCGCGCCTTGCCCTGGCCGTTGCCCAGCATGTAAGCGCATTCCCCGACCACCTTGGGGTCCACCTCCCCAATCTCGTCCAGGATCAACAGGCAGTCGTTGTGCTGCGCAGCCACGCCTTCCAAGGCGTTGTCGGTCGCCTTCCATGACTGTTTGAATCGCTCGGGGTTGCCGTATACGCTGGCGGCCACCACCTGCGTGGTGGACTTGCCGGTGCTGCCGTCGCCGCGCATGTGAAAGCCCCCACCCTCCATGCCGGCAGGCTTGAGCAAGGGACCAGCAAAGGCCGCAGAGACTGCGAACACCAGCCGGGTGTTGCCAGCACAGGCGAGGCTCACGCGGTCGCGCCACTGCTCGCGCGTACCCTTGACCCGGAAGGTGTTTTCCTGCGCGCTCTCACTCTGGAACACCACCCTGTCCGCTTCGTCGCCGACGGTCTCATGGGGCAACACAAAGGCCAGGCCGTGCCAGCCGATGCGATCGGTACACGTCGCGAACTCTCCAGGCTGGCGGGTCTGGATGTATTGCGTCAACAGGTTGCGGGCGCGCGGGCTGGTGGCGATGCGAAGGCCCATGCCCATCAAGGCGCCGCGATACTCCGACCCGTCGCCGGCCAGCATGCGCGAGGGCATCGCCCATTGCTTGCGGCGCCCCAGCGGGTCGGCGAAATTCAGCAGGTAGCCCCAGCCGTTGCCGTCCTGGTCGTTGGTCAGGGCCACCACGTCCAGGCGGCTGCACACCCACTCGGGTTTCGTCGGCTCCCCGTCGCGGTCAACACCCTGGTGGAACACGCCGGCATCGGAGACCGTGAAGCGGTCCCAGTCGGGCGCCGGCTTGTCGCTCTCGTCTTCGGGATTGCCGGGCGGCCCTTCAGGCGGGCCGCTGGCGCCGTTTTTCCGGCGCCGCCCGGCCTGCCCCTTGCCCTTGGGTGCTTTCGCGCTCTCTGCGGCCGCCTGCGCGGTCGTGTGCGCCTCAATCGCTGCGGCCACGATGGCGCGCACTGGTTCCAGGCCATCGCCGGCGCCGCCTTCGGTCTTCACATGGGCGGCCAGGTCGTTGAAGTCACTGCCACCAGGCGGCAAGCCCTCGGGGAAAACGGCCAGGCCGCGCACTGCCTTTGCTGCGGCCGTCGCCTTGACCCGGCCCGGGTTCGTGCCGGTCTGATGTTCCGTGTCCTGGTCGTCGTCACCGCACACCACCAGCAGCGCGCCAGGGTGTAGTTGACGCAGTGCGCGTGCAGCGTGCTGCAGGTTGCCGGCATCGAACGCCACCGCCACCGGGTAGCCGGTGGCTTCGTGCAAGGTGGCCGCTGTCGCGTAGCCTTCAGCGATCAACAGCACGGCCGGGTCGTCCGCCTCGGTACTGGCCAGCTCGCCCACCAGGTGCCACAGCCCCGACTTGCGGCCACCCTTCAGATACAGCTTGTCCGAGCCGCTGGCGGGCTTCGCTGGTGCGATGCGCTGCAGGTTCCACAGCTTGCCGGCGCCATCGCACAGGGGCACCAGCAGCCAGCCACCGGCCGCGAACCGCACGCCGTAGGGCTTCACACCCTTTCGCACCAGGTAAGGGCTGGCGCCCGTTTCGCTGGCTTCCGCCCACTGCGCGGCCGCTTGATCGGCCGCCTTTGCGTGCGCGGCTTCGCGCTCGGCTTCTTCCTGTTGCAGGCGCTGCGCGCGCTTTCGCTCGCGTTCTGCCAGATCCGCAGCCGTGGGCGCTGTAGGTGCAGGCCCGTCCTTGGTCTGCGTGAATCCGTGTTCCTTGGCGAGGTGCAGCAGCGTGGCCACCGACACACCACCGCCCGGCTTCACGCTCCTCCAGGTCGATTGCACGGCCTTGGGGTCATACCGGTCCGCATCGCTGGCGCTCCAGGTGTCGAACAGCTCGAACCCGGTACCGTCCGGAAACTCGCTCTTGATGGCCATCGCAACCCGCGCCCATTCGTCGCGCGGGAGGCTTGCCGGAATGTGCGCCAGTGCGGCGCGGATCAGTTCAGGGGTTACATCATGGTCGGGCAAGATCAACCCCGCGCAGAGAGACCGGCCCTCTTCAAAGTCTTGACCAGCGCTTGCGCGCCTTCCTCGTCGGTGCGAACCGTCGCGCGCTCTCCTCCAATGTTCAGATTCACGTCGACGGAGCGCCCCACAGAAGCGCCGCCAGCACCACCTAGCCCGAACGTCACTCGCTCAGCGGCCTTCAAGAGCGCGTCGCTGATGGTTGAGAACTCCCCGCCGTACTTCTTCTGGCCGGGGTTGCTGAAATAGGGGATGTTGCCCCGTCCGTCCGAGAATTCCAGCGCCACGCGCCGGGCCTGCTCGTCACTCAAGCCAGCCGCCTTCAGGAAGTTGGCAACCCCCGTGAGGGTGGTCAGGTCGCCGCCCGCCGCTATGGCGGAGCCCTTGGCATCGCTGGCGAAGCCGTCTCGGTTGCGGTACTGACCACCGCTACCAACCTCCGTCACGCCTTCGCCCAAGGTCTCCCCGTTGCGAGCGGTGCGACCGGCCGGGGGCAGCTTGCCAACTTCCGAATTCCGCTTGGCCATGCGCTCAGCCCACCCCACGTACTCGGATGCTGCAGCGCTGGCCTCGTTGATGCTCTCGGTAAGACCACCCACCGAGCGGCCGCCGGTCTCCATCGCCTTGACGATCGCGCGGCCGGCGCTGTCGGTCGCGATCTCAAGGCCATTCATGGCCGCCTCTGCCTTCAGCGTTTCGCTGGCCACACCGCCGTTTGCCGCGATCGAGGCCTCAGCCATGCGGCGCCAGGCGACCGAGACCCCTTCGGCGGTGGCCTGCCCGCTGGCCTTTATCAGCTCATAGTCTCGCGCGGCATTGGTGGCGGCCTGCCTGAGTTCGGACTCGGTGGCAATGCCCATGTTCTTGAATGCCTGCGCCGTGCGGGCCGCCACGTCCTCCGCCTTCTTGGGCAACTTGTCCAGGGCGAGCCCCGCCTGTTCCGCCTGGGCGCGCAGCTGCTGCAGCAACCCGTCGGCCACCTTATCCCCAAGCTTGTCACGCAATGCCTCAATGCGGCTGCGCAAGGCCTCGACGCCGGCCTGAGTGTCGGCAGTCTGAATGCCCTTGGATATCGAGGCCTCCAGCGCCTGACCTACGTTGACACCCTGTTCCTTGAGCTTGTCCAGGCCCGCGATGATTGTGTCGGTGTCGTTGATCGCGGACCGGGTCGCCTTGGTCATGCCACCGGCCAGCACGTCGAAGTCGGCGCCGCTGCGTCGGATGGCCTCACGCAACGATGCGTCCATGATCGTGGCCAGCCGCTCGGACTCCCGTGCGGTGCCACCCAGTGCGCCCCGTGCCTTGGTTTCGAACGCCTGCAGATCCTCGCCTTTGAGGGCTTCAGCCCACGCATGGCGAACCTGTTCGGCGCTCAGTTTCCCATCGGCCCCCAGCTTGTCCAGCACGCCGGCCGCATTCGCAATGCCGGGTAGGCTCGCCAAATCGAAGTCCTTGCCGATGGCGGACACTGCCTCTGCAGATGACTGTCCCTTGGCGCGCAGCTCCTCAAACTTGCCGATGGTTTCGGTCGCTGCCTCGCTCAGTTCGAACTGACTGTCGCGCGCCGCTTTGTTCGCTGCTTCCTGCGCGGCAGCAATCTTGGGGCCTTCCTCCGAAGCCTTTGCCCGCGCTCGCTCAGTGCGCGCCAGCTCCTCGGACTTGTCGTTGTAGCCCTGCAGCTTGGCGATGCCCTCGCCGATGGCCACCCCGATATCTTCAAGGTTGGTCAGCACCGCCAGCAGACCGAACGTCTTGATGCTGCTGAGGGCCGCTGCGAAGCGACCGGCGCCGGCTGCAGCGCCTGTGCCTGCGGTGCTGGCCGCTGTGAGGGCTGTCGCGTTGGCTGCGATGGCGGCCGCTGAGGTGGTGGCCGCAGCGCCGATGCCAAGGAACTGCTGAGCCAGGCGCAGCGCTGCGAACGCGGCCGCCGCCTGCCCAAGGTCGATCAACAACCCCACCACGGTATCGAGGTTGTCCGCCAGCGCCTTGATGGCTTCGGCGGCGATCTTGCTCGCCCCGGTGGCCTTGTTGACCTCGCCCACGTACACGGTCCATGCCGTGTTCAGGTTCTCCAGGGCGCGGCCCACGGTCGGCGGGAGTTGCTCGAACTCGGACCGCACCGCCTCAGCCTGCCCCCGCAGTGCATCGCGCACCACCGTTGCGGTCAGCTGCCCGGCCTGCGCCATGTTGCGCAACTGGCCGATGGTGACGCCCAGGCCATCGGCCATGGCCTTGGCCAGGCGTGGCGACTGCTCAACCACGCTGTTGAACTCTTCCCCGCGCAGCACCCCGGCGTTCAAGCCTTGGATCAACTGCGTGACGGCCGCTTGCGCGGCTTGCGAACTGGCGCCGGAAACCTGAATGGCTTCGTTGATGGTTTGCGTCAGGCCCAGCGCATCGGCCTGCGCCTCCTGGGCGCTCTGGCCAGCGCTGCGGCCGGCATCGGCCAGGCGCGCAAACAGGGTGCCGGTCGCGTCCAGGTCGCTGTTGGTCTCCAGGGCCACCCGCTGCACTTCGGACAGGGCGGACTCGAAGGCTTGGCCTTCGCCCGTGGCGAGCTTGATGCGTGCGCTCAGGTTGTCATAGCCGTCTGCCACGTCCGCCAGGTCTTTGGCCAGCGACCCGACCAGGGTTCCTCCCAGCGCGGCGCCCGCGATGTTGCGCAGGGTCATCAGCTGCTGGGACAGCCCGGCCGTGCGGCTGCTGGCCACCTCGACCGCCTTGCCCGCTGCGGTGTAGGTGGGCACCAGTTGCGCCACCTCGGAGCGTGCGCCGGCGATGGCGGCCCTGAGGTTCCGCTCGCTCTGCGCCAGGTTGCTGGTGCCGATGCCGTAGCGGTTCAGCGCCGCGCGCGACTGATCGAGCGCGACTGTCTTGCTCTGCAGCTCGGCTTTCGCTGTGCGTACCGTGTCGCGCAGCTTTTCCAGCTGGCCAGCTTGTGCCCGTGTCGGCGCACCGCTGGCCGCCATTTCGCGCCCCAGCTTCTGGGCCGCTTCCTGCGCCTCCTTCAGCCGGGCAGCGGCTTCGCCGGCCTCACCCTTGAGTTTGGTGAAGCTCTCGACCGCGCCCTGCTTGGCGCCCAGCTCGCGCAGTGCCTTGGCGCTTTCCTGCGCCTGAATCTTGAGGTCGCCCTCCAGGGTGTCGGCAAGGCCTTCGAGCTGGCGGGCCAGTGCTGCGACGTCTTGTTCCCCAGAGACTGCTGCCTCCAGGTCGTATCTGATTTTTTGGTTGCTGGTGGCCATGGGAGCCCTTGGACTGGTGGTTGTCGGTCAGCGCGGACGACCGCGCTGGGAACGAAGTGGCCGACGCGAGGCCGGCCCTTGTTCAGTCAAAACGACAAGCGCAGGGGATGGCTCTGGTCGTCTCTGAGCGAAGCCTCGAAGGCCTTGTCCCCCATCTGTGCACGCTTCACTGCCAGCTGCGCGTTATCGAACTCCACAGAACCCGGGGCGAAGTCGAATGGGTTTGGAAGTGCCGCCGGCGGCTCGGGAGCGCTGGCCTGCTCTTGTGCGGTCAGCAGCGCAAGGTCTGCCGGTTTCAGCGCCGTAGCCATGTCCGCCAGGACATAGCCACGCACCCGCCCGCTTTCGCCGATCAGCTGCGAGCCCAGCACCGCCCGCTCGGCGGATGCAAACGTCAGATCGAGTTCGTGAATCGCGCTCCCTTTGAAGGCCCTGCCGTCGCTGCCGAAGGAGCTCAGAGACAGCTGCTTGATGTAGGCATCAACCATCGATTGGGCCGCCTGGTCGTACTCGACCCGCGCCAGCTGAAGGCGTGCCAAGCTCAAATCGTCCTGCGCCTGTGCGATGGCGCCAGAAGCGCTGGCACTCGCTCGCTGGAGGTCTGAGAGACCAGCCTCGCGGCTCTTGATGCGCGCGGTCTGAAGATCGCCGCAGGTCTCGCGGTGCGCCTGCGCATTCTTCACCGCGGCGAACGCTGCGGCCTCGCCCTCTGCGCTCACATCATCCGCTGCCACCGCATCGGCGAAGCCCTTGCGGGCGATCTCGACGGCCTTGTCTGCAGCCGCATACAGTTCGGCGAGGTCTTGCTTCATGCGATCAACTTCGGCAGTCCGGACAGCCAGCGCGGCCGCCGCGTTGGCCGCCTCCTCCTTCACCGCCTTCAGCCTGGCCTCGGCTGCCTTCAGGGCCTTGCTGGCGGTGTCCTGGTCGCGCTTGACCACAGCTGCCACGCGCACCCGATCTTGTGCGATCGCGTGGGCCTTGCGCAGCCGCGCCAGCTCGGCCAGCTTACGACGCAACACGCTGCTGCGGGGGATGCCGCCCGCAGCGTTTTGGGACAACTGCTGTTCCAGCTCCTCCGCGAGCGCTTCGCAGCCGGCCGCAGTGGATACACGCTCGGCCATGGCCTGCAGCTCGGGGGACACATCGGAAGCGGCCTTCAGGCCAAATAGGGACTTGAGGTTCATGGTGTTCTTTCGTTGGGTTGGGAAACGGGAATGCGTGGGGGTCAGAAGCGAACCCCGAGCCACTTGAAGGCCTCGACAACGCCGATGCCCTTGAACTGCGCCCACGCGGCGGCGCGTTCGGCCTGCTGCTGTTTGGAGAGTTGCAGCGATGGCTTGACGCCTGCCGCACCGCGCTTGGGGGAGTCGGGGAGGCTTACATAGGGGTGCAGATACCCCTCGCGCTTGATGCCCTCGACCAGGGTGCAGCCGTCTTTCTGTGCGCGCGCAGCGCCTGCGCGCTCCCAGCCCTTCCAGTTCATGACAGCGGGCATGCGGCCGGTGCGCAGCCGGTGCAGGCGCACAACCTCTGCCGCTTCTGCCCGCATGTCTTCTTCGGCCTGGCCCGTCTGCTCAAGCATCGACTCGGGAGAGGCCACCGACGCCACTGGCTGCAACTTGGGCGGCCAGGTGGTGGCCGCGCTGGCGCGAGCCGGTGCGCCCGATGCGCCACCACTTGCCTTGCGGCGCATGAACCGCGACGGGTCCGCAGCCAACTGCTTTTCCAGGGCGCTGGCCGTGGCAAAGCCGTCCAGCAGCCCAGCGTCCACTGCCTGCTGGCCGATGTAGACGCGGGCCTCTTGAGCAGCCACGGCAGACGGGGACAGGTTGCGGCCTTTGGCTACGCCATTGATGAACACCGAAGCCAGGTAATCGACCATTTCCTGCAGATAGGCCTTTCCATCGCCGCTCAAGGGTTGGGCGGCACTGGCCATCCTCTTGAACTTGCCGGCAGTGATCTCGGTCACCACAGAACCATCAGAGCGCGGCGAATAGGTGTGCACGCTCGCCACTCCCACGCTGCCGACCTGCACGGTCGGGCCGCTGCCATAGACCGAACTGGCACCGCTGACGGCCCAATAGGCAGCGCTGGCCAGCAGACCCTCGGTCACGGCGACCACCGGCTTTGTGCGTGTGGCTTCGGCAACGACGTCCGCAAGTTCCGCAACGCCGGGCACCGCACCGCCCGGACTGTTGACCACCAGAAGGATGGAGCGCACTGCTGGATCACTTGCGGCCGCCTGAACCGCCGCAGCGATCTCCGCCGTGTCCACTGCACCAAGAAACAGGCGGGCCAGAAAGCCAGGGCGCTGCAGCATCGGACCGTCCCATTCAATTCGGGCCACGCCGCCGGCCAACAGCTGATAGAGCAGGCCATCGGCGCTCTGACCGAACCTCGGACCGGCGGTGGCCTTGATCGCCTCCATGGGGCCGGTGTAGTTCGCACTGCGCACCATGTATTCGTCGAGGGTGGCGCGGACGCCTGCCGCGTCCATGGCAGCCATGCCGCCCGGAAACAGCGTCTCCAGGGCGTATGCATGGCCCTGGGTGGGTGTGTTCGTTTGAGGGGTGTTCATGTCGGGTTGGGTTTGTTGGTTGGATTGGCAGCCACAGCCCGAAGGGGCGTGACCCGCTGCGGGTCCACCCAGCCTTCGATGCCGTAGCAAAGATTGATGCTGTTGAGCGGGTTGTTCGTGGCGATCTCGACCGTCTTGTGGGGTGTGAACACCAACAGAAAGTCCTGGCCGATCCACTCGAAGCGCTTTGGTAAGTCGCTGACCTTGGGGGTCAACTGCTTGGCGTACTTCACAGCTGCGGCTGCTGCGTGCCAAGCAGCAATCAGGTGCGGGGCCTCGCTTTTCGGCGTCAGCTCCCCGGTGGCCTCGTACCGCTCGCGCGCCTTGAGCGCCTGCGCCAGCAGATCGGAGTGATAGGCCACGATGGCGTCTATTGAGGCTTTCTGTTGCTCATCCATGGATGGACACCACGTCAAGAGGCAGAAGGCCGTCACGGTTGCCGACGATCACCAGGTGGTTGAACGCCAAAGTGCGCAGCCAGAAGCGCTCAAGCCGGCCGGTTCGGCCATAGAGCGTGATCAGCTCAGCAGGCCTGTGCCGCACGCGGATGAGACCCGGCACCCGGCGTTCTCTCTGGCCCGCAGCTATCGCGGCCATGCAGCGTGTCCACAGATCGCCCGCCTCTTCCTCGGTCAACGTGCTCGGATCGAAGTAGCGCGGCCCCTGGCACAGCGCAGGGACTGGCCGCCCCTTTCCATGTGATCTGGATTGCGCTCTGTTCATTCGCCACCGCCTTCCTGCCCGCATGTCGTCTGTGCACGAGCGGCCTGCCATGTTTGAAACATCGCCTCGACCGCTGGCGCGGAAACGTCCAGGGTGTCGAAGTCGCCCGGCATGGACTGCGCCAGGATCTCGCCCGTGCTGGTGTCCCTTACGCGAAGGGCTAGCGAAGGCATCAGCTCGACGTACACGTGCTTGCCCAGCTTCGGAAACACCAGGGCACACCGCCACAGCGGGTCGTCACGGTCAAAGGTGCGAATGAAGAAGCGCTTCTTCGCGAACTCCAGAACCATCGAGGCGATCTTTTCCTCGCTGGGCTGGGGGTGAGGTCCGTTCCAGGTCATTGGGGGGCCCTCGCACGCGGGTTCGGGCTCTTGGCTCGGCCGGCCGCCCCCAGCTGCGCGGCCACCTGTGCACGCTGTTGAATCCAGGCATTCACCTGCGATTCGAGGAACGCCACGCGAGTCCCTCCAGGGGTCAAGGGGATCGGCGCGGGGAAAGTGCCTTCCCGAACCCAGGCCAGCAGCGTGGACTTGGACACGCCGCCGACGCGGGAACAGGTTTCATCGGTCGGCAACAGCCGATCCGGGATCGCCGGTGTTGCCGGCGGACTGCTGGTTGCAAGTTGCATAGCTGACTCCGTTGAATGCATGTGCATGCACACCGCGGCATGCTTTTGCATTGGCCGGACTGTGCGAAAAAACGGAACCTCAAGCCATGGCGGCGAAGGGCTCGTTTCGGAGTGACGCCGCACTAGACAAGTGCGGGTGTATGCGCTATGGGATTAGCTTGCGCGCCCTGGCATCGCGGATCGCTTGAGCTGCGGACAGAGTTGACCCACGACCCGCAAAGGCATCTTGGTTGGCACCAATCTGCAGGGCCGAAAACACAGCATCCAGAAGGGTCGCCGGTTTCACGCTCAAGTCCTCATACGAACCGAGCCAGCGAAAGACGGAAGCGGCCAGAAAGTACTCCAGGCGGTGAACCATAGGCGCCGATTCGTACTTCCTCCCTGGCGCCCGGTCTGTCGCAGAAGCCCGCCCCCACTCAGCAAGATGCGAAACCGCACCGGTGACTTGGTCGACCCTCGGTATCTCGATCTCGCTCACGATCTCATCGAGCAGCTGGCGAAGGTCACGAACACGGCGGATGTTTCTGTCTTGCCTGCCCTCAAAGTCATCTGACCAGAAGACTGGTGAAGGTGGCACAACAAGTTGCATCAGCGTGTCGTCGTCTAACAGCTCGCGCAACGCCTTAGCCGTTTTCGCTACCTCATGCATGTGTTGCTCAAGAGCGGTACCGTGCCTGATGTGTGACCTACGCGCGAAAACGGCACCGGGCCTTACAGCGTATTTGTCGAAACCATCAACCATCGGACGCACAGCTTCATCCCAAAAGCGCAGCGCCATGGCAGGATCACCCAGCAGACGGGACAGCTTATCGCGGACCGCCTGGCTGAGTTGATCGAATTCCGGCGCCGGCATTGACTGACTTCAGGCGTTGACGGCTTCCTTGAAGCGCTCGGGCATCAACCAGTCGTCCACACCTTTGACCAGGATGGGACGCAGCTCCCCACAGCGCTCGCCGTACAGCTCAGCCAGCAGGCCAATGCGCTTGTTGATGATCACGGCCGCCGTGGTCAACGCTTCGCGTTCGCTGTCGTCGTTCGCTCCGTCCACTTCCAGGATGCCCAGCACGGCATCCAAGGCGCTGGCGGTAGATGCGATCTCAGCAAACACCATGGTCACCTGGCGCGGGGTTAGCGCCTCGGGTTGAGTCTTCTTCGTGCTCATAACGCCCCCCGGCCATCCTGGTCGCGCCAAGCACGGCGCGCATTTACACGCCTGACCCACCGCTCGTCCTCGTACTGGCAACCGTGGTTTTCAGCCGTGTGATTGATGATGCCTTCTGCCTCGTCAGAAGCCTGTTCGATCTGCGTCAAGACCTGAGCCACGTGCTCCATGTCAAGCGGGTGATCCCGTTGCTCCATGGCAAGCAAAGTCACTGCGCACAGTGCCTTGATGCGTTTGAAGGCGTCTTGGGAAATGTTGTCCACCAGCGTCAGCGTGCTGCGCAGTTCGTCAATGTTTGGGTGGTTCCTTGCCTTGACCGCGACGGAATTGGCGTGCTGCAATGCGTGTTCAGTGCTCATGCTGCACCGCCTTCCAGAGCGGCGGTGCGGTCGCCCATATCGTTCAGCAAGCGTTCGAGCTGGTGCATGCGCTCGATGACCACGGACAGCATGGCGCGGTCGTTGCCAGGGTCGTTGCCGTGGGCTGCGTGGCTGGCTTCGAGAATGCTCAGGGTGTCGCTGGCGGTCACCCAGGCCAGCGCGGTGCGCTGGTGGAGCGTGGCCAGGGGGTTGACGATCAGCACAGGCGCCGCGCCGGCCTGTTGCCGCCAGTTCCCAACCGCCGGAGGGGTCAGGTCAACAGGTTTTCCATTGGCCTGCAGGTTGACGATCTTGTCCATGGCTCAGCCCTCCGTGCGGTTGATGGTAGCGGCAGCGCTGGCGCGCTTCAACAGCGTGGCACCGCGCACAGCGCGGGCCGTAGCAGTCTGCAGCTGCTCGGGGGTGCAGTCGGGCTGCGACAGGTAGTGCAGCGCCGTGGACAGCGCGTTGTGCGCTTGGGCGTGGAGCTGGATGGTTTCCAGCGAGGCAGGGGAGGCGGTGGGCGCAGCGCGGCGGCTGGCCAGGGTGATGACCGTGGTCATGGCTTCATGCTCCTTATCGAGACTTGAAACCACCCGCGCCGTTTTGAAGCGGATCGGGTGGACGGGATGTTCAAAACACGGGATAAGCCGTGCGCCAGGTGTTGCCACTGAGGCCATCCCGCCCAAAACCTTGAACAGGCCGGGAGGCCTATTCGGCGGGCGCTGCAGGGGCAGCGACCCAAGTGTTCAGACGTGACAAAACCTCACTATCGGGGAGGTTGCACCGCTTATCCGAGGTGTTTTGAAGCACCGGCCCTTTCGGGTTGCGCGGACTATAGACGCTGGCCGGCGCCGCTGTCAACAGCCTTCAACTGCCCGTCTTGGGCTCGCTGTTCTCAGCCGTCCTCACGCTGGCGTCGGCAATGTCAACGATCATCACCGTCAGCTCGAACCAAAGGCGCGTCAGCAGGTAGAGCAAGGCCCCAGCGCCGGCCCCGATCAAGAGGTGCCAGAAAGTGCCTTCCGTTCTGAACGCAGTAATGGCGCCACCGATCAACGCGCACACGGCCAGCAAGTAGCCGAAGAACAGACCAAAACGCACCACTGTCCTGAACGCCGGATAGTTGGTGTCACCGCGCAGCGACTCAACATAGCGCACCCTTGAAAAGGGTTTGCGCTGGGCGGGAGGCGATGGCTTTCTTGGCGGTGGCGCAGGCGCTTCAGTGGCCTGCTGGAAACCTGAGTCAACAGCTCGCGAGGGCCGCACCGGCTTGCCAGCAGCCGCAGCCGCCTTCACACGCGAGTAGATCGCGCCGCACTGGGGACAGGCCTCTGTTTCTGATCCGGTGGCATGCGGGTTGACGTGGCCACACTTGAGACAGGTTTCCGCTGGCATATCGCTTTTCCTCCTGTTGCCATTCTGGCATTGAAGAAACCGAGTGGACACGTGTCCGGGCCGTGCGACGGTGCCCGATTCGCTGCGCTTCGGCTGGAAACAGGGGTGGCGGAGGGTTTCTTTTTTCCGCGCTGTTGCACAGCCTTCCAATGCGGTGCGAGGGCATCTAGTGAAGTCAGAAAAGAGGCTGGAAACTCTCCTCCAATGAGTGAGCTTCTCCCTCTTCCTTCTATGTTTGCCCCTATTTCGCCCCGGTTCTGCCCCGGTCTTGCCCCGGTACCCTGCCCCGCCAGAAACCCGCATAAATCCTCACTTTCTGCGGTTTTGCCCCGGTGCCCCGGTTGTTCTCCAGAAAAATCACCGCCGAAGGACTGCGGCCGGGCTGTTCAACGGGCGCGACGGACCATCTTCACCACGTCGGCGCCGGCCTTGAGCTTGTCCAGGTAGTCCGCCCACGCCTGCATCATCGCTGTGCGCTGGGCCAGGTAGGTGGTGCGGTTGTAGGCCCGGCCGTTGGCATCGCGCACCCCGTGCGCGAGCTGCGCCTCGATCACTAGCGGGTCGAACTCCAGGCGCTCCGCCAGCATGGTGCGGGCCGTCGCCCGGAAGCCGTGCCAGGTCTGTTTGTCGGGCGTGTAGCCCATGGAGATCAGGGCCGTGCGCACCGAGTTTTCGGATATGGGTCGCCCCCTGCTCCGCTCCCCAGGGAACACCAGCGCATGGTGTCCGGTGTAGCGGTGCAACTCGCGCAGGATCTCCACGGCCTGGCGAGGCAGAGGCACCAGGTGTGCTTCCCCGTGCTCCTTCCCTTCCTTGTTCCGCTTCATCCGCATGGCGGGGATCGTCCACAGCGCGCCGTCCAGGTCCATTTCCTCCCAGGCGGCGCCGCGCAGCTCGCCCGGGCGCTGGAACAGCATGGGCGCGAGCTGCAGGGCGGCGCGCACGATGGGACCGCCCCGATAGGCTTGGATGGCTCGCAACAGAGTGCCCAGGTCAGCGGGCTCCGTGATAGCTGCGAAGTGCTTGCCACGGTAGGGCGTGAGCGCATCCTTGATGCCGATGGTCACATCCTTGTCGGTGCGGCCGGTGGCCATGGCGTAGCGCCACACCTGGCCGCACAGCATCAACGCCCGGTCGGCGGTCTCGATGGCGCCACGCTCCTCGATCTTGCGAAGGCAGGCCAGCAGCTCGACGCGGGTGATGCTGGCAATTCCCCTGTCACCGATCCAGGGGAACAGGTCGCGTTCGAACTGGCGGTGCATGCGTTCGGCGTGAACGTCGCTCCACTGGCCGGACTTGATGCGGTACCACTCCAGGGCCACCAGGCGGAAGCTGTCGCCACCATCGGGAACAGGCGGCGGCGGGTTGCGCTCAACCTGGCGGGCGGACACGGGGTCTTGCCCGGAGTCCTTGAGCACCTTGGCCGCGTCCCTGGCCTTGCGGGCAGCCATCAACCCCACGGCCGGATAGCTGCCAAGGGCCAGCTGCTTTTCCTTGTCGCCAATGCGGTACTTCCAGAACCAGCGCTTGGAGCCGGCCGGGCTCACTTGCAGATACATCCCCCCGGAGTCATAGAAGCGGGCGTGCTTCTTGTCGGGTGGACAGGTAGCGCTCTTGCACTGCAGATCGGTCAGCATGGGGGGCGTCCCTCAGAAAGTGGGGGTACAAGCACCACCATTTGCGGACGAAAGGGGGTATGTACCCCCATTTGTACCCCCTAGACCGGCTGGCTTGGGGTGGATGCGTATGGATGGCCCTGCACCAAAACGCCTTGATTCTCCAATGAAAAAGGGCATGCACCGTATGCGGGTGCATGCCCTTGATCGACTTTATGGTGGAGCTGGGGGGATTTGAACCCCCGTCCGCAAGCCTTATCCGCGCAGTTCTACATGTGTAGCCATCTGATTTGGGTCTCGCTTCCCGCATCGCGCAGTGGCACGCTATGCAAGACGCCAGCAACCTTGAATCTCATTGCGCGCCAAGTTACCCGACGCGCAACCAGCCTATTGAATTATCTTTGCAGCCTGGACCCTGGCAGCTTGCGCCGTCAGAACCCTTGCCCAGCCCATAGGCCTGCTGTTGCAAAGCTCACTGGCAATTAAGCAGCGAGTGCGAAACGTTCGTCGTTTGCAGTTAGTTTTTTTCTGCGGATTAACGAGGTGACAGAACCTCGACATGCCCTGCTGCGTGTCCGAACCCACGTCGAAACCAGTGCAGCCCCTGAGTGGCATAGTTTAAGGCAAAGCGAGCAGTTTCAAGACTTCGAGCGGATGGCTCACCTCGGCGTTCGCGCCCCAGCTCGAAACTGCCGCCTCATGGCCGAGGTAGCCGTACCTTGCGGCCACCGTGTGCATGCCGGCGGCTCGGCCCGCCACGATGTCCCGTTCGTCGTCGCCGACGTACATGCACTGGCTCGGGGGCAGCGAAAGCCGGCGAGCGGCTTCCAGCAGAGGCGCCGGGTGAGGTTTCGCGAATGGCGTGGTGTCGCCTCCCACGATCGCGCCAGCCGTCGCGAACATGGGCATGGATGCCGTCAAGGGCTTGGTGAAGCGCTCCGCCTTGTTGGTGACGACGCCCCAGGAAAAACCCCGCGTCTCCAGTGTGCGCAACAGCTCGGCGACTTCGGCGAAAGGCCGCGTGCGATCGAACATGCATGTCTCGTAGAGACCCAGGAACTCCTGCTTCAATTCGCCATAGCCGGGATGGTCCGGCAGCGCGCCGAGCGCCACTTGCAGCATGCCGCGAGCGCCGGAACCAGCATGCGGGCGGTACCGCTCCGCCGGAAGCGACGGCAATCCCCTGCGGGTGCGCATGAGATCGGCCGCCGCGCCGAGATCGGGAGCGCTGTCGATCAGCGTTCCATCAAGGTCGAACAGGACCGCCCTGATACCTCGAACAGGATCGATGAGCCTCATGCTCTTCGGGTGGCGATCATGTAGTTGACGCTGGTGTCGCCGCTGAGCCAGTAGCGACCCGTCAGTGGGTTGTGCTCCAACCCCCGGGACTGCTCAAGCTCCAGCCCCGCCTGCCGGCAATAGCTGGCCAGTTCGCTGGGACGGATCAGCTTGGCGTATTCGTGCGTGCCCCGGGGCAGCATGCCCAGCACGTATTCCGCGCCGACGATCGCGAGCAGGAACGACTTGGGGTTGCGGTTGATGGTGGAGAAAAAAACCCAGCCGCCGGGCTTGACCAGCGCATGGCAGGCCTTGACCACGGACGACGGGTCCGGCACGTGCTCCAGCATTTCCATGCAGGTCACGATGTCGAACGACGCCGGGCGATCCCGGGCAAGGTCCTCGGCGCTGACCTCCTCGTAGCGGACGTTGGCGGTGGACGCCTCCAAGGCATGCAGTTGCGCGACGCGCAGGGCTTTGGTGGACAGGTCGATCCCGGTCACCTGCGCGCCTTTGCGGGCCATGGCATCCGCCAGGATGCCGCCCCCGCAGCCCACGTCGAGCACCTGTCTGCCCGCAAGGCCCGCAAGCCCGTCGATCCAGTTCAGCCTCAGGGGGTTGATCTGATGCAGTGGGCGGAATTCGCTTTCGGTGTCCCACCAGCGGTGCGCGAGGTCTGAGAATTTGGCCAGTTCCGCCGGGTCGGCATTGATGTTCGGATTCATGGGCGGATTATCGTCAGGGTGAAAAAAAACCGCGCCGAAGCGCGGTTTTTTTGTGGATGACCCGGGGATCAGTTGGAGCGGGTGCCCACCACTTCCACTTCCACGCGGCGGTTCTTCGCGCGGCCTTCGCGGGTGCTGTTGTCAGCGACCGGCTGGGTCAGGCCTTTACCTTCGGTGTAGATGCGGTTGCTCTCGATGCCCTTGCTCACCAGGTAGGCCTTGACGGCTTCCGCACGGCGGACCGACAGGGACTGGTTGTAACCGGCAGGGCCGGTGGAGTCGGTGTGGCCCACGGCGATCACCACTTCCAGGTTGATGCCGCCGACCTTGCCTGCGAGGTCGTCCAGCTTGGCCTTGCCTTCGGGCTTGAGCACGGCCTTGTCGAAGTCGAAGAAGGCGTCGGCTGCGTACGTGACCTTGGCGGCTGCCGGGGCGGGCGCCGGAGCGGGTGCGGGCGCTGCGGCAGGTGCCGGAGCAGGCGCTGCGGCAGGTGCGGGCGCCGGAGCGGGAGCAGGTGCTGCGGGCACGATGGCGCCGTCGCAACCTTCGGCTGCAGTGGCAGGCGTCCATCCGGCATCGCGCCAGCAAAGCTCGTTGGTCCCGTTTTTCCAGACGGTTCCATCTGCCGCGCGCCAGTTGTCCACGGTTTGGGCACCCGCGACCGTTGCCATGGCGGCGGTTGCGAACAGCATTGCCACTTTATTCAGCTTTTTCATGGTTTTCCTCTTGGTGAGCCGCAGACATGCTGCGTTACAGAAAATGACGCTTGAAGTGACCACCACTCAAAGCGTTGAATTCATTGTGCCACAAGCCTGCAAGCGCTATTGCGACGCATGGGGGACCGGTTGTAACCACTTTTGGCTGCGCGAGCCCAATCGTTGTTGAACCGCAACACACGCGCGGATCATGGCGGGTCGAGCGAGCACCCTAAAATGACAGGTTGCCTTTTGGCCTCATTCCGCACACCCGACCCAGCCCATGACACAGTTCGCCAAAGAGACCCTGCCCATCAGCCTGGAAGAGGAGATGCGCCGCAGCTACCTCGATTACGCCATGAGCGTGATCGTGGGGCGCGCTCTCCCC
>CAZFOT010000022.1:0-25016 GCA_964520365.1 uncultured Hydrogenophaga sp.
TGAAGGCGCGGCGAAAGAGTCCCTTGACCTGCTCGGGCGTGGCGCTGGTGGCCACGTCGAAGTCCTTGGGGCGCAGGCCCAGCAGCAGGTCGCGCACCGCGCCGCCCACGATGTAGGCCTCGAAACCGGCCTGCTTGAGCGTGTGCACCACGTCCAGCGCGCGCTGGTCCACGAGCTGGGGGTCGATGCCGTGCACCTGCACCGGCACGTTTTCGCGCTTGCCGAAGGGACTGGCGCGGCGGGCCGGCGCGCCATCGGCCTTGCCCAGTAGCCTGTTGATGAATTTCTTGATCATTCGAATAGGTTCAATATGCGCCAGCCCCGCTCGAGGGCAATGGCGCGGAGCCGGTCGTCCGGGTTGGTCGCCACGGGCTCGTGCACTTTCTCCAGCAGCGGCAGGTCGTTGATGGAGTCGCTGTAGAAGGTGCTGTGCGTCACGCTGGCCCAATCCAGGCCGCGCGCAGCCAGCCATTGTTCCACACGGGCGACCTTGCCCTCGCGAAACGAGGGAACGCCCCGGATGTTTCCGGTGGGCACTCCTGCCGCGTCGCGCTCCAGTTCGATGGCGATGAGTTCGTCCACCCCGAAGGCGCTGGCGATGGGGCGCGTCACGAACTCGTTGGTGGCCGTGACGATCACGACCGCATCGCCCTCGGCCTGGTGGGCCCGCACCGCCGCCAGCGCGGCCTCGCCCATGGCGGGACGGATCACCTGCTGCATGAAGCGCTCGTGGGCCTGGTGCGCGGTGGCCATGCCCTGCTCGCGCACCGAGGCGATGGCAAAGCGCACGTACTCGTGGATGTCCAGCGTGCCGGCCTTGTACGCGGCGTAGAAACGGTCGTTGGCCTGCGAGAAGGTGTGGGCATCGCGCCAGCCCAGCGACACGGTGAACGCGCCCCAGGCGTGATCGGAGTCCAGGGGAATCAGGGTGTGATCGAGATCGAAAAGGGCCAGGCGGATGCCGCTGGCGTTCGCTGTGCCGTCCTTGGGAACGGTCGGGATAGGTGATGTCATTCGTTCTCGAGCATGGATTTGATCAGCGGAATGGTGATGGCGCGCTGGGTGCGCAGGGCATAGCCGTCGAGCTGTTCCAGCAGCAGCATCAGGCTGGAGAGGTCGCGCGCGAAGCGGGTGAGCATGAAATCCATCACCTCGTCGCCAAGAAAAACGCCGCGCTCGTCCGCCGCGCGGCGCAGCACCGAACGGCACTCGGCTTCGCCCAGCGCACGCAACTGGAACACATGGCCCCAGCCCAGGCGGGTGCGCAGGTCTTCCCGCAATCGCAGGTCGGCCGGCGGGCGGTCGGCCGCGGCCAGCACCCAGCGGGCCGGGCCGTGCGCAGGGTTCTGGGCATTGACGAACCAGTTGAAGGCGGCCGCCTGCTGTTCGGCGGTGTAGAGATGGCAGTCATCCAGCAGCACCGCGTCCCAGTGCTCGTCGTACTCGGCCGGATGCAGCGTGGCGGCGTCGATCCAGCCCACGCGGCCGCCCTGCTCGCGCAAGGCCTCGCGCACACCGCGCAACAGGTGCGACTTGCCGCTGCCCCCCTCGCCCCAGAGGTAGGTGGGCACCGGCGAACGCAGCGGATTGCCCGCCCACAGGCGCAGGTGCTCGAGCGCGGCCTCGTTGCCCACGATCACGAAATTGGCCAGCGTGGGCACCGGCGCCAGGCCGATGTCCAGTGCCATCTGCTTCATCGGCGTCGGTGCCTGGCTCACGCTGGACCGCCATTGCCGGATCGCGCCGCCGCCAGCGGCAGCCAGTTCGCGGTGGCGATCGCGGCCGAGGCGGCGGCGCGGTTGTGGATCTGGGTAGGGATGAAGGTCATGGGGCGATTCGGGCAGCGCAGGGCAAACCCTTAAAATCCATCGCAAATTCTAGTCCGCGCCCCATCCCCGGCGCCAAATACCTCGGGCGACGGACGCCGTCTTCGCCAAGAGGCCGCGTGCCGGCGCTGCGGGCCGCGGTTTCTTCCTGTTTTCCGACCCTCGCGGCCTGCGCCGTTCCTGCCCACATGACCACCACCACCCCTCTCTCCTACAAGGACGCCGGCGTCGACATCGACGCCGGCGACGCGCTCGTCGAGCGCATCAAGCCGCTGGCCAGGAAAACCCTGCGCGAGGGCGTGATGGCCGGCATCGGCGGCTTCGGCGCGCTGTTCGAGGTGCCCAAGCGCTACCGGGAGCCGGTGCTGGTCAGCGGCACCGACGGCGTGGGCACCAAGCTCAAGCTGGCCTTCGAGTGGAACATGCACGACACCGTGGGCATCGACCTGGTGGGCATGAGCGTGAACGACGTGCTGGTGCAAGGCGCCGAGCCGCTGTTCTTTCTGGACTATTTCGCCTGCGGCAAGCTCAACGTGGACACCGCCGCCGCCGTGGTCGGCGGCATCGCCAAGGGCTGCGAACTCAGCGGCTGCGCCCTGATCGGCGGCGAAACGGCCGAAATGCCCGGCATGTACCCGGCGGGCGAATACGATCTGGCCGGCTTTTGCGTCGGTGCGGTCGAAAAATCGAAGATCCTGACCGGCCAGAGCGTGAAGCCCGGCGACGTGGTGCTGGGCCTAGCCTCGCACGGCGTGCATTCCAACGGTTTCTCGCTGGTGCGCAAGTGCATCGACCGCGCCGGCGCGGACCTGCCGGCCACGCTGGACGGCCTGCCGTTTCGCGAAGCCATCATGAAGCCGACCCGGCTCTACGTGAAGAACGTGTTGGCCGCGCTGGCCGCCCACCCCATCAAGGCCCTGGCCCACATCACCGGCGGCGGCCTGCTGGAGAACATTCCCCGCGTGCTGCCCGCAGGCACGGCGGCGCACCTCCAGAAGGGCAGTTGGCCGCAGACCGAGCTGTTCGCCTGGCTGCAGAAGACCGCCGGCATCGACGACATCGAGATGAACCGCACCTTCAACAACGGCATCGGCATGGTGGTGGTGATCGCGGCGGAAGAAGCAGATGCCTGCGCCGCCACGCTGCGCGAACTGGGCGAGACGGTGTATCAGATCGGCGCGATCGCCCTGCGCGGCGGCGGCGCGGCGGTCACCGTCGCCTGATCGGCGTTCCGAACCGTTCGCTCGCGCTTTCCCCCTGGCTATCCCCACCCCAGGCCCGCCCGGCGGGCCTTTTTGCTGCCTGTTTCACTCCGCCCAGCAGGCTTTCTTTCCTGTGGACTCCCGCGCCCGTCCGGGCACCCTGTCAATTCTGACAGGGTGCCGTTCGCTGGCATGAGAACTTTGCACCTACACTGCGCGCTCGCACGGTGAGCACCCTTCGGATCGATGGCGCCCCCGTGCGTTCGTGACGAACAGGGAGCACAACAGCATGGTTCAGGGATGTGAACGCCGCGTCGGCGTGGGTTTGAGTTTTGGGCGTGTGGATGTTGGGCGGCTTGGCGCGCGCCTGAAGCGGAGAAGCCAGAGCCTGGCAATAGGGTTGGGCCTGCTGCTCGCGCTGTGCAGCGGTGGCACCTGGGCGCAAGGGCAGAGCTTTCCGCCGGGAGGTCAGAGCCCGGCGCCAGGTGGAGGCGTGAGCATCCTGCCCGGAGGCGGCTCGCCCCAGAGATGCCAGCCAGGCGGTCTGACCCCGGGCAATCCCGGTTGCGCCAGAGCGGGCAACCCGCTGAACGTGATGACGGGCAACAAATACCAGCGCGAGGCAGACGTGCCCGCGCTGCCCGGCGTGCTCGGGCTGGAACTGGTGCGGCACTACAACAGCGACTTCTCGGGCTCCAGCAACCCGGTGGGCCGGGGCTGGCGCCTGGGCTACGACGGCTGGCTGTACTTTGTCAGCGCCGCTGGCTCACCGCTGCAGCCACGGCAGGTGGGACCTGAGGACCGCATCCTGCACCGCGCGGGCGATGGCAGCCAGACGCTGCTGCATCACCTGCACAGCGAGGCGGACGGACGCAGCACATGGGCCAGCGCCGCTGGCACGGTGCAACTGGGCATCGACCCGGCCAATGGCCAGACCCCCTACGTGCTGCGCGATGGCAGCGGCCTGCAGCATCACTTCGACGCCCGGGGCCGGCAAGTGCGCATCCAGGCCGCCACGGGCCATGCGGTGCAGATCGAGCTTGGCGGGCAGCGCCAGCTCACGCTGGTGCAGGGCGCGGGCTGCGGCAGTTGCGGGCCGGTCAACGTGCGCTATGGCCACGACAGCCTGGGGCGGCAGGTCAGCGTGACCGAACTCAGCCCGGTGCGCGTGGATGCAGACGGGCAGGTGCAAGGCACGGCGCAACCCCTGAGTAGCCGCCACGACACCCTGGACCCGCAAGGGCGCGTGCTGCGCACCGAGCGCATCCGCTACCAGGGTGGGCGCGAGGTTGGCACAGACCGGATCGAAGAACGCAGCTACGCCGATGCCCGCTGGCCGCACCTCCCCACGCTGATCGCGCGACCCAGCGTGGTGGCGGGCCAGGAACACCGCATCGAGCTGAGCTACAACGCGGCCGGGCAGATCACCGAAGTCAAGGAAAGTGGGTTCAGCCCGCTCGATGGTGCAGGGCAGATGAACGCCACGGCGATCACGCGCAGCAGCACCTACCGCTACGAGATCATCGGCGGGCACAGCGTGCTCGTGCAGGCCGATGGCCCCTTGCCCAACGGCCCACAGAACGACAGCACCGACAGCGACATCACCCGCTACCAATGGGACGAGAGCGGCCACCGCCTCCTGGCCATCACCCACCCCATGGGTTTGACCGAGCGTTTCGAGCACGAAGCATCGGGCGACAACCCCAGCGCCCGCGTGACGGCCCGCACCGACGTGCTGGGCGTGCGCACCGAACTGGGCTGGGCAGCACACGCCATGCGCGTGAGCCAGGTCCGCCGCGCCGGTGTCCAGGTGGACATCGGCCACGACAGCCGGGGCCGTGTGAGCCGCTACCGGCGCAACGACGGCGCACAGATCAGCGTCGCCTACGACGAAGCCAGCGGCACCATCCGCTATACCCTGCCCGACGGCGAAGTCAGGGAAATCCGCCACGACAGCGAAGGTCGCCCCACGGCCAGCCAATGGCAAGACGGCCAGGGCCAGGTGCTGGTGGGGCAGCAACAGATCGAATACGGCGCCCAGGACGAGCAAGGCCTGCGCGAAGTGCGCATCCAGGAACCCACGGGCGTGCAGACCACCCTGCGCTGGGACCCGCTGGGTGCGCAGCGAGAGGCACAACGCGGGCAGGGCGAAGGCCGCCTGGAGCAGACCGAGCGCTTCGATGCTGCGCAGCACCTGCTGCAGGTCCAGCGCAACGAAGCCACCACCCGGCTGCAGCGCGACCAGCGTGACGCCAGCGCCAGCCTTGAACTGCCCCATGGCGCGATGCACCGCCAGTGGAAAGACGACTTCGGGCGCACGGTGCGCATCGAGCACCCCGACAGCGGGACCCACCGAGCCGCCTACGACGAAGCCGACCGCCAGACCGCGCGCTGGGACAGCAGCCGCCACAGCAGCGCACGCTACGGCGCGCTGGGCCGGCTTGTTCAATTGCGCCATGCCAACAGCGACGGCCAGAATGTGCAGAGCGCCAGTGCGGTGGTCAAAGCCATCGTCGAAGCCGAGGAGGAAACGAACTGGCACTACCAGGGCGCGCTGCTGGTGCGCCAGACATCGAGCCAGCAGGACAAGCACTTCGGCTACAACGCCAACGGCCAACTGATCGAAGAACGCCTGAGCCTGCGCAGGCAGAGCCAGGACACCCACACCACCGAGTGGCTACCCGAGCTGATCACGCGCTACCAGCGCGATGGGTTCGGGCGCATTGCGCGCATCCACCTGCCCGAGGGGGCGGTGCTGAGCCAGCGCTACAACACACAGGGCCGCATCGAGGCGGTGAACCTGCAAGAGCCGGCCAGCCACTGGTGGGAACAGATCATCCGCTGGGTCTGGGCCGAGCAGGGCACCCAAGAGCTCATCACCGAGATTGAACACAGCACCAGCCGGGGATTGAGAGGCTACCAACACGCCAACGGCGCACAGGTCAGCAGCACGCACGACCAGGCAGGGCGGCTCACCCGATGGAGCGACGGGCCGTTCCGGACCGAACTGGGCTTCAATCAACACGCGCAGCTGAGCACGCTCAAGCTGGAGGCGCCCGAAGCGCTGCAAAGGCCCGGCCTGACCCAGGCGGCAGCGCTTGCGCTCCAGGGCCGCGAACAGCAACTGCGCTACGACCCCTTCGGGCGGCTCAGGCAGGTGCAGGAAGGCCCTCTGACCCAGGGCTTTGACTACGACCGCAACGGCAACCGCATCGCCCAGACCCCAGCAGACGCAGCGGGCCAACTGAGCTTCGAGCTGGCGCCCCAAAGCGACCGGTTGCTGAGCGTTCAAGACAACCAGGACCAGACGCAAAAGCGCTACCAGTACAACAGCGCGGGTGAGCCCGTTCGCATCGAAATCGATACGCACACCAGAACCCTGCACTACAACGCGCTGGGCCAGATCGGGGCCATCGAACAAAACGGGCAGCTGCTGGCGCGTTACGCCTACAACGTTGCGCGGCAACGGGTGGCCAAGACGGTCGGGGCAGAAAGCGAACAAAGCGCCACTACCACTTACTACACTTGGCACCGCGGGTTGCTCGATGCCGAACTCGATGAACACGGGCGGGTGCAGCGCCGATACATCTATCTCAACCTGCGCCCGGTGGCCTTGCTGGAGTACGGCTACGCACAGGACAAGAAAGCCACCCAACCACAGAGCACCCGGCGCTTCGCGATCCACGGCGACCACCTGGGCACGCCGCAGGCGATTACCGACGACACACAGCGCGTGGTCTGGTTGGCGCGCTACGACGCGTTCGGCAGAGCGACGGCGCAAGGCTTGCCGCGCAGCCAGATCACCGCTCACAATGGTTCAAACAGCGGTAACTGGATCGGCACGGCGCATGCGTCAACCCCTGACAAGCCGTTTGAGTTCCACCTGCGCTTTGCCGGGCAGTACGAAGACACGGAAACCAGCTGGCACTACAACTGGCATCGGTACTGCGAGCCTGAGACGGGGCGATACCTCACACCCGACCCCATCGGCATCAGGGGCGGGGACAATGCTTATGGGTATGTGGAAGGCGATCCGCTGGGAGCGGTCGATCCTTGGGGACTTGCTGCATGTTATGTGCTATTCCCGGACTATCCAATTGAGTATTCTGATGGTCAAACAACTACATGGCTTGGCGGCCATGCGGGTGTTCTTACATATGATAGGGCTGGAAATACTCGCTACTATGAATATGGACGGTATTCTCCTAATTCACGCGGAATTATTGGTCATAGATTAAGCGCAGATGAAGGAAATGTTCGTAGAATCCCTGTTCCAGATCTTTCGATCACAGAAGATGGAAATCCAAGTGAGATTTCTTGGGATCGACTTCGGCAAGCGCTATCTCTAAATGTAGGACGAGAAACCCGGGTAGAAATGACATGTCATGAAGATGCGAATGAAGATCGCGTGCATGAATATGTTATGAGCTTCGCAAATAATACACAAAGGCCTGCATATAGCTGGGTTCCATTTCGCTCGAACCATTGCCGGACATTTGCCAATGAGGCTGTGAATGCAGGGCGTTAAATCGGAGATGTTTGTGAAAATTTTTCATTTATTGATTCTCGTTATTTTAATTCTTGCCACAATACTTCTGGGGTATGAAAAAATAGACTCGATGCTAACTATTTCATACCTTAAATCTGATTTATTGTCTGAACAAAGAAGCATAATGCAACTTCTGGAATTGCTAGAAATGGAGATGAAAGGGAGGCGTAAAGATGAGATTCTTGCTATCTTAAAGACTGCTGCGGAATCCACAAAAAGCAACGGTGAAGTTATTCTCAAAGAGGAGGATGGTGCGATTTGGTATGATCAAATTCAGTTTCACTTCAATGAGCACATTTTGACTTCTATTGGGGACTAGGGAGGCCTGCAAAAACCTCAGGGCCCATCGCCCGATGTGAGACAGTGACGTCATGAAGCAAATGAGCCTGTGCGAGAGGGGATACGCACCAGACAAGAAAGCCACCCAACCACAGAGCACCCGGCGCTTCGCGATCCACGGCGACCACCTGGGCACGCCGCAGGCGATTACCGACGACACACAGCGTGTGGTCTGGCTGGCGCGCTACGACGTGTTCGGCAGAGCCAGCGCCCAAGGCTTGCCGCGCAGCCAGATCACCGCGCAGAATCGATCAAGACAAGGAAAGAGCTGGATCGGCTCGGCGCAGGCAGCGGAAAGCCCTGACAAGCCGTTTGCGTTCCACCTGCGCTTTGCCGGGCAGTACGAAGACGCGGAAACCGGCTGGCACTACAACTGGCACCGGTACTACGAGCCTGAGACCGGGCGCTATCTCACACCCGACCCGATCGGCCTCAGGGGTGGGGTCAATGCGTTTGGGTATGCCAATGGAGATCCTCTGGGGGCGGTGGATCCTTGGGGGTTGTTAACGATCTTTATTGGTGGGGCGGGTGATCAGAGTTCGTTTTTGGGATACGGACCAACCAGAATTATGGGTAACCACCCTGAGCTGCTGGGCGTCGCAGATCGATTTTTCGTTCGACTAGGAAGTGAAGGCTTGGATGAAGAAGTAATGATTATTGGCTACGACAATATAAATTCGAGTTTGTCAAGAATATTGGAAATTGTTAGAAACAATCCGAATGAACAGATCAATATTGTGGGGCATAGCCGAGGCGGATGGAACGGCGCACAACTGGCGGCTATGCTGTCTCGCAATTGCAGGGTGTTCACTGATGGCAGTCGTGCGCCTATCGTTGTCGAAAACTTGATTACACTGGATCCAGTACAGTCCAGTTTATTTTTTCCCGGATCGCCACCTTTTCCGACGGTAAATAACTGGATCAATATCGAGGCGACACCTGCAGCGCCAGATTTTTCTGACACTATTGCGGATACAGGTGGTCGATGGAGAAATCCCAATGGCGCGAATACAAATTTACAAATGAATGTCAATCATGGTTGGGCTAATATTATGTTCACCAGGCCACTTACTCCTGGAGGCCAGAGTGCGGCAGACCAGTTGATTGAATCGATTCGAAGCCGTTGATATGTGGAGACTGGCTCTTGCTTCATTGGTTGTTATGGCAGGCGTGGCATGCACACCGCTAAAAGTTCACTCGGGTCCAGAGCAATTTAGATTGGGCATTGTGCATGCGATTTATTTGAGGCACGTTCCCAGCCCTAAGACGGCTCCTATTTTATCAATTTGCTTTGATTATCGAATCAACTTCGATGTCGATAACTTTGCACGCCGGCATAGAATAGCTGAAGCGAGGTTTGTGGTTGCCGACGAAGGAAAAGACAAAGGATTTTGGCCGACATTTGGTGGTATTGATATTTATGCTAGGACTCCGTTGTTTATTGATAAGAACGGATGGTTGGTCTACTATGCCTGTGGTAGCCCAGGATATGGCCCCCCTTCACTTGCCAGCTTCATGAAGGAGCGTTACACTGCTGGGTTGTCTTTGGCCGATTGGATTGAAGTCGCCCGACGTAGACCTGACACCTCCTTGGAAGGCCTTGAGGCCCACAATTACCCTGTGGAAGGTCAGATTGGTTACATGAAAATGATAGGGCAAGTTCTTGACGAGGGAAAAATTAAAATCTCCCCTATCTTCATGCGGTGGGGGTGGTTTCCAAGATACATTGAATTTCCGGAGCTGGAGTTAGTTGTCAATGTTGATCATCTATTAAGCGCCAGGGGTATGAACTATAAGCAGGACTGCACGCCATATCGAATAGATCTTAACGAATGTATCCCTGAATGGGTGGTGAAAGAAATGCAGGAGTAAATTCGAGATTTGGATTGGCGGGGTCAGCGTGCTGGTAGAAACCGACGGCCCTCTGTCCAACGGCTCAACCAACAGCCCCGAGACAGCGACTCAAGTAGACATTTCAAAACTGGAGCCTGCGGCGGTTGAGATCCTGGGCAGAAACAGCCTCGGAGGCAGCCCACCCAGGGCGTGATGAGGGCGGCGCTCGTTGTAGTCGAGCAGCCATACCTCGGTGATGTGTTGCACCTGCTCAATCGACTTGAACAGGTACGCATCGAACACTTCCGTGCGGTGCTGTGCGCGGCCGGCTACAACATCCAATGGCTGCTGCGCCAGATCGCAAAGAAGGGGGTGGCCTTCTTGCGGCGGCTTTATTTGCGCCTGTGCGAGGCCGCCAAGGTACGGCCGAACTGGCTGCAGACATTGCGCACCTGGCTGGAGTTCACCCCACACAGGCTGGCGTCAAGTGCTGATCGGGCGTGAAATGAATAAATCAGGGCCGACTAAATATGGCGTTCAAAAGAGGGATTGGATTTGAACCACTTCACTGGTTCTTGGTCAGTGTTTTTTATTGTGCCGTTTTGCAGATGTTTCATCGTCTGATCGGTGGGCGAATTCAAGTCTGAACGCCGAGCCGCCGCAGTCCAACATCACCGCACCGGGAGCACCATGACACATCCACTGATTCTTCCAATGGCGGCCCATGTCGCGCTGGCGGCACTCCTCTATGCGCTGCTTACCGCTGCACGCGCCCCCAAGGTGTGGGGCATCGGCCGGCGCCCGGACGGCTCCCACCCTTTTGCAGGCATCGAACCCCGGATCGGCGCGAATCTGTCCAACCAGTTCGAATGGCCGCTTTTCTTCCACGCCGCTTGCTTGCTGCTCATCATCCAAAGCCCGTCGGACAGTGGTGCCGCTGTCTGGCTTGCCTGGACATTCATCGCCGGACGCCTGGCACACAGTGGCGTCCAGATCCTGACCGCGAACGTTCGGCTTCGTGGCGCGGTCTTCACGATCAACTTCCTCGCTACGCTCGGGCTCTGGGCCCTGGTCCTGCTGGCCGGTTGACCAGGACCACGCACGGCAGCCATCGCTACCCAGGCTGGGATAGGCCGCTGCCCGGTAATTGGTCGCCCCCTGAAAAATTCATGTCCTGATCTGATCGGTCCTTGTCTGCGGTGATGACGGACAATGAGCTCCTGACAGAGAACAATGCAGCCATCCCAACCCCGGAGCAACTGCCATGAAATCCTGTCTGCTTGTGATCGACGCTCAAGAGTCCTTCCGCCATCGCCCTTTCTTCACCGAGCGTGACCTGCCGCCCTATCTGGCCGCCCAGAACGCGCTGATCGCCGGTGCGCAAGCCGCGGGCATCCCGATCGTGCGGGTCTTTCATGTGGACGGACCGCAGGCCCCGCAAAATCCCTTCTCGCTGGAATCCGGCGCCGTGCGGCCGCTGGAAGGCCTGGCGCCGTTCGAGGCCGCCGCGACCTTCCACAAGTCGCGCCACAGCGCGCTCGTGGGCACCGGCCTGGAGGTCTGGCTGAACCGCAACGCCATCCAGCGCATCGTGGTCAGCGGCATCCGCACCGAACAATGCTGCGAAACCACCACCCGGCATGCCTCCGACCTGGGCTACACCGTGGACTTCGTGACCGACGCCACCCTGACCTTCGACATGGCGCAGCCCGACGGCACGCCTTTGCCCGCCGCCGACATCAAGGCCCGCACGGCCACGGTGCTGAAAGACCGCTTCGCGCGCCTGTGCACCCCTGCGCAGGCCCTGGAAGCTGCATGAGCGCCGCGCCGGGCCGCCCCAAGCAAGCTCGCACCGCGGTGCGAAGCACGAAGGTTATCCAATGAGCAGCATGGCCGTGCCATCGCTGAAGGTGGCGATTCTGGCCTTTGACGGGGTCGAAGCGCTGGACCTGGCCGGCCCGTTCGAAGTGTTCACCACCGCGAGCCGCATGCGCCAGCGCCAGTGGCCCGGTGATCCACCGCCGTTCGACGTGCTTTGCGTTGCCCGGGAGACCACACCGGTGCGGGCACGCGCCGGCCTGACCCTGCTGCCCTTCAACGCTTTCGACAGCGCGCCACCGGTGGACGTGCTCATCGTGCCGGGCGGTGTGGTGGACGATGCCCTGGCCTGTGCGCGCACGCTGCAGTGGATCCGCACCACCAGCCAGGCCGCGCAGATCACCGCCTCGGTGTGCACCGGCGCCTTCCTGCTCGCCGCCAGCGGCACGGTCGAGAGCGGCGAAGTGACCACCCACTGGGAAGACGCGGCCGATCTCGCACGGCGCTTCCCCGCCCTCACGGTGCGCGAGGGTGTGCGCTGGATCGACCGCGGACGCACGGTGACCTCGGCCGGCATCAGCGCCGGGATCGACATGAGCCTGCACCTCGTCGCACGGCTGGCGGGCATGGCGCTGGCCGAGCGCACGGCGCGGCAGATGGACTTTGCCTGGACGCGCGCATGACGCCTGCCGCCACGCCCATCCAGGTGGCCTTCGTGCTCATGCCCGGCAGCCTCGTCCTGGACTGGGCGGGCCCCGCCGAAGCGCTGCGCATCGCCAACCAGTGCCTGCGCGCCCACGGCCACCCGCCGGCGTTCGAGCTGCGCTTCATCGGCCCCGACGCCCAGGCACCGAGTTCGGTGGGCGCCTGCATCAGCGGCATCGAGCCCCTGCCGGCCCACCTGCCCGAGCCTGCCTGGGTGGTGCTGCTGGGACAGCCCGGCGCCACCATCGACGTCGGCAGCGACGCCGCGCAGCGCCTGCTGCACTGGCTGCGGGGGCTTCGCCTCTCGCCGGGCCGGCTGGAGCTGGTCACGGTGTGCGCGGGCGCGGTGCTGGCGGCCCATGCCGGGCTGCTGGACGGGCGGCGCGCCACTACGCACCACCACCATCTGGACGAACTGCGCCGCGTGGCGCCGCGCTGTGAAGTGGTGTCGAACCGCGTGTTCGTGCTCGACGGCGCCGCCAGCAGCAGCGCGGGCGTGACCACCGGCATCGACCTGTTCCTGCACCGCATCACCGCCGTGTGCGGACCGGCCGTGGCCGCCCAGGTGGCGCAAGCCATGGTGGTGGCGCTGCGGCGCGGGCCCGCCGACCCCGAGCTCTCCCCGTTCCTGCGCTTCCGGGGCCATCTGCACGCGGCCCTGCACCGGGTGCAGGACGCGATCGGCCAGCAGCCCCAGGCCGACTGGTCGCTGCAGCACATGGCCGGCGTGGCCTGCACCTCGCCGCGCCACCTCACGCGCCTGTTCCTCGCGCACGCCGGCATTGCGCCGCTGGCCTACCTGCGCAGCATCCGGCTCGATCTGGCCGAGGCCGCGCTGCGTTCAGGCCACAGCGTGACCCAGGCCGCCGAACTGGCCGGTTTCAGCTCCGACACCCAGTTGCGCCGCGCCTGGCACCAGTTGGGCAGACCCGGCTCGCCCCGGGACGCTTAGGTACGGCGAGAGACGTGCCCCATCCAGGGGCGCCGAAGGTCCGGCTTTGCCGGCCCAATGGCGCCGTCCCCCCTCCAAGCGCCCGAAGGGCGCGCCAGAGAGGGGGGAAGCCGCGAAGCGGCGCAGGGGGGTGTTCCAATTCATGCCATGGCTTCCGAGGGCACCACGTGCACCCCGGGGCGCGCCGCCAGCGCGGCCTGCAGCAGATGGTGGGCAATGCGTTCGGCCGGCACCACGCGGTAGCGCTTGGGCAGCAACGGGCGCAGCCATTGCGACAGCGCCACGCCGATCTGTTCGGCGGGGCGCGACTCCTCGCGTTCGCCGCCGATCAGGCCCGGCCGAACGAAGGTGAGTGACGGGTAGCCGAGCGTTTGCAGGTCGCGCTCCAGTTCGCCCTTGGTGCGGGAATAGAAGACCCGCGATGCCGGGTCGGCACCCAGGGCCGAGTTCAACGCATAGGTGCGGGCGCCGTGTGCCAGCGCCAGTTCGGCCGCGCGCAGCGGGTGGTCGTGGTCCACCCGGTAGAACGCCGCCTGGGAGCCCGCCTTGCCGATGGTCGTTCCCAGGACGCACACCACCACATCGACGCGCCACCAGTCCGCGTCTTCGGGCAGATGTTCGAAGTCCACCAGGGGATTGATCAGGCGGGCATGCGCCGGCAAAGGTTTGCGGGTGGGCGCCACCACCCGGGTGACGCTGCGGTCGGCCAGGGCCTGACTCAGGACGGAGCGCCCCACCAGGCCGGTAGCCCCAAGAACCATCAGGGTGGTCATGGCGCCGTGCAGCTCAATTCAGCGCGCGGCGCAGTTCCTGCACGCGCTGGCCAATGGCGTCGCGCTCCAGGGTGTCTTCGGTGTGCGCCAGGTAGATTTCCAGGTCGCTCACGGCCAGCCGCGCATCGCCCATTTCGGCCCAGGCCAGCCCCCGGTCGCGGTACTCGGTCCAGGCGTCGGGCAGCAGGATCAGCAGCCGGTCCTGCACCGCGATCAGGCGCAGCCAGTCTTCCTGGGTGCGGTGGATTTCCTTGAGGTTGCGCAGGATGCGGGCCAGGATGTCGCGCGGGCTGGCGGCCTGCAGGTACAGGCCCACCGGCACGTCGAAGTCGTCCACCAGGCCGTTGCGGCGCTTGTAGGGCTCCAGCCGTTCCGACAGGTCTTCGCGGCTGAGCGACTGTCCGCTGAAGGGATCGATCACCACCTGGCCGTTGGGCAGGTTGACCTTGACCATGAAATGGCCGGGGAAGTTGACGCCGCGCGCCTTCAGCCCCAGGCCCTGCGCCAGTTCCAGCCACAGCACCGCCAGGGTGATCGGGATGCCACGGCGGGTGCGCAGCACGGCGTTGAGGTAGCTGTTGTCGGGATCGTGGTAGTCGTTGACGTTGCCGCCGAACCCCATGTCGTGGAAGAAGAACTGGTTGAGCAGCCGCAGGCGAGGCAGGGGCTCGGTCTCGGCGCTGCAGCGGCGGCGCACCCGGGCCAGCAACTGGTCCACGTCGCCCAGCACCGCTTGCACGTCCAGGTCGGGGTACTCGTCCTGTGCCACGGCGGTGGCCGCCTCGAGCAGCGGCAGCGCATCGTCGTCGCCCACCAGGGCGGCGAAATATCCCAGGGGCGTGGGCGCCAGGTAGTTGTATGCGGAGGGCATGGTTCGCCTATTTTCGGACGAATTGGCGCAGGTTCAAGCCCGAGAGCAGCAAAGTCACGAAATACACCAGCACCGCGCCCAGGACGCTCAGGACCAGCAGGCCCACGCGGCCGAGCGCGCGACCGTCGAAATCCAGCCAGCTCACCTGGGTGGCCACCGCCATCAGGAACACCGCCAGCAGCGCGCTGGCGGCCACCACCTGCAGGCCGAAGCGGCCCCAGCCCGGCGTGGGCGTGTAGGCGCCGCGCCGGATCAGGCCGATCAGCAGCCACAGGGCGTTGACCATGGCGCCCAGGCCGATCGCCAGCGCCAGGCCCGCGTGCGCAAGGTAGGGCACCAACAGCAGGTTCATGCACTGGGTGAGCACCAGCACGGCGATGGCAATCTTCACCGGGGTGCGGATGTCCTGGCGCGCGTAGAAACCGGGGGCGAGCACCTTGACGGCGATCAGGCCGGTCAGGCCCGCGCCGTAGCCCATCAGGGCCAGCGCGGTCTGCCGCACGTCGGCGTCGGTGAACGCGCCGTAGTGGTAGAGCACCGCCACCAGCGGCCGGGCGAAGGTCAGCAACGCCACCGCGCAGGGCACGGCCAGCAGCACCACCAAGCGCAATCCCCAGTCGAGCAGGTTGCTGTAGCGCTGGGCATCGTCCGCGGCGCGCGCGGCGGCGAGTTGCGGCAGCAGCACCACGCCGAGCGCCACGCCCAGCATGGCGGTGGGGAACTCCATCAGCCGGTCGGCGTAGGTGAGCCAGCTCACGCTGCCGGTGACCAGGTGGGAGGCGATCTGGGTGTTGATCAGCAGCGAGATCTGCGCCACGCTCACGCCCAGCAGCGCCGGCAGCATGAGGGTCGTGACGCGGCGCGTGCCCGGATGGTTCCATGCCGCCCGGATCGCCGACCAGCGCCAGCCCACGCGCGGCAGCATGCCCAGCCGGCGCAGGGCCGGCACCTGCACCGACAACTGCAGCACCCCGCCCAGCAGCACGCCCCCGGCCATGGCGTAGATGGGCTCGATGCCCATCGAGGCGAACCAGGGCGCGCCCCAGCCCGCCGCGGCGATCAGGGCCACATTAAGCAGCACCGGCGTGGCCGCCGGCACCGCGAAGCGCTTCCAGGTGTTGAGAATGCCGGCCGAGAGGGCCACCAGCGACATGAAGGCGATGTAGGGGAACATCCAGCGCGTCAGGAACACGGCGGCCTCGAAGCCTTCGGGACTCTGCTTGAGGCCGCTGGCCATGGCCCAGACCAGCACCGGCGCGCCCGCCACGCCCAGGACGCAGGTGAAGGTCAATGCCCAGGCCAGCACGGTGGCGATCTGGTCCACCAATTCCCGGGTGGCGGCCTCGCCGTCCTTCTCGCGCGCGGCGGCCAGCACCGGCACGAAGGCCTGGCTGAAAGCGCCCTCGGCGAACAGCCGGCGAAAGAAGTTCGGGATGCGGAAGGCGACGTTGAACGCATCGGTGAGGGCACTGGCGCCGAAGGTGGACGCCATGAGCAGTTCGCGCGCCAGGCCGGTGATGCGCGAGGCCAGCGTCAGCGCGGAGATCAGGGAGGCGGATTTGAACAGGCTCACCGCGCGAGTGTATCGGCTCCCTCTGCGCCCATGGGCCGGCATGCCACGCGCAAGGCGCCCCATGCTAAAATTGCGGGCTTTGCTGGCATCATCCCAAACACGTAAAGGAATTTCACCATGGCAACCAAGCCGAAGAAAAAGAACCCCCGCCTGGCCTCGGGCCGCAAGCGCGCCCGCCAGGACGTCAAGCTCAACGCAGCCAACACCTCGCTGCGCTCCAAGTACCGCACCGCCATCAAGAACGTCGAAAAAGCCGTTCTGACCGGTGACAAGGCCAAGGCCACCGAACTGTTCGCCAAGATGCAGAAAGTCGTGGACATCGTGGCCGACAAGGGCATCTTCCACAAGAACAAGGCCGCGCGCGACAAGAGCCGCCTGTCGGCCAAGGTCAAGTCGCTGGCCACCGCCGCCGCCTGACACCCCCCGATCTGCCCCGGCAGACCATCAGCCCGGACCCCTTCCAGGGTCTGCCGTTTGAAACGGTGCGCTGCCAGCAAAAGCAAAAAAAAGCCGTCGCAAGACGGCTTTTTTGTGCCTGATCTGCACTGAGCTGCACTGAGGCTCGCCACAGCGAGTTTCCCTAGGTACATCCGTCCCGGGACTGAACTCATCCGCCTGAGTGGTGGCGACGTCGATAGATTGACCTCAGCATCATTCGATGGGATGATGCTGGCTAAAAATACAGTTCTCCACCCCCCCTTCAAATGTAACAATGCAATTCGATGGCTGTTCCCATCAATTAAACTTTAGCCTTCAAATGCAATCAGCCTCCTTCAAATTCATCGATTTGTTCGCCGGCCTCGGTGGATTTCATCTTGCTTTGAGCCGGCTGGGAGGGCAATGTGTCTTTGCTGCAGAGTGGCAGGAACACCTTCGGGACCTGTACAAGGTCAACTTTGGACTGCGTCCCGAGGGAGATATCACCCTCATATCTCCGAACGACGTCCCGCCTCATGACGTTCTCACAGCTGGATTTCCGTGCCAACCTTTTTCGAAGGCGGGAGATCAACTTGGTTTTGAATGTACAAAACAGGGGGATCTTTTTTTCAACGTTGCAGCAATTCTCAAGCAAAAGAAACCGCGTTTCTTCATCCTTGAGAACGTCCCCAATTTGCTGAAGCATGACGAAGGTCGAACTTGGCAGGCCATTCAGAAAATTTTGGGGACAGGTCCAGAGGGACTGGGATACCACATAGCCGCTGAACGTTTCTCGCCTCACAACTTTGGGATTCCGCAGATTCGGGAACGTGTGTACATTGTCGGTTCTCTTGTACCGCTGGAGAATTTCGTGTGGCCACAGACAAATCCCACGGAAACCTCGATCGACAGCATCCTGGATAATCATCCCGTCAATGCGAAAAAACTTTCCCCTCAAGTGGTGGAATGCTTGGACGTTTGGGCGGATTTTTTGAAGCGCTGCCCTACAGATGTTGAATTGCCTTCGTATCCGCTGTGGTCGATGGAATGGGGTGCGACCTATCCGTACGAGGAAGAAACGCCGTATGCACTAAAAGAAGACTATGGCATAGATGGGCTCAAGGGCTTTGCTGGGAGCCACGGGCGCAAGATCGGTTATCTGAGGACCATCGATGAACGATGGATGGGGTTGCCGAGCCACGCTCGCACGCCACAACGTAAATTTCCCAAATGGAAAGTAGATTTCATTCGGCAGAACCGACAGTTCTACGCAGATAACAGGGCATGGATTGATCCTTGGATGAATAGTGTTCTGAAGTTCCCTTCGAGTCTTCAAAAATTTGAATGGAATGTGAAGGGCGGAAAGCGCGATATTTGGGAGTATGTGCTGCAGTTCCGTGCATCAGGTGTTCGCGTGAAGCGCCGTACGACAGCTCCCAGCCTGATTGCGATGACCGATACGCAGGTGCCCATCATCGCATGGCAGAAACGCTACATGACGCCCGAGGAATGCGCCAAACTGCAGAGTCTTGACGAATTGAAGGCACTGCCCTCTACTCCGACCAAGGCATTTCATGCGCTTGGCAATGCTGTGAATTCAACCGTGGTTGAGCGTGTGGCTCGGGCCTTGTTGGAAGATATGAATAGACAATCTACGGTGAATGCTGCTTGTGCTGTAGATCATGAAGAGATCGATGCATGACAGCTAGCGGTAAGTCGGGTCAGTGGCCAGCAATTGAAATTCGCCCTGAAGTAACTATGCTTTCGGTGCTGCGGCACCTGAATTACAAAGCATGGTTCGCCATGGCTGAGTTCATTGATAACGCACTCCAGAGTTCGATCTCAAATGCCGACCAGTTGAAAGCTCTCCACGGTGGCAGCTTTCAATTGAAAGTGGACATCAAGATTGATACCGCTGGCCCCGGTCAGATCGTTATCATCGACAACGCGGGGGGCATCTCGGAACACGACTTTCCGCGAGCGTTTCGAGCTGCCCAAGTCCCAACGGATCGAACTGGCCTGTCGGAATTCGGTATGGGAATGAAGAGTGCTGCGTGTTGGTTCGCGGAAACCTGGAGCGTCCGCACCAAAGCCATCGGTGAGTCCGTAGAGCGAACAATATATTTCGACATTCGAAACATCGTCGAGAACAAGATCGAAAGCCTTAATACTGAGGTTCGGGAAGTTGAGTCTGCATCGCACTACACCGTGGTATCTCTGCGAGGGCTGCATCACATGCCACAAGGACGAACCGTCGGCAAAATTCGAGATCACCTGGCCAGCATCTACCGCGTATTCTTGCGTGATGGACGACTAGCACTCAACTTAAACGGGACGCCACTCAGTTATCAATCTCCGGACATACTCAAAGCGATTACCTATTCGTCACCGGGGGTGCCAGCGCAAGGTGAAAGTGCCGAACCTGTTGAATGGCGAAAAGCTATTGACCTTGATTTTGGTGGAGGCCAACGTATCAAGGGGTTCGCCGCGCTACGCGAAGTAGGCTCAACGCCACTGGCCGGCTTTGCACTGTTCCGGCGGGACAGGCTCATCGAAGGAAGCTTTGACGAGAGCTACCGCCCGAGCTATGTGTTCAAGCAGACGAACAGTTACCCCTATCAGCGATTGTTTGGCGAGTTGCACGTCGAAGGGTTCGAGGTCAGTCACACCAAAGATGGATTTCGCTGGGAAGAATTCGAAGATATTTTTCTGGAGCACTTAAAAGAGGAAATCCAGAAAGAGCCACTCGATCTACTTGCGCAAGCCGAAAACTATCGAGCACTTCCTTCTCGAAAAAGCATAGAGGCTCAAGCAGCGGCGGCCACTGCTGCTGTTGCCACGTACGTTGAAAAAGAAGTCGCACCGCTCTTGTTAGAAGCAAAGCAGCACCCGACGGAAGCGCATCAACTCCCCTCTGAACTGGCTGCTCGCGAACTCCAGTCATCCGAACGGACCGTCGAAGTCGATGATGGTAATCACCGCTGGGTGATCACATTGAGAACCTCGGTAGATCCTGCGATAGAGGATTGGATGTCAGTCGCAAAAACGGAGAAACCCTCTGATTCAGGTGAAAGTATTCGACGCCTAACCATCGACCTTTCCCTTGCACACCCGTTCTCTAATGAATTCCTGGGTGCAAACAATGAGAACGTTGAAGTGTTGCTGCGCATTTCAACGGCCGTGTGTATCGCATTGGTCTTGTCGGAAGATGTTTCCGGAGAACCACCCGAGAGTTTTCTTTATCACTTCAACTACTTAATGAGAGGTGCTCTGGCGAACGCCTCGATGAGAGAATAACTATGGCGACATTGATAAAAATTCTGAAGACACTTAAACCACCTCTGCGCTGGGTGCCAGAGAAAAAAGACATCACCGAAGAGTTCCTGCAGAGTAAGTCCAAAGATCCGAATGGGCCAAGCTATGAAGATCTGACGAATGGCGTAAACTCCGTGCTTCAAGAGGCTCAGCGAATTCTTGGTCGATGCTTACCTCCGACGGATCCGGCAGGGCGGGAAACAGGGCTGGTTGTTGGGTATGTGCAGAGCGGAAAAACAATGTCGTTTGAGACGGTGATTTCCTTGGCGCGTGACAATGGCTATGGACTCGTCATCGTGCTTGCAGGAACGAAGAACAATCTGCGTGACCAATCCGAAGATCGTCTGAAGAAAGATCTCGGCATCGATGATGGTGACAACTGGTACCACTATTCCAATCCCACTGCAAACTCGAAAACGCAGATTGAAGACAAGATCACCGCCTGGAAGAAGAAGCCGGTAAAAAAAGCCATTCTGATTACGGTACTCAAGCATGGCGGTCATCTCGATACATTGGCCACGCTCATCAAAAAGCTGTCGGTCGCAGACGTCCCTGCCTTGATCATTGATGATGAAAGTGACCAAGCAAGCCTGAACACGCAGGCAGCCAAGATCCGCACTGGCAAGGCTGCACCATCGGAAAGGAGCACTACGTATGAGAAGATTTGTGCGCTCCGTGATGTATTGCCGCATCACTCCTATCTTCAGTACACTGCGACACCCCAAGCCAATTTGCTGCTCGCTCAAACTGATCTGTTGAATGCTTCATTTGCCGAATTGGTGACACCCGGCGAGGCCTACACAGGTGGCAAGTCTTTCTTCGGCAAGAATACGCCGCTAATCAAGGAGATCCCTCCTGAAGAAGTGCCCGGACCAACCACGACTCTGACAGCTTCGCCGAAGAGCTTATTAAGCGCCTTGCGCTATTTCTTGCTGGCTTGCGCTCACCACGCGATGACGAGGGAGCGAAAGAAAGACCGAAATCGCTCAATGATGGTTCATCCTGCGATGCTGACGGCATCGCACACACACTATATGGAGTGGCTGGACAAATCTCTGAAGACGCTCAAGTCATTTGTCGAAAGGCAATACAAGGCAAAGCCCGACGAGGTTGCGCGGCGCTTCCAGGTCGAGTATGACTCCCTCAAGAAAACGCATCCAAAAATCAAACCATTAAATGAGTTGCTGGCGGCGATGGTCGATGAGGTATTCAGCGAGTTGAACCACGTCGTGGTCAATGGAACGAAGGACGCCGAGAAGAAAATCGACTGGAAAGCAACGCCTTACTGGATTCTGGTAGGCGGTGCGAAACTGGACCGTGGCTACACAGTCGAAGGTCTTTGTGTGACCTATATGCCACGCCCCTTAGGGACGTCGCCCGCCGCAGATACGTTGCAGCAACGAGCTCGGTTCTTTGGATACAAGCGGGCCTATTTAGGTCTGTGCCGTGTCTTTGTTCAGAAGAACGTCAGCGAAGCCTTTGCCGAGTATGTCGAGCACGAGGAGTTTGTTCGGGAAGCGCTTGAGAGTTCCCGAGGAAAACCACTCACCGATTGGCGCCGAGACTTTGTCCTCACCTCCATGTTGAAGGCGACGCGGGCGAATGTCGTCGGCCTCGGTACACGCCGTATTCCCGCCGATGGATGGATGGTGCCTAATGTGCTGCAGAGGGACGACGATGCGGCTAAAACGAATCGGACACTGCTCGCCCACGTAGAAAAGAAATGGGGTGCAGCGTATGGCGCCCCTGTCAATGCAGCGGATTTTCCACAGTTCAAAGGCGCCAAGGATTCTTCACCGCACTTTGTTCTGGAGTCCATTCCGCTGAAGGCGGTACTTGAGGATTTCCTGTTGGAAGTGAAAGTGAAAGACCCCACCGACGCGGAAGAGCACAGCGCGATGCTGATCGCGATAGCAGCGCTTCTGCGAAAGACGCCGAACCTTCAAGCCGACGTGTATCTCATGAACAACTTGGTTGCAGGCTATCGGACGCGGGATGCCGGACGCGGCCTAGATGCAAAGCACCGCTTCGCGCCGATCAACCAGTACTTCAGTCAGAGTGCGGCCGCTGTCAATGACCGAAGCTTCTGCTCAACAGAACGCGTCTCCCTTCAATTACGTCGATTCAACTTGGGTACGACACAGCGTGACTCGAGAAGCGCAGACATCAAGGATGTAACTTGGTTCGCCTTGCATGTTCCGACGAAACTGAGAAAGGACCTGCTCATCGAGGCGCGCCCGTAGCATGGACCTTTTCGATCATTTCTCGGAACTCCCTTGTGCAACAGCGGAAACGAATTTTACAGCGATCCCCTTGTCCATACAGCGCAAGGATTTCCTCGCAAAAGGGGCCGACGGTGCACCCGTTTTCTTGTTGCACGACGCCAGTGAGATCCAGTACAGCCCAGGCGTGCAGTTCAGGCATTTGACTGCCCAGTTTCACACGACGTGCCGCGTGCATACGGACGATAAGAATCTGCAGGATCAGTTCGCACTCGTTGCTTGCGACGGTGCTGTGCCGGACTTGCATGAACTCTTTGTACGATGTTTCGGTGCAGCGATTGAAGAGTTGCCAGTCATTTCTGGAACCCGCGAATTGAATGCGTGCATTCAAAAACTCCTCGACCTTTTCAGGGCTCTCTCTCAGCCCAGCGCGAAGGAGGTTTCCGGGCTCTGGGGAGAACTTTATGTGATCGCCAACAGCGGCGATATGGCAGGTGCCTTGGCCGCTTGGCACGAAGATCCATTCGACCGCTTTGACTTCTCGTGGGAGCGAGGATGCCTGGAGGTTAAGGCATCCACGCAGACTGCTCGACTTCACCACTTCAACCTCGAACAGTTGATGAGTCCGACGAATGGGGTTGGCTACGTTGCATCATTGCTGCTGCAACCTCTGTCCGGGGGACTTGGGTTACTCGATCTTGCGAATTCGATCGAGGCGGAGGTTCGCGGTTCACCTGCATTGAAACAAAAACTCTGGATTAACTTGGCCAAGGCGTTAGGTGCCGACTTTTCCGGCAAGCTCGATAAGCGATTTGATGTCTCGTATGCCGAACGGTGTTTCATCGTGTATGCGATGGAGGATATTCCGAGACCAGAGCAACCCAGCGATCCACGCGTGATGGCAATCCAGTTCACCGCAGATCTGACAACCGTGGCGTCTTCCCTCAAGAAGCCTTCGCTGTCAGCCCTACGCAACATCTTCTAGGTTGTCCCGTGCCTGTATGTTAGAGAAATGGCCCCGCTCGTTTGAACAGATTCCGAATCTTTTTATGTGAATCCTGAGTGATGCATTGCCCGTTCAGGCCAGCGAATCGGAAAACTTCAGGGCTTGGGCGGCGTATCGGGTAACAGGCAACCCTCACCCACCTGCAGGTCGTTGTCCCTGGCGAAGTTCATGACGAAGTCCCAGGCCATGGGTTCGGCTTCGCGCAGGTCGCTGTGCACCACCACGCACTTCACGCCGTTGATGGTGTTGGGAACGCACCAGGGGGAATAGCTCAGATGGCTGCCCGGCTGCGCGCCGCCGGGGCGGAACGGGCTCATGACACCGGCCAGGCGTTCGGCCCAGTCGCTGGGCCGGAAGGTGCGTCCGCTGCGCGTGACGCCCTGTATGAACACTTGCTTGGCGGTGGGAGAGACCATCGGGGAAGCCTGCGGGTGGAGGGCCCAGAAAGGGAAACAGGGCTTGCGCCTGACCGAGGATCGCTCGCTGGGCACGCCGCCAGTATTCTATCTTATATAAGACTTCAACCCAGGGATTACCCGAGCACGGGTCGAACCCAGGTTGGGGCATTCCATCGCATGACAGCGATGCGGAACAAGCAATGATGATGCCCGCTGCTGCGCCTAAAATCGCTTTTCAACGGCTCAACCTGCGTTGAGCCGCTTTCTTTTTGGCCCATTCCCAACGGAGTCTCCCGCATGAATGCCGCAGCGCCCACCGCCCCCGTCCTGGCTTCTTCGCCGCACGTGATGAACACCTACGCCCGAGTGCCGGTCGCGATGTCGCATGGGCGAGGCTGCCGCGTCTGGGACGTCAACGGCAAGGCCTACCTGGACGCCCTGGCCGGTATCGCGGTCAACACACTGGGCCACGGCCACCCCAAGCTGGTGCCCGCCCTGCAGGACCAGGTGGCCAAGCTGATCCACTGCAGCAACTACTACCACGTGCCCGACCAGGAGCGCCTGGCGCGGATGCTGGTGGAGCGCTCGGGCCTGAGCAATGTGTTCTTCTGCAGCACCGGCCTGGAAGCCAACGAGGCGGCACTGAAGCTGGCGCGCAAATACGGTCACGACAAGGGCATCGAGCGGCCCGAGATCGTGGTGTATGAAAAAGCCTTCCACGGCCGCTCCATCGCCACCCTGTCGGCCACCGGCAACCCCAAGGTGCAGGCCGGATTCGGCCCGTTGGTGGAAGGTTTCGTGCGGGTGCCCGCCAACGACATCGAGGCCCTGAAAAAGGCCACCGAAGGCAACCCGAACGTGGTCGCCGTGTTCTTCGAGACCATCCAGGGCGAAGGCGGCGTGAACCCCATGCGCGTCCAGTACCTGAAAGACGTGCGTGCCCTGTGCGACGAGCGCGACTGGCTGCTCATGATCGACGAGGTGCAATGCGGCATGGGCCGCACCGGCAAGTGGTTCGCGCACCAGTGGGCCGGCATCAAACCCGACGTGATGCCGCTGGCCAAGGGCCTGGGCTCGGGCGTGCCCATCGGCGCGGTGGTGGTCGGCCCGAAAGCGAAGAACGTGCTCGGCCCGGGCAACCACGGCACCACCTTCGGCGGCAACCCGCTGGCCATGCGCGCCGGCGTGGAGACGCTGCGCATCATGGAAGAGGACGG
>CAZFOT010000023.1:0-24584 GCA_964520365.1 uncultured Hydrogenophaga sp.
CCTGGGCTACGCCATGATCAAGAAGCTCAAGGTGTACGGCGGTGCGGAGCACCCCCACACCGCCCAACAGCCGCAAGTGCTGGAACTCTAAAGGAGCCTTGAGATGATTGGTGAATGGAACAATGGCACCGGCCGTCGCAAATCGAGCGTCGCCCGCGTGTTTCTGAAAAAAGGCTCCGGCAAGATCACGGTCAATGGCAAGGACATTCAGGCCTACTTCGGCCGTGAAACCTCCATCATGATCGCCAAGCAGCCGCTGATGCTGACCAACCACGCCGAAACCTTCGACGTGCAGGTCAACGTGCACGGCGGCGGCGAATCCGGCCAGGCCGGCGCCGTGCGCCACGGCATCACGCGTGCCCTGATCGACTACGACGCAGCGCTCAAGCCCGAGTTGTCGCAAGCCGGCTACGTCACCCGCGATGCCCGCGAGGTGGAACGCAAGAAGGTCGGCCTGCGCTCGGCTCGCCGCCGCAAGCAGTTCAGCAAGCGCTAAAGCGCTTGGCCTCTGCCACGAAAACCGCCTTCAAGTCTGTCTTGGGGCGGTTTTTGCGTTCTGGGGCCTGTGGGCATGGTTGACCGCCTGGAGAAAGGTGTCTGAATGCGTTTTCGTCTGTTGCGCAGGAGGCTGACGGTCAGCGCACCCCGGGTGTCGGTGCGCAGCGCGCTGCCCTGGCCGTTTCGCTGGCTGCTGGGGGCCGTGGTGCTGGGTTTCTCGGCCGCGCTGGCCCTGTGGGCCTTCGAGTTCGGCCAGGGCCTCGCGGGCGTGGATCGCAACGCCAGGCGCGAACTGGCGTCCCTGCGCAGCGAGGTGCAGACGCTGCGCACCGACCTGCAAAGGGCGCAGTCGGTCGCCGACATCTCGGACAGCCTGTTGACCGCCGAGAAGGCCGCGCAGCAACAGCTCACGCAGATGATCCGCCAGCTCGAGGCCGACAACCGGTCGCTTCGCAGCGAACTGGGCTTTTTCGAGCAACTGATTCCCTCCAATGGCAGCGATGTGTTGAGCATCCGCAGCCTGCAGGTGGACCGGTTGTCCGAAGGGCAGCTCAAGTGGCAGGCCCTGATGATCCAGGCCGCCAAGACGGCGCCCGAGTTCAAGGGCGTGATCGAAATCCAGTTCGGTGGCCTGCTCGACGGCCAGCCCTGGACCATGGACCATGCGGAGGCGCCCCAGCCGGTCTCGGTCAGCCGCTATCTGCGCCTGGAGGGCGTGGTGGACTTGCCGCCTTTCGCCGTGGTACAAACCGTGACCGCGCGCATCCTGCAAGGCAGCGAGGTCAAGGCGGTGCACACCGTCAAGCTTTGAGTCCAACAACGTCGTCAGGAGGTCATCCGCATGTTCAGCAAGAAGAAGCAACCCCCCATCAAGAGCCTGATCGCGCAAGGCACGCGCATCGACGGTAATGTGCTCTTTCACGATGGCCTGCGCGTCGATGGCGAGGTGGTGGGCGACATCCGCGCCAGCACGGAGCAGCCGAGCATGCTCGTGATCAGCGAGCTCGCCAGCGTGAGCGGACAGATCTTCGCCGATCACGTCATCATCAACGGATCGGTCAAGGGCCCGGTGAACGCCATGGACCTGCTGGAGCTTCAACCCAAGGCGCGAATCGAGGGCGATGTGTCCTACAAGGCGCTGGAGATGCACCAGGGCGCCACCATTTCGGGCCAGCTCAGGCCGATGGCTGCAGGGAGCTCCGCGGAGGACGAGGACAAACCCACACTGAAGCTGGCGGCAAACAACGGGTGAGAGCAATCCCGAGCGATTTGCTTTACCATGGTTGACGTTTGGCGGGTGAGTGGCACCCGTCCCTGCCCCGGGCTCCATGCCTGTCGAACCCGGGTTTCGTCAAGAGGTATTCCATGAGCGCCGTGGCCGAAAACATCCAGACCGAAATGCCAGCACCGCTGGTCTTCACCGACAGCGCGGCCGCCAAGGTGGCCGAACTCGTGGCAGAGGAGGGCAATCCCGACCTCAAGCTGCGTGTGTTCGTCCAGGGCGGTGGTTGCTCGGGTTTCCAGTACGGGTTCACGTTCGACGAAGTCATCAATGACGACGACACCCAGATGAGCAAGAACGGCGTCTCCCTGCTGATCGATGCCATGAGCTACCAGTACCTGGTGGGCGCCGAAATCGACTACAAGGAAGATCTGGAAGGGGCCCAGTTCGTGATCAGGAACCCCAATGCCTCCACCACCTGTGGTTGCGGCTCCAGCTTCAGTGTCTGACGCTCAGAGGGCCAGTCCCCGTCAATGAAAAAGGAGCCTCGTGGCTCCTTTTTCATTGCTGGCTGGCGCGGGTGTGCTACTCGGCACTGGCTTGCACGATCAGGCCGGCGGCATCGAGTTTCTGCCGCTCGGCTGCGGCCACTTCGCGGAAGCGCGTGCGCAAGGCGGGGTCCAGGGGCACGCTTTCGCTGTTGCGCAAGGCCACCAGGGGATTGAGGTGCACGCCCTTGTCGCGGAACTCGAAGTGCAGGTGAGGCCCGGTGCAGGTTCCGGTGCAGCCGACCGCGCCGATGTTGTCGCCTTGGGCCACGCGCTGGCCCTGGCGCACGGTGATGCGGCTCAGGTGGGCATAAACCGTGGTGTGCAGCTTGCGGTGCGTGACGAACACGACGTTGCCATAGCCGCGCTGCTGGCCCGCGAAGCTCACGACGCCGTCGCCAATGGTTCTGACGGCGGTTCCGGTGGGGGCCGCGTAGTCCACGCCCAGGTGCGCGCGGCGGCTGCCGTGCACGGGGTGAAAGCGCATGCCGTATCCGCTGCTCACGCGCGTGAACTGCAGGGGAGAGGCCAGGTATTCCTTGCGCGCGCTTTGCCCGTCGAAGCTGTAGTAGGCGCCTTTCTGGTTGCCATCGCCGAACCAGACCGCCGAATAGGCGCGCCCGTTGTTGACGAACTCGGCACTGAGCACACGGCCGGTGGTCAGGGGTTCGCCGTCGGCTTCGAGCACCTCGTAGGCCAGGTTGAATCGATCGCCCTGGCGAAGGTCGCGCCGGAAGTCGATGTCCGCCGAAAACAGCTCGGCCAGTTGGATCGCCACGGCGTCCGGGATGTTGGCCGCGTCGGTGGCCGCGAACAGCGAACTGTGGATTTCGCCGCTGCCCAGGCGCGTCGAAGCCTGCAGCGTGCCTCTTTCCAGGCGGGTGCCGAATCCCAGGTCGGTCTTCTCGACAACCAGGCGCTCGAATGCGCGGTCGTTGCTCGCGGCGAGCCAGCGCGCGGTGAGCTTGCGCAGTTCGTGGCGTTCGTTGGTTTCCACGGCCACCCACTTGGTGCCGCGGCCGTCGAACAGCTGCCGGGCAAGGGTGTCGTTGCGCAGGAAGGCCTGGGCGGGGGAGTCGGGCACGCCCAGGCGCTGCAGAAGGCTCTGGGCGGTGTCGTCGCGGCGGATGGCGTCGCTGCGGTACAGCGCAAAGCCGGCGACTTCGGGCAGCAGGCCCAGTGCAGGCTCCGAGCCGCCCATGTCGAGCATCTCGGTGACCAGGCTCACGGGAAGCTCGGAGGCGTCCGGGGCCAGCGGCGCGATGCCGAAGGCGGTCACGCCGGTGCCGAGCAGAAGCGCACCGATACCGCCCATGATGCGCCTGGGGTGGCGGGCGATGCTTTGGCTTGTGGCATCGATGACGTGTGCCAGCGTTTGCAGTAGCGGTCTTGTCAAAACGGGTGCTTTCAGGAAACTTGGGACGGCTTGGCCATGTTCAAAACCGGCATGGAATGTTTGGCAAGCCTTCAAGTTCCCTGCGCGTTCGAGCCGCCGAGGGAACCTGTGAGCCTATGCAAAAATCGCGCCCAACTAAAATCGGCCCACAATTTTCGAGTATAGCCAGTGTGAGCCTTTTCACATCTGAGTTTTCACGTATGAACCCTTTGCAAAACGATTCCAAAAGTTCTCAGAATCCGGGGATTGACCCCGGCTCGCTGACCGACGGCGTGCGCGCGGCGCTGGAGGTCACCCTGCGAGGGTGCGAAGAATTGTTACCTCAGGCGGACTGGGTCAAAAAATTGTCACGTGCCGAGGCCAGCGGACAGCCGCTGCGGATCAAGCTGGGACTGGACCCCACGGCGCCGGACATCCACGTCGGCCACACCGTGGTGCTCAACAAGATGCGCCAGTTGCAGGACCTCGGGCACCAGGTGATCTTCCTGATCGGCGACTTCACCAGCCTGATCGGCGACCCTTCGGGCCGCAACAACACACGCCCGCCGCTGACCCCCGAGCAGATCAAGGCCAACGCCGAGACCTACTACAAGCAGGCCAGCCTGGTGCTGGACCCGGCGCGCACCGAGATCCGCTACAACAGCGAATGGAGCCTGCCGCTGGGTTCGATGGGCATGATCCAGTTGGCGGCCAAGTACACGGTGGCGCGCATGATGGAGCGCAACGATTTCCATGACCGCTTCCATGCCGGCACGCCGATCAGCGTGCACGAATTCCTCTACCCGCTGATGCAGGGCTACGATTCGGTGGCGCTCAGGAGCGACCTGGAGCTCGGCGGCACCGACCAGAAGTTCAACCTGCTGATGGGCCGCCACCTGCAGGCGGAGTACGGACAGGAGCCGCAGTGCATCCTGACCATGCCGCTGCTCGAAGGGCTGGACGGGGTCGAGAAGATGTCGAAGTCCAAGAACAACTACATCGGCATCACCGAGGACGCCAACACCATGTTCGCCAAGGTGCTGTCGATCAGCGACACGCTGATGTGGCGCTGGTACACGCTGCTGTCGTTCCAGTCGCTCGCGCACATCGAATCGCTGAAGCAGGCGATCGCCGAGGGCGCCAACCCCAAGGACGCCAAGGTCGCGCTGGCCAGGGAAATCACCGCGCGCTTCCACAGCAAGGCCGCTGCCGATGCTGCGGAGCAGGATTTCATCCACCGCAGCAAGGGCGGGGTGCCGGAGCAGATTCCCGAAGTGAAGCTGAGCGGCGCGCCCATGGGCGTGGCCGCCCTGCTCAAGGCCGCGGGGCTGGCGGCATCGACCGGAGAAGGCAATCGGCTGATCGACGGAGGCGGTGTGCGGGTCGATTCGAGCGTTGTCAGCGACAAGGCCCTGAAGCTGGAGGCGGGCACCTATGTGCTTCAGGTGGGCAAGCGCAAGTTCGCGCGCGTCAGCCTGAACTGATCAGCGCGCCCCGGCCTTCTCCAGCATGGCCACCATCGCGACGTAGCCGCGCGATCGCGCGAGTTGCAGGGGCGTCTGGCCGTGGCGGTCGGTCAGCGCGAGGCTGGCGCCCGCATCGATCAGCGCCTTGAGCGTGGCCTGGTGGCGCGCGCCGCCGTCGCCCAGCACGATGGCCTCGATCACGGCGGTCCAGTGCAGGTTGTTCACGTGGTCCAGCGGTGCGCCGGCTGCGATGAGCTGGCGCACGACGCCGTCGTGGCCGAGGTGGGCCGCCGCGATCAGGGCCGTGCCGTCGTAGCGGCTGGTGGTCTGCTTCGCGCTGGCGCCGAGCTGCAGCAGCAGGCGCAGCGTGTCTTCGTCATCGGCCACCGAGGCGATGGTCACGGCGTCGTAGCGGTCGTTTTCCAGCCGGTCGATGTCGGCCCCGGCCTTGGCCAGGGCACGCACGGCCTCCCGCTGCCGTGCGAAGGTGGCCACGTGCAAAGGCGTGCGGCCGTGCGCATCGGTCGCGTTCACCGCCGCACCGCCGGCCACCAGGCGCGCGATCTTCGCCACGTCGCCCTGGTGGGCCGCCGCGTGCAGGCCGTTGTAGCGCGCCGCTTCGGTGGCGCTCGGCCCGACCTGGCTCCAGGCCGGCGCGGCGGCGGCCAGCGTGACCAGCCCGGTGATGAGCGCGCGGCGTTTCATTGCAGTTGGTCCTTGACCGTGTCGAGCGCGGCGATGGCGCACTGCTCGTCCAGGTGGCCGCCGGGCGCGCCGCCCACGCCCACCGCGCCGATCACCTCGTTGCCCGCCTTCACCGGCACGCCGCCGCCGAGCAGCAGGTAGCCGGGGATGGCCCCCAGGTTGGCCGCGGCAGGGTTCTTCTGGGCGGTTTCCATGATGGCCAGCGTGGTGTTCTTCGCCGAGGCCGAGGTGTAGGCCTTCAGGCGGCTGGCTTCGAGCGTGTGCGGGCCGGCGTTGTCGGCGCGCATCACGGCGCGCACGGTGCCGGCGCGGTCCACGACCGTGGCCGCCACGTTGTGGCCGGCGGCGCTGCAGGCCGCCACGGTGGCACTGGCGATCCGGGTGGCGAGTTCGAGCGACAGGTTCTTCTCCGTGCGTACGCCCTGGGCGCCGGCCATGGCGGTGGCGGTCAGCGAGAGGGCGAGGATGGACGCTTGGGCGATGGCTTTCATGGTGTTCTCCGGTGGGGTGAAAACGGTTCGATCAACCGTGGGAGAACTGTAGGAACCGGCGCGCGAAACCACCATTCGGGCGGCTACGCGCGGCCCTCCGTAGAACTACGCAGTGCCGCTGGCGTCGCCGGCATCGACCAGTGCCGCGTAGTGCCGGATCAGTTGCGCGAGCGATGGTGCCTGCAGTTTGGCGAACAGGTTGGCGCGGTGGGTTTCCACCGTGCGCGGTGACAGGCCCAGGGCGCGGCCGATCTCCTTGTTGGTCAGGCCCTCGACGATCAGGCCCAGCACCTCGCGCTCGCGCTCGGAGAGCTGCGCAAAGCGCTCGCGCGCGGCGCGGTCGGCCAGGTGGCGCTGGCGCGAGCGCACGTGCTGGCGCACCGCGTGCTGCAGCGCTTCGAGCAGGGCCTCGTCGTCCACGGGCTTTTCCAGGAATTCGGCCGCGCCGGCCTTGAAGGCGCGCCGGCACATGTCCACCGTGCCGTGGCCGGTGAGCATGATCACCGGCTGGTCCACGCCCTGCGCCACCAGCGTGTCGAGCACGGCCAGGCCGCTGATGCCGGGCATGCGCACGTCGAGCACGATGGCGCCGATGCCCTCGCGGTCGAAGCCGTTCAGGAAGGTCTGCGGGTCGCTCCAGGGTTGCACACGCAGGCCCACGGTGCCGATCAGCAGGGCCAGGCCCTCGCGCACGGCGTCGTCGTCGTCGATCAGGTGGATGGTGGGCGAGAGGGTGTCGGGGGTGTTCACGGGGCGCCCTCCGCCAGCGGCAGTTGCAGCCGGAACACCGCGCCGCCCTGTGGCGCGTTGGCGGCCGCGATCGAACCGCCCATGGCGCCGGCCAGCGTCTCGCACAGGCTCAGGCCGAGGCCCAGGCCGCCGTCGCGCGTGGAGAAGAAGGGCTCGAACAGGCGCGGCAGCACCTCGGGCGGTATGCCCGGCCCGCTGTCGGCCACCGTGAGCTCGCCCCGGCCATCCACGGCGCTCAGCGTGAGCGTGAGCGTGAGCCGGCGCTGCGCGGCGGGCACTTGTTCCAGCGCCTGCAGCGCGTTGAGGATGAGGTTGTGCACGATCTGGTCGAACGCCACCGGGTCGGCCAGCACCCCGAGGGCTTGTGTGCCTTCGAACGCCGGCGCGACGCCGCGCCGCTGGCATTCGGGCTCGAGCAGGTAGAGCGCGCGGCGCACCGCCTCCGCCGCGTCGACCGCCTGGCGCTGGCCGTCGCCGTCGGGCCGCTCGACGGCATGGCGCAGCCGGCCCACCACCTCGGCGGCGCGCCGGGCCTGCGCGGCGGCCTGGGCCATGGCGCCGCGCGCGGTCGCCAGCTCCGGCGGGTCGTCTTCGAGCAGGCGCTGCGCGGCCTGTGTGTTGGCGAGCACGGCGGTCAGCGGCTGGTTGAGTTCGTGCGCCATGCCGGCGGCGAGTTCGCCGAGCGTGTTCAGGCGCGCCACCTGGCCCAGGCGCAGCAGTTCCTCGGCGCGGCGGCGCTCGCTGCGCTGGCGCTGCAACTGGTGCAGCGCGGCCAGGATGGCGGCGACCGCCAGCACCCAGCCCAGCATGCGGCCCCAGGGCAGCCCGCCCCAGCCCACGGTTTCGGAGGCCACCACGTCGAAGGGCTGGCTCTCGGCCGCCACCTCCTTGTGGAAACCGAACCGCCAGCCCGACCGCGGGCCATCGGCATCCGGCTGGCCAGCCTGGATCACATGGCGCTGGCCCGCGTGTTCGAGCGCCACGCGCACCGGGCTGGTCTCGGGCTGCATCGGCCACTCCGTCCACGGCACCAGGGTGCGCAGGTCGATGGTCAGCGCGTAGCTCGTGGGCTCGGCCGCGAGCACCAGCCGGTAGCGCCCGGCCGGCAGGTCCGGCGCGGCGAGCGCGGCGCGCCGGACCTGCCGCGACACGGCTTCGGCTTCGGCCAGCGCCGGGTCGGGCCACGCCTGGCCGGGGTCGCGGCGCTGGACCGCGAGGATGTGCGGATAGAGCGCGGGCAGGCGCTGCTCGGGCGGGGTGGTGGCCGACCCATCGGCGCCGGGCTGCAGCAGCGCGAGGGTGGCGAGGATGGCGTCGTGCTGCACCACCTGCTGGCTGAGCAGGCGGTGCACGATGCGCGCGTCGGTCTCGAACAGCGCGCGCTGCGCCTCCAGCGACTGCCGCGCAATCACCCCCGCGCCAGCCAGGGCGATCACCACCCCGCCGGCCATCCACCACCTGAGCGATCGCCATGACTGCCGCATGCGGCGGATTCTGGCACGCTCGCCAGCCGGCACAATCGCGGCATGACGCCCGCCACCTTCCATCTGCTCACGCCCAGGCGCCTGCTGATGGCGTCGATCGGGGTCGCGGTGGTCACGATCGCGCTCAAGACCCTGGCCTGGGTGGTCACCGACTCGGTGGGCCTGCTGTCGGACGCGATGGAGTCGCTCGTGAACCTGGCCAGCGCGGCGTTCGGCCTGGTGATGGTGACCATCGCGGCGCGCCCGGCCGACGAGGACCACCCCTACGGGCACCACAAGGCGGAGTATTTTTCGTCCGGCTTCGAGGGCATTCTCATCATCGCCGCGGCGCTGGGCATCTTCTGGGCCGCCGGGCACCGGCTGCTCGACCCGCAGCCGATCCAGCAGGTGGGCTGGGGCCTGGCGCTGTCGGTGGCCAGCTCGGTGCTCAACGGCGGGCTGGCCTGGGTCATGCTGCGCGCCGCGAAGCAGCACCGCTCGATCGCGCTCGAGGCCGACGCGAAGCACCTGTTCACCGACGTCTGGACTTCGGCCGGCGTGGTGGCCGGCATCGCGCTGGTGCATGTCAGTGGCTGGCTCTGGCTGGACCCGCTGGTGGCGATGGCGGTGGCGGTCAATATCCTGAAGGAGGGTTTTCGCCTGATATGGCGTTCCTCGCAGGGCCTGATGGACGAGGCGCTGGAGCCCGAGGTGATGGCCACCGTCCAGCAGACGCTGGACGGTTTCGCGTCCCCGGGCGTCATCCGCTTCGACCATGTGAGCAGCCGCAAGGCCGGCCAGCGCCGTTTCGTGGATTTGCACATGCACATGCCGGCCAACTGGTCGCTCGGGCGCGCGGCCGCCGTGCGCGGCAGCGTGGAACAGGCGCTCATGGGCGCGGTGCCCGGCCTGCGCGCCACGATCCAGTTGCTGCCCAGCGATGTGGAAACACGCTTCGAAGAAAAGGAACCGATGTGATGGCCTTGTTGCAGCGTGTGAGCGAAGCCCGCGTGGTCATTGCCGATGACACGGTGGGCGCCATCGGCGCCGGCCTGCTGGTGCTGCTGTGCGCCGAGCCCGGCGACACCGATGCGGTGGGCGAGAAGATGCTGGCCAAGATCCTGAAGCTGCGCATTTTCATGGACGAGGCGGGCAAGATGAACCGCAGCGTGCAGGACATTGCCGGCGGCCTGCTGGTGGTCAGCCAGTTCACCCTGGCGGCCGACACCCGCAGCGGCAACCGCCCGGGCTTCACACAGGCTGCGCCGCCCGAACTGGCCGAGCGCCTGTACGACCGTTTCGTGGCGCTCGCGCGCTCGCAGCACGAGGTGGTGCGGACCGGGCGTTTCGGCGCCGACATGCAGGTGCACCTGGTCAACGACGGGCCGGTCACCATCCCTCTCCGGCTCACCGCGTGAGCCGCCGGGCCGCGGACGGCATGGCCACGTTTTGTGACGATGGCATGGGGGCCGCACCGCTATACTTCGCCACCGCGTGACGTCCGGGCAACGAAGCCGAAGCGGTCTCACTGACGCCATAGGTTCTCACGACCCATGCAACACTCCACACAAACCCCTCAAGCCCGACACCCCGAGCAGCCGTTTGCGCATGTTTCAACATCCGCGGGGTTGAAGACACGGCCCTCCACCGCACACGCATAGTGGCGTTGCAGTTCGTTACCGCTGACCGCCCCTCGAATGGCGATGCCGGAGCCGTGCTCGGCGGGGCTCGCATGGGTCTGGAAGAGGGGCCGCGCGCCGACTGGCCGGTTCAGCACGTGGGCGCGCCACTGCTCGGCGTGGAGGCGCCCTTCCTGCACGAGCGCTGGCTGGCCGATGCCGCGCCGCGCGAGGGCCGCTCCGAGGGCATCCACTGGCGCCGCGCCGGCGACGTGCTGTACGGCGTGATCGAGATCGCCGAGGACGCGCTGCCCGTTGCGCCCGGCGAATCGGCCCTGCAGGCGGTGAGCGAAGCGGCCTATGCGCGCATCTTCCGCCTGCTCGATGCCCAGGGCTTGCCGCACCTGTGGCGGGCCTGGAACTACCTGGCCGACATCCATGGCGACGCCGCCGGCCTGGAGCGCTATCGCCGCTTCAACATCGGACGGGGCAACGCCTTCGAGCAGGCGTCACGCAGCGTGGTGGGGCGCGTGCCCGCTGCCTGCGCGATCGGGCTGGCGCGGGGGCCGCTGTCGGTCGCGTTCCTGGCGGGCGTGGCGCCGGCCGTGCCGATCGAGAACCCGCGCCAGGTCAGCGCCTACCTCTACCCGGCCGACTACGGGCCGCGCAGCCCGACCTTCTCGCGCGCCGCCCTGGTGTACCCGCCCGGGCAGGAATGGCTCTTCATCTCGGGCACCGCCAGCATCGTGGGGCACCGCAGCGTGCACGCCGGCGACGTGCCGGCCCAGTGCCGGGAGACGCTGGAGAACATCGCCGCGGTGGTGGCCGAGGCCAACCGCGCCAGTCGCCACGGCGCGTTCGACCTGGCCGGTTTGAGTTACCGTGTCTACGTTCGGCATGCCCGGGATTTCGAGCCGGTGCGCCGCGCCCTGCGCGAGCGCTGCGGCGAGGCGCCGGCGGTGTACCTGCAGGCCGACATCTGCCGCGACGACCTGCTGGTGGAAATCGAGGCCATGGCCGGGCATCCGGTCTGAAAATGGAAGACACACGGGAGAACGACACCATGCCCAGCCTGCGAACCCTCTCGATCGGCCTGGCGTTGGCCATGGCCTCGGCCGGCGCGATGGCCGAAAAGGATGCGCCCCTGTGGGAAATCGGTGCCGGCGTGGCCGCTTTCAGCTTTCCGGCCTACCGGGGCTCGGACGAGACCCGGGAGTTCTTGCTGCCCGTGCCTTATTTCGTCTACCGCGGCGAGTTCCTCAAGGCCGACCGCGACGGCCTGCGCGCCCGGCTGTTCACGTCCGACCGCCTGGACCTCACGGTGTCGGCCGCGCTGTCGCCGCCGGCTTCCAGCGACGACATCGCCGCGCGCGTGGGCATGCCCGACCTGCGGGCGTCCTTCGAGGTGGGTCCGCAGCTGGACCTGACCCTGTGGCGCGCGCCCGGTGGCGGGCGCACCCTCAAGCTGCTGCTGCCGCTGCGCACCGCCTACACGCTGGAGAAATCCCCGCGCCACATCGGCTGGGTGTTCCATCCCAAGCTGAACCTGGACGTGGGCGACGTGCCCGGCCTGCGCGGCTGGAACGTGGGCCTGCAGGCCGGTCCGCTGTTTGGCGACAAGCGCCAGCACGCCTACTACTACAACGTGGCCCCGGCGTTCGCCACCGCCGAACGGCCAGCGTATGCAGCGGGTTCGGGCTACGCCGGCATGCAATACCTGCTGGGCGTGTCCAGGCGCTACGACGCGCACTGGGTGGGGGCCTTCCTGCGCTACGACGCGCTCGGCGGCGCGCGCTTTGCCGACAGCCCGCTGGTGCGCGACCGCAGCTACCTGGCCGCCGGCGTGGCCGTGACCTGGATCTTCGGCCAGTCGGCCACCCGCGTGGTGGTCGATGACTGAGACGCGCCGCCGGTCCTTGCCGTGGCGCGCCTACGAAGCGCTTGCCATGGGCATCGGCCTGGGCAGCCTGGCCGCGCTGTGCCTGCTCTGGCTGCCGTTCGCCATGCTGCTGCACCCGGTGTTGCCCAGGGACCTGGGCCAGGCGCTGGGGCGCGCCGCCATCAGCCGGATCGCGCGGTTCTATCTCTGGATTCTCAAATGGGCGTGCGCCTGCCGCTTCGACCTGTCCGAGCTGGACCGGCTGCGCGATGAATCACCGCTCATCGTGGCCGCCAACCACCCTTCCTTGCTCGACGCCGTGCTGATCCTCTCGCGCCTGCCCAACGCGGTGTGCGTGATGAAGGCCAGCCTGATGGACAACCTGCTGTTCGGTGCGGCCGCGCGGCTGGCGGGCTACATCCGCAACCACGCGCCGGTCGAGATGGTGCTGGGCGCGCGCGACGAGTTGCGCGGCGGCGCCCAGCTCATCGTCTTCCCGGAAGGCACGCGCACCACCGATTTCCCCGTGGGCGCCTGTCTGCCCGGCACCGCCCTGATCGCGGGGCGCTCGGGCGTGCCGGTGCAGACCGTGCTCATCGAGTTCTCCACACCTTATCTCGGCAAGGCCTGGCCGCTGCTGCGCCCGCCCGAACTGCCGTTGCGCTGCCGCGTGCGCCTGGGCCGGCGCTTCGACCCGCCCGCCGATGCGCGGGCCTTCACCGCCGAGCTGGAGGCGCACCTGCGTGCCGAGCTGATGACCCAACCACCGTCCGCGGCCTGCGCCTCGGCGGTGTTTCCCGAACCGGACCCATGCCCGAAACCTCCCGCAGCCATTTCGTCCTGATCCCCAGCTACAACCCGGGCGCGGGCGTGGTCGCCACCGTTCAGGCCGCGCGCGCGCAATGGGCGCCGGTGTGGGTGGTGGTGGACGGCAGCACCGATGGCACCGACAAGCTGCTGCAGAACATGGCGGCGCATGACGACGGCCTGGTCGTGCTCGTGCTGCCGCGCAACCAGGGCAAGGGCTCGGCGGTGCTGGCCGGCATCGAGGCCGCCGAGGCCGAGGGCTTCACCCACGCGCTCACCATGGACTCCGACGGCCAGCATCCGGCGGATCTGATTCCCGCCTTCATGGCCGCGTCCCGGGCCGCGCCCGAGGCCATGGTGCTGGGCAAGCCGGTGTTCGGACCCGAGGCGCCCGCGCTGCGGGTGAACGGGCGCAAGGTGTCCAACGGCTGGGCCAACCTGGAGACCCTGTGGACGGGCGTGGGCGACTCGCTTTACGGCTTTCGCGTCTACCCGATCGGCCCGCTGGCGAGGATCATGCGCGGCAACCGGTTCATGCGCCGTTTCGACTTCGACCCCGAGGCGGTGGTGCGTCTGTGCTGGGCCGGGGTGCGCCCGATCAACCTCGATGCCCCGGTGCGCTACCTCGCGCCCGAGGAGGGCGGCGTCTCGCATTTCAAATACCTGCGCGACAACGCCTTGCTGACCTGGATGCATGCCCGGTTGTTTCTCGGCTTCCTTCTCCGCCTGCCGATGCTGATCGCCCGGCGTTTTTTTTCCTCCAGAGCGTGAACGCACCATGACCCAACGCAACGCCCCGCTGACCGACGATCCGCGTCTCAAGACCTACTTCGATGGCGAGGATCAACGGCGCGCGCTCACGCGCGACCTGTTCAACGACGCTGCGGGCGGCTACGACAGCGCCGAACGGCTGACCGCACTGGGCAGCGGCGCCTGGTACCGCCGCAGCGTGCTGCGCCGCTGCGGCCTGCAGCCCGGCATGCAGGTGCTCGACGTGGCCGCCGGCACCGGCCTGGTCACCCTGGAGGCGCACCGGCTGGTGGGTCCGCAGGGCCGGGTCACGGCGCTCGATCCCTCGCCGGGCATGCTGGCCGAACTGCGCAAGAAGGTCGAGGTGCAGACGGTCGAGGCTTTCGCCGAGTCCATTCCCCTGGCCGAAGCTTCCATGGACTTCGTGTCCATGGGCTATGCCCTGCGCCACGTGGCAGACCTGGACCAGGCGTTCGGCGAGTACCTGCGCGTGCTGCGCCCGGGCGGGCGCGTCTGCGTCATGGAAATCAGCCGGCCCGCCAGCCGGCTGGGCCGCGCCCTGCTGCGCGCCCACATCGGTGTGGTGGTGCCCGCCCTGGCCACGCTCACACGCCAGCGCGCCGAAGTGGGCCGGCTGTGGGAATACTACGGCGACACCATCGAGGCGGCGGTGGATCCGCAGCGTGTGCTTGACGCGCTGCGCCGCGCCGGTTTCGTCGAGGTGGATTGCCACGTGACCCTGGGCATCTTTCGCGAATACGTAGGCCGCCGACCGTGAAGCGGCGTGGGGCGATTGGCTAAAATCTCCGCCCATATGAACTCGCTCGAACTGGTCCGATCGTTTCTGGAAAGCCGGCTGGGGGTCGAGCCCGAGAAGGTCGAACCGGCGGCTTCGCTGGCCGAACTCGGGGTGGACTCGATGATGATGCTCGAACTCCTGTTCGAGTTCGAGAGCCACCTGGGCATCCGGCTGCCTTCCGATCTTCCCTCGCCCCAGACCGTGGGCGAGATGCTGGACATGATGGACCGGCTGGCACAGGCCTGATCGCATGGCGCAGCGGCGGGTCGCTATCACCGGTCTCGGCCTGGTCAGTCCCTTTGGCGGCGACCTGGCCGATTTTTTTGCGCGGCTGTGCGCGCTGGAATCGGCCGTGGTGCACTACCGCACCGACGACCGGCCCCGCCCGCTGGACATGCCGCTGACGTTGTGCCGGCATTTCGACGCGGCGGCGGTGCTGGGCAAGCCCCTGGCCGCCACCACGGACCGCTTCGCCCAGCTCGGCCTGGCCGCGGCCTTTTCGGCTTGGGACCATGCCGGCCTGCCGCGCGGTGCCGACGGGCAGGACCGCGGCGCCTGGGGCGTGGCCTGGGGCACGGCGCTGGGCGGCTCCACGCTGTGCGAGAAGGTCTACCGCGACCTCTGGCAAGACGGCCGCGAACGCCTGCCGCCGCTGACGGTGCTGCTGGGCATGAACAACGCGGCCAGCGCGCACATCTCGATCCAGCTCGGGCTCGGTGGCGTGAGCATGAGCCACAGCGTGGCCTGCGCGTCGTCGGCGATCTCGATCGGCGAGGCCTTTCGCCGCGTGCGCGCCGGCGAGGCCGAGGTGATGCTCTGCGGCGGCTCCGACGTTCCGCAGGCCTATGGCATCGCGCGCGCCTGGGAGGCGCTGCGGGTGCTGGCGCCCGGTGACGAACACACGGCCGCCCAGGCCTGCCGGCCGTTCTCCAGCGACCGCAAGGGCCTGGTGCTGGGCGAGGGCGCCGCCGCCCTGGTGCTGGAGGACTGGGACCATGCCGTGGCCAGGGGCGCACGCATCCATGGCGAACTGGCCGGGTACGGCACCAGTTGCGACCACAGCCATCTGGTGCGGCCCGACGCGGCCGGGCAGGCGCGCGCGCTGCGCGCCGCGCTGGCCGATGCGTCGCTCTCGCCCCGGGACATCGGCTACGTCAATGCCCACGGCACCGGCACCGCCGAAGGCGACCCGGCCGAGGTGGCGGCCCTGCGCGAGGTGTTTGCCGGGCACGCACCGGCATTGGCGGTCAGTTCCACCAAATCCCTGCATGGCCATCTGCTGGGCGCGGCCGGCGCGATCGAAGCCGTGCTCACCGTGCTCAGCCTGCGCGATGGCGTGCTGGTGCCGACCGCCCATCTGGAAGACCGGCTGGACGCGGCTTGCGAGGGGGTGGACCACGTCACCGCCACGCGCCGCGGCGTTCCCCTGCGCGCCGCGCTGTCCAGCTCCTTCGCCTTCGGTGGCAGCAACGCGGTGCTGGCTTTTCGCGCCGCAGGTTGAAACCCGCCCCCGCCGCGCTGCACCTGCCCATCTGAAGGGGGGAAGGCGTGCGGTCCAGGCCGGGACTGGCGGGCTAAAATGTCCGGTTGTTCCAACCAGGACGGCCGGGCATGTTCCGGCGCCTGAACGATACCTGTCATGACCCAGAACGCCACCCCCGAAGCTGTTGAAGCCCTGCTGCCCGAAGTGGCGGCGCTGATCGTCGAAGCCCTCAACCTGGAAGTCAAACCGGAAGACATCGACGCGGACGCGCCCCTTTTCGGCGAGGGACTGGACCTGGACTCGATCGACGTGCTGGAGATCGCGCTGGTGATCTCCAAGAAATACGGCTTCCAGATGCGTTCGGACGACCAGGACAACGAGCGCATCTTTGCCTCGTTGCGCGCATTGACCGCGCACATCGCCAGCCAGCGTACCGCATGAGCGCCGCGCCGGGCCGCTCCCAAGCAAGCTCGTTCCCGCTTGGCGGGACAGGCCGCAGGCCGAAGGGTGCACCAATGAGCGCCGCGCCGGGCCGCTCCCAAGCAAGCTCGTTCCCGCAGTGCGCAGCACGGAGGGTCGTCCAGTGACCCCTGGCCTGGTTCCGCTGCTGCGCAACCTGGGCCTGGCCGTCCTCCTGGTGGCCTGGGCCGTGGGCGCGCACATGGCCAGCGCCAGCGGCGAACCTTCGGACTGGGGCGCCGCGCTGGCGATCGCGCCGCTGGGCCTGGCGTTGGGCCTGGCACTCTGGCGCCTGCCGATCCGATGGCTGGCGGTGCTGGGCGCGCTGGCCGCCCTGGCGCTGCTGGTGTGGGCCTGGCCGGCCCTGACCAGCCAGGTCGCGCTGCTGTACTTCGTGCAGCACGTGGGCGTGAACGGCCTGCTGGCTGCCTTCTTCGGGCGCACGCTGTCCGGGCCGGGCGAACCCCTGGTCACGCGCATGGCGCGCCAGTTGCACGGCGGAGTGTTGTCCGAGAGGCAAGTGACCTACACCCGCCAGGTGACCCGGGCCTGGACCATCTTTTTCCTGGGCATGGCGGCGGTGTCCACCGGCCTGTATCTGCTCGCGCCGGTGGCCGTCTGGTCGGTGTTCGCCAATCTGCTGGGCGCGCCGCTGATCGGCGCCATGTTCCTGGGCGAGTGCCTGTGGCGCATGCGCGTGCTGCCGATCCACGAACGCCCCACGCTGGCCGACGCCGTGCGGGCCTGGAAGCAGCAATGAGCGCATGGCCTCTGGTGACCGGCGCCGGGCTGGACCACACCATCGCCTGGCTGCCCGACGGGCCGCGCCGTGTGCGCGACCTGATCGCCGACGCGCGCGCGTTGGCCGATCGGCTGCCGCCGGGCGGGCATCTGCTCAATGTCTGCCAGGACCGCTACCGCTTCGCCGTGGGCTTCGCCGCCGGGCTGCTGACCGGCAAGGTCAGCCTGCAGCCGTCTTCGCAGTCGGACGAGACGCTGCGCCGCGTGATGGCCGACCACCCGGACGTGCTCTGCCTCACCGATGCCGATGCGCCCTTCGACGCCAGCCTGGACATGCCCCGGCTGGTGTTCCCCGAACTGCCCGAGGCCGACCCCCAGGCGGTGGATGGCATCCCCCTGATCCCCGCCGACCAGCTCGCCGCGGTGCTGTTCACGTCCGGATCGACCGGCCTGCCGCAACCCCACCGCAAGACCTGGGGCAGGCTGGTGCAGAACGGGCGGGTCGAGGCGGTGCGGCTCGGGCTGGCCGAGCGGCCCCATGCCATCGTGGGCACGGTGCCGGTGCAGCACAGCTACGGTTTCGAGTCGACCTTTCTCCAGGCCCTGCACGGCGGCGGCGGATTCTGGTCGGGCCGGCCGTTCTACCCGCAGGACATCGTGGCCGCGCTGGCGGCGGTGCCCGGGCCGCGCCTGCTGGTCACCACGCCGTTTCATCTGTCGGCCCTGCTGGCTGCCGGGCTGGAGCTGCCGGCCACCGACCTGCTGCTGTCGGCCACCGCGCCGCTCTCGGGGCACCTGGCCGCGCAGGCCGAGGACCGTTTCGGCGCGCCGCTGCACGAGATCTACGGTTCCACCGAAAGCGGGCAGCTGGCCAGCCGGCGCACCACCGACGGCGCCGAGTGGACCCTGCTCGACGGCGTGCGGCTGGAGCAGGCGGGGGACGAGACCTTCGCCGTTGATGGCCATGTGGAAGGCCGTGTGCCGCTCTCGGACATCATCGAATGCCTGCCCGGGCAGCGTTTTCTGCTGCACGGGCGCCACGCCGACCTGGTCAACATCGCGGGCAAGCGCACCTCGCTGGCCTACCTGAACCACCAGATCGGCGCCGTGCCCGGCGTGGTCGATGCCGCCTTCTTCCTGCCCGATGGCGCCGAGTCCGATACCGCCGTCACCCGGCTTTGCGCCTTCGTGGTGGCGCCCGGGCTGGACCGGGCCACCCTGCAGGCCGAGCTGCGCCGGCGCATGGACGCGGTGTTCCTGCCGCGCCCGCTGGTGTTCATGGACGCGCTGCCGCGCAACAGCACCGGCAAGCTGCCCCGCGAGCAGTTGAAAGCGCTGTATGCCGAGAAGGTGCTGCATGGACGCGCTTGAGGCGGCCTGGACGGCGCCGCCCGACCACCCCGCGTTCGCCGGCCATTTTCCGGGCCGGCCCATCGTGCCGGGCGTGCTGCTGCTGGACCACGCGATCCATCTGGCCGGGCAATGGCTGCGGCGGCCCGAGACCCTCTGGCGCGTGGACAGCGCGAAGTTCTTCCACCCGGCCGGGCCGGGTGCGCAACTGCGCTTCGCGCTGCGCCGCAAGCCCTCGGGTGCGGTGGCGTTCTCGGTGCACGAGGGCGAGCGCGAGATCGCGTCGGGCGTGCTCGCACCGCGGGTTTCATGAAGCCCGATTCACCCGACTGGATGCGGCGCCAGGAACGCAGCAACCGCGCCATCCTGCGCCTCATGGTCTGGATCTCGCTTGTGTTCGGGCGCGGCGCCAGCCGCGTCGTGCTCTACGGCATCGCGGCCTACTTCGTCATCTTCGCGCCCCAGGCGCGCCGCGCCAGCCGGCGCTACCTGCATCGCGCATTGGGGCGCTGGGCCAACTGGCGCGATGGCTTCCTGCACGTGCTCAGTTTCGCCAGCACCGTGCACGACCGGGTCTATCTGCTCAACGACCGGTTCGACCTGTTCGACATCGAGATGCACGGCGCCGACCTGGTGCGCCGGGCGACGCAGGAACGCGCCGGCGCCCTGCTCATCGGTGCCCACCTGGGCAGCTTCGAGGTGCTTCGCGCCATCGGCCGGGGCCGTGAGGGCATGAAGGTGGCGATGATGATGTACCCGGACAACGCCCGGAAGATCAACGCCACGCTGGAAGCGATCAACCCGGCAGCCACCGAGGACATCATCGAGCTCGGCCATCCGGGTTCGATGCTCGCCGCGCGCGACAAGCTCGACCAGGGCTACCTGGTGGGCATGCTGGCGGATCGCCGCCTGGGCGACGATGCCACCACGCCGATCGACTTTCTCGGTGCGCCCGCGCCTTTCCCCGTCGGGCCTTTTCGCGTGGCGGCCATGCTGCAGCGGCCGGTTTTCTTCATGACAGGTCTTTACATGGGCGGCAACCGGTATCACATACACTTCGAGCCGCTGGCCGACTTCAGCTCGGTCGAACGCGCCGAGCGCGACGCGGCCATTCGCGCGGCCCAGCAGGCCTACGCCGACCGCCTGAGCCACTACTGCCGCCAGGCACCCTACAACTGGTTCAATTTCTTCGACTTCTGGCAGGAAAAATGATCAAACGCCTGTGGATGCTGGTCGCCTGCGCCGCGCTCGTGCCGTCCTGGCCGGCCGCAGCCGGCGGCTTCGGCGTGCAGCAGCTCATGGAGGGCCTGGCGCGCCACCCGGGCGGGCTGGTGCGGTTCGTCGAAACGCGCCACCTGGCCTTGCTGGACAAGCCATTGGTAAGCACCGGTGAAATGCGTTACACGCCGCCCGACCGCCTGGAGCGGCGCACCCTCAGCCCGCAGCCCGAATACCTGCTGCTCGAACGCGACACGGTCACGCTGGAGCGCGACCAGCGCCGCATGCGCATCCGCCTGGGCAGCCGCCCCGAGGTGCTGGCCTTCGTGGACAGCGTGCGCGGCGTCCTGGCGGGCGACCGGCAGACCATGGAGCGGAGCTACCTGATGCAGGTGCAGGGCGATGCCGCGCGCTGGGTGCTCACCCTGCACCCCAAGGACGCGGAGATCGCCGCCCTGGTCCAGCGCATCACGATCGCGGGCAGCGGCGACCAGATCCGCACCATCGAATACCTGCAGGCCGATGGCGACCGCTCGGTGCTGGCCATCGAACCGGTCGCTCCATGACCCGGCGCGCCGGCACCGTCCTGCTGCTGTGGCTGCTGGCGATGCTGGCCGGCGTGGGCGTGGCCCTGAACAGCCGTTACACCGCCGACATGTCGTTCTTCCTTCCGAGCGATCCCACGCCCGGGCAGCAGGTCATGATCGACCAGATCAAGGACGGCGCGGTGGCCCGGCTGCTGATGGTGGCGATCGAAGGCGGCGACGAGGCCGTGCGCGCTGACCTGTCGCGCGACCTGCGCGAACGGCTGCTCGAATCGGGGCGCTTCCTGTCGGTGCAGAATGGCGAGGCCGCCAGCCTGGACGCCGATCGCGAACACCTGATGCGCCACCGCTACCTGCTCAGTCCGGCCGTGACGCCGCAGCGCTTCACCGCCGAGGGCCTGCAGCGGGCCATCGCCGGCAGCATCGACCTGCTGGCTTCGTCCGCCGGGCTGATGCTCAAGCCGCTGCTGGCGCGCGACCCCACCGGCGAGCTGTGGGCGCAGGTCCAGCGGCTCGATGCGAGCGCGGAGCCGGACAGCGTGGAGGGCGCCTGGGCCTCGCGGGACGGGCAGCGCGCGCTGCTGCTGCTGCAGACCACGGCCATGGGGTCCGACACCGATGGCCAGGCCCTGGCCATCGACACCGTGCGGCGCTCGTTCGACGCGGCGCGCCAGGCCCTGGGCGCGAGCGACGCGCAGCTGCTGATCTCCGGCCCCGGGCTGTTCGCCGTGAACGCCCGCGCCACCATCAAGCGCGAGGTCGCGCGCTGGTCGGTGATCGGGCTGGTCTGCATCGTGCTGTTGCTGCTGCTGGCCTACCGCTCGCCGCGCCTGCTGGCGCTGGGCCTGCTGCCGATGGCGTCGGGTTCGCTGGCGGGCATCGTGGCCGTGAGCCTGGCGTTCGGCACCGTGCACGGCATCACCATCGGCTTCGGGCTGGCGCTGATCGGCGAGGCGGTGGACTACGCCATCTATTACTTCGTGCAGTCGGGCAAGCTCGGCGCCGACACCTGGCGCGAGCGCTTCTGGCCCACCATCCGGCTGGGCGTGCTCACGTCGATGGCCGGTTTCGGCGCCTTGCTGTTCTCGGGTTTTCCCGGCCTGGGGCAGCTGGGTCTCTATGCGCTGGTCGGCGTGCTCACCGCCGCGCTGGTCACCCGCCACGTGCTGCCCGAACTGGTGCCGCAACGCCTGCGGGGCCCGGACCTGGATGCGCTGGGCGTTCGCCTATCGAAGGTGTTCGGCGCCCTGCGCCGCCTGCGCTGGGCCGTGCTGGCCCTGGCTGTGGCCGCTGCCGGCTATCTGGTGTCCGAGCGGGACCGCCTGTGGACGCCGGACATCGCCGTGCTCAGCCCGGCCAGTCCGCAGGACCTGGCGGCCGATGCCCGGTTGCGCGCCGACATGGGCGCGCCCGACGCGCGCTTCATGGTGGTGGTCAACGCCGCCGACCGCGAAGCCGCGCTGCAAGGGGCCGAACGGGTGAGCGCGGTGCTCGACCGGCTGGTGGCCGACGGCGCCATCGGCGGCTACGACAACCCCGCGCGCTTCCTGCCCAGCGAGAAGACCCAGCGCGAAAGACAGGCGGCCTTGCCCGCGCCCGAGCAGCTCCGCGAGCGCCTGCGCATCGCCCAGGCCGATTCGCCGCTGGCCGCCGCCTCGCTCGAACCTTTCGTGGCCGACGTGGAGGCCGCACGCACGCAGCCGCTGCTCGATCGCCATGCGCTCGACGGCAGCGGGCTGGCCCTGGCGGTCGATTCGCTGCTGATGCCGCGCACCACCGGCGGCTGGAGCGTGCTGCTGCCGCTGCATCCGCCCGCCGAACCCGGGCAGGGCGACATCGATGGCGAGCGCGTGCGCGCCGCGCTCGGTGGCGCAACGGAAGGGGGCGGCCAGGCGCAGTTCGTCGACATGAAGACCGAACTCGACACCATGTACGACGGTTACATGCGCGAGGCCATCGCGCTGTCGCTGGCCGGCGTGGGCGCGGTCGTGCTGCTGCTCGCGGTCGCCTTTCGCTCGCCGCGCCGCGTGGCCGCCGTGCTGCTGCCCCTGGTGCTGGCGGTGGTGTTCGTGATCGCCGGCCTGCGCCTGGCTGGCGAAACCCTGCACCTGCTGCACCTGGTGGGCCTGCTGCTGGTGGTGGCGATCGGCTCCAACTACGGGCTGTTCTTCGATCGGGGAGGCGAAGGCGGTGGACAAAGCGCGCTCGATGCGCCAACCTTCGCGGCCATGGGCCTTGCCAACCTCACCACCACCATCGGATTCGGCGTGCACAGTTTTTCGTCGGTGCCCGTGCTGCAGGCCATGGGTGCGACGGTCGGCCCTGGCGTGGTGCTGGTGCTCGTGCTGGCGGCGGTGTTCAACCCCCCGCGCTCCGGCGTGGTGGAGCCGCTGGCATGAGCGCCGCGCCGCTGCGTTGCCTGCGCGCCGATCGCGGTGCCGCCGACCTGCTGGTGCTGCTGCCCGGCGCCCACATGCGGCCCGAGGACTTCGTCGAAGCCGGCTTCTTTGCCGATGTCGAGCAGCGCGCGCTGGCGCTCGATCTGTGCGCGGTCGCGATCGACATGGCCACGGTGTCGGACGGCCGCGCCGTCGGGGCGCTGCGGCGCGAGGTGCTGCAGCCGGCGCGCCGGACCCATGGCCGCGTGTGGCTGGGCGGCATTTCGCTGGGCGGCCTGCTGGCGCTGGAAACCACCGCCGGCCATCCCGAACTGGTGGACGGCCTGTGCCTGATCGCCCCTTACCCCGGCAGCCGCCTGGTCACCAACGCCATCGCGCGCGCCGGCGGCATCGATGCCTGGCAGCCCAGCGCCGAGGCGCTGCGCGATCCCGATGCGCGCGTCTGGCACTGGCTGAAAGCGCCACCGCCCCACCGGCCGGTGTTCGTCGGCCACGGCCTGCAGGACCGTTTTGCCGATGGCATGGCGCAGCTTGCCGCCCGCTTTCCCGAAGCGTCGCGGCACACGGTGGCCGGCGATCACGACTGGCCGGCCTGGCGCGCGCTGTGGTCGCGCTTTCTGGCCGCTGGGCATTTCCCGTCCACGACCCGTGCCACCGCTGTGGCTTGGAGCGCCTGACCATGGCCACGCGCTGGAACCCTTCTCCCACCATGAAGGCCAGCTTCGCGCTGCACGGCGCGGCCGCGCTCGGCACGCTGGCCGCGCCGGTGCTCTGGCCCTGGGCCCTGGGCGCGCTGGCGTTGAACCACGCGGTGCTCGCCACCGCCGGCCTGTTGCCGCGCACGACACTGCTCGGCCCCAACCTGACCCGGCTGCCCGAGGCGGCCGCGGCGCGGCGCGAAGTGGCCATCACCATCGACGATGGCCCCGACCCCGAAGTCACTCCGCGCGTGCTCGACCTGCTGGACGCGGCGGGCGCCAAGGCCAGCTTCTTCTGCATCGGCTGGCGCGCGCGCGCGCACCCCGCGCTGTGCCGCGAGATCGTGCAGCGCGGCCACGGCGTGGAGAACCATGGCGATGCGCATTCCTGGGCGTTCTCGCTGCGCGGCCATGGGTACCAGAAGGCCGACATCGCCGCGGCCCAGGCCACGCTGTCCGACATCACCGGCCAGGCGCCGCGCTTCTTCCGCGCCACCGCCGGCCTGCGCAACCCGTTTCTAGACCCGGTGCTCAGCCAGCTCGACCTGCGCCTGTCCTCATGGACGCGCCGCGCCTACGACACCCGCACCGGCGACCCGGATCTGGTGCACGCCCGCCTGGTGCGCGGCCTCGGCCCGGGCGACATCCTGCTGCTGCACGACGGCCACGCCGCGCGCGGCGCCGACGGGCAGCCGGTGATCCTGGCCGCGCTGCCGCGCCTGCTGGCCACGCTGGCCGAACAGAAACTGACCACCGCCACGCTGCAACAAGCCTGCCCATGAGCGACACCGCCTTTCTCCAACGCCTGCTCGACGACGCCTCCCGCCCGTTCCGGGGCGCGGGCCGCTTTGCCTACCACTACGCGCGCGGCAAGCTCGGCGGCGACGCCATCTTCCGCGAACTGCTGCGCCAGGGGCTGCTGCCCGAGCGCGGGCGCTTCCTCGACCTGGGCTGCGGCCAGGGCAGCCTGTTCTCGTGGCTGCTGGCCGCGCGGGCCCTGTACGACCAGGGCCAGTGGCCCGCGGGCTGGCCCGCGCCGCCCAAACCCGACCACCTGCGCGGCGTCGAGTTGATGCAGAACGACGTGGACCGCGCCGCCCGCGCCTTCGGCGCCGACCACCCGGTGGTGCGCATCGAGCAGGGCGACATGTGCCGCACCGACTTCGGCCAGGCCGACGTGGTCACCATCCTCGACGCGCTGCACTATTTCGACCACGCCGGCCAGGAAGACGTGCTGCGGCGCATCCACGCCGCGCTGCCGCCCGGCGGCCTGTTCCTCACCCGCATCGGCGACGTCAGCGCCGGCCTGCCGTACCACC
>CAZFOT010000024.1:0-24469 GCA_964520365.1 uncultured Hydrogenophaga sp.
GCGACGATGTGAAGCAGGGCATCATCGCCTACCGGATCGCGGCCCACGCCGCCGACGTGGCCAAGGGCCACCCCGGGGCCCGCGCGCGCGACGACGCCATGAGCAAGGCGCGTTTCGAGTTCCGCTGGCGCGACCAGTTCGCGCTCGGCCTGGACCCGCAGACGGCCGAGGACTACCACGACGAAACCCTACCCAAGGACTCGTCGAAGGAAGCGCATTTCTGCTCCATGTGCGGGCCGAAGTTCTGCTCCATGAAGATCACGCAGGACGTGCGCGACTACGCCGCGGCCAGGGGCGTGAGCGAGGAACAGGCGCTCGACGCCGGCATGGCGCAGAAGAGCGCCGAATTCAAGGCCGTGGGCGGCGAGTTCTACGTGCCGGTCGATTCCCTGGGCAGGAAGGCCTGAGCATGAGCCAGCGCCTTTCCATCGGCATCGCCGGTGCGGGCGTGCTGGGGCGCCTGCTGGCGTGGCGGCTCGCCAGGGCCGGCCACGCCGTGACGGTGTTCGACCCCGCGGCGGGGCCGGCGGCGCCGGCCACGGGCCATCTGGGCGCGAGCGCGCCGCACGCCGCCGGCTTCACCGCCGCCGGCATGCTCAGCCCGCTGGCCGAGCTGGACAACGCTGGACCGGCCATCGCGCGCCTGGGCTGGCGGTCCCTGGCGCTGTGGCACGAAGTGGCCGAGGCCTTGCGTGTCGAAGGCTGCGCCACGCCATTGTTCGCGCAGCACGGCAGCCTGATGGTGGCGCACGGCGGCGATCTGGGTGCCGCGCGCCGCGTGCTGGCCCGGTTGCAGGCCGCGCCCGCGCTGGCGGCCGAACTGCCCGCGCCGCAGCCGCTGGACCGTGCGGCGCTGGCCGGCCTGGAACCGACACTGGCACCGGGCCTGCACGCCTGGCTGCTGCCGCAGGAAGCCCAGGTACAGCCGCGCGAGATGCTGCAGGCGCTGGCGGTGCACGCGCCCGAGGTGCAATGGTGCTGGGGCGAACGCGTGGAACGCGTGGCGCCCGGCGTGCTGCAGGTGGCGGGCGAAGGCCCGGTGTCTTTTGACTTGGCGATCGATGTGCGCGGCGTGAACACTGCCCACCCCCGCGCCGCCTTCGGCGTCACCCCCTCAAGGGGGCGCCCGCAGCGGCCCGGCGAAGCCGGTTCCGCGCCGGCCCTCGAAGGGGAAATGCCCGTGCGCGGCGTGCGGGGCGAAGTGGTCTGGCTGCACGCCCCCGGCGTGCGCCTGCTGCGTCCGGTGCGCCTGCTGCACCCGCGCCACCGCGTGTACATCGTGCCGCGTCCGGGCGACCTGTTCGTGGTGGGCGCCAGCGAAATCGAGAGCGAGGACCGTTCGCCCGTGAGCCTGCGAAGCGCGGTGGAGCTGATGGCCGCCGCGCACAGCGTGATCCCCGAGTTGGCCGAGGCGCGCATCGTGCACATGGAAGCCAACCTGCGCCCCGCCCTGCCCGACAACGAACCCCACACCCACGTCGAGCCCGGCCTGCTGCGCATCAACGGCCTGTTCCGCCACGGCTGGCTGCTGGCGCCCGCGCTGGTGCAGGACGCGCTGGAAAATAGGGGACTCCCCCCTGCACCGCCATGCGGCTTCCCCCCTCCCGTTCCGGAGGGGGGACACAGCCTGGGGCCGGGCCAAGCCCGTTCCCCGGCTGTTCTGGACAAATCCCGTGCTCCTATCACCCCATGCTGAACTTCAACGACCAAACCCTGCCCTGCCCCGAAGGGCTGACGCTGGCCGCCCTGCTCGACGCACAGGGCGTTGATGCTGCCGCTGTGGCCACCGCCGTGAACGGCGAGTTCGTGGCGCGCGAGCAGCGCGGCGCCACTGCCTTGCAGCCCGGCGATGAAGTGCTGACCTTCCAGGCCATCGTGGGAGGGTAGATGGACCACCCCCGCGCCGCCTTCGGCGTCACCCCCTCAAGGGGGCACCAGCAGCGGCCCGGCAAAGCCGGTTCCGCGCTGGTCTGGACTGGCGTCACTTCTTGCGTCACTGATCGCGCTTCGGAGCGATGGAGTTGTTGAAATGAGCAAAGCATCAACATCCTGGGCGCCGTACGGCGTCGAACTGACCAGCCGCTTCTTCATCGGCAGCGCGGGCTACCCTTCGCCCCAGGTGCTGCGCGAGGCCATGGCCGTTTCGGGCGCGCAGGTGGTCACCGTGGGGCTCAAGCGCACGCTCGCGGCCGGTGGCGACAACGGTTTCGTGGGCATCGTTCGCGAAGCCATGCGCGAGCGCGGCGCGCACCTGCTGCCCAACACCGCCGGCTGCCGCACCGCGCGCGAGGCCGTCGCGCTGGCTCACATGGCGCGCGAGCTGTACGGCACGCGCTGGATCAAGCTGGAGGTGGTGGGCGACGAGCACACCCTGCAGCCCGACCCCTGGGGCACGGTGGACGCCGCCGCGCAACTGGTGAAGGACGGCTTCGCCGTGTTCCCCTACTGCACCGACGACCTGGTGAGCTGCCAGCGCCTGCTGGACGCCGGCTGCGAGGTGCTGATGCCCTGGGGCGCGCCGATCGGATCGGGCCAGGGCCTGATCAACCCGTTCGCCCTGCGCACGCTGCGCGCGCGGCTGCCCGGCGTGCCGCTGATCGTGGACGCCGGCATCGGCGCCCCCAGCCACGCCGCGCAGGCCATGGAACTGGGCTTCGACGCCGTGCTGCTCAATTCCGCCGTGGCCCAGGCCGTGGACCCGGTGCGCATGGCGCGTGCCTTCGGGCAGGCCATCGAAGCCGGGCGGCTGGCGTTCGAGGCCGGCGTGATGGCGCCGCAGGACATGGCGACGGCCTCGACGCCCGTGTCCGGACACCCTTTTCTGATCGGATGAGCATGACACCCATCATCTGGAGCGTCGCCGGCACCGACAGCGGTGGCGGCGCGGGCCTGGCGGCCGACCAGCGCGCGGCCGACGCCTTCGGCGCGCACCTGTGCACCGTGGTCGCCGGTGTCACCGCGCAGAGCACCACCGAGGTCACGCACATCGAAGCCATGCCGCCCGAAGTGCTGCAGGCGCAGCTGGACACGCTGGCCCGCGACATGCCGCCGCGCGTGATCAAGACCGGCCTGCTCGGCAGTGCGGCGAACGTGCGCCTGCTGGCGGCCTTCGTCGACCAACTGCGCGAACGGCAAGGCCCGCTGGCGCTGGTGGTGGACCCGGTGCTGCGCGCCAGCACCGGCGCCGCGCTGGCCGACGCCGAGCTGCGCGCCGCCTACCGCGACCTGCTGCTGCCGCGCGCCACGGCGATCACGCCCAACCAGGCCGAGGCCGTCGCGCTGCTGGGCGAGGCGGGCCCCGGCGACATTCCCGCGCAGGCGGCCGCCCTGCGAGCGCTGGGCACGCAGGCGGTCGTGGTCACCGGCGGCGACGCGGCCCTGGTCACGCCGCACGCCAGCCTCTCGCTCGACTGGATCGACACCCCGCAGGCCCGCGGCTGGCTCGCGCTGCCGCACGAGGACATCCCGCACAACCACGGCACCGGCTGCACCTTCGCCACCGCGCTGGCGGCCGCGCTGGCGCTGGGCTGGTGCGTGGCCGACGCCGCCGTGCTCGCCAAGATGGCGGCCACCCACGCCCTGCGCCACGCGCGCGCCGTGGGCCGGGGCGTGGGGCCGGTGATCGCGCGCGCGGGCTTCGGCACCGATCCCACGCTGCTGCCGCAACTCACGCTCGGCGTCGCGGCCCCGGCCGGCTGGGCCACCCGGCCGCGCGGACGCGCTCCGGGCGTCTATGCCATCGTGGACAGCGCCGAGCGGGCCGAAGCCGTGCTGCGCGCCTCGCCCGCCGTAGACACCCTCCAGCTGCGCATGAAGCGGCCCGGCGGCCTGGCCGACGGCGCCTGGGCCGGGCAGCTGCGCGACGCCATCGCGCGCAGCCAGCGCGCGGCGGACCGGGCGGGCGCGCTGCTGGTGGTCAACGACCACTGGCGCGCCGCCATCGAAGCCGGTGCCCGCGCCCTGCACCTGGGCCAGGAAGACCTGTTGGCGCTCACGGCCGAAGACCATGCCGCGCTGCAGGCCGCCCGCGCCCGGGGCGTGCAGCTCGGCCTGAGCTCGCACAGCCTGTGGGAACTCTGCCGCGCCCACGCGCAACAGCCCGACTACATCGCCTGCGGCCCGGTCTGGCCCACCACCACCAAGGACATGCCCTGGCTGCCGCAGGGTCTGGACAACCTCGCCTGGTGGGCGCACATGTCGCCCGCGCCGGTGACCGGCATCGGCGGCGTGCTCGAACCCGCGCAGTTGCAGGCGGTGGCCGCGGCCGGCGCGGCGGGCGGCTGCGTGGTGCGTGGTCTGGGCGACGACCCGGCCTCGACGCTGCCCGCCTGGCAACAGGCCTGGAACGAAGGCCGGCAAGCCGCTCGCCTGCCGGTGCCGGCCCTGCCGCATCCCACGCTTTGAAGGCACACTCGGGGCCCATGACAGCCCCGACCGACCACGACCTGCCCCCGCTGACCCCGACACCGCCCGGCTTGTACCGCCACTACAAGGGCGGCTGGTACGCGGTGGTCGACACCGTGCGCTGCAGCGAAACCCTGCAGGGCATGACGGTGTACCGCGCGCTGTACGGCGCAGGCTTGTCCGGCGGGGGCCTGTGGGTTCGCCCGGCCGCCATGTTCAACGAGAGCGCCGAGTTCGAAGGCCGGCACCAGCGCCGCTTCACGCCGCACAACCCGGCCCAGGTGCCCCTGGCCGACCTGCCCACGGCCCATGCGCTGATCGCCTACCTGCGCGACCAGGCCGGGCGCCGCGGCATCGACCTGGACACCGCCCTGCGCCCGCCACCGCCCGAGCCCACCACCTGCTGCGGGCGCGGCTGCAACGGCTGCGTGTGGGAGGGCTACTACGGGGCGCTGGACTGCTGGCGCGACGACGCCATCGATCTGCTCGGCGCCTGGCGGGCGAACGAACAGGCCAGGGTCAAAACAGATCCCCCTGCCCCTTGAGCGCCGCCGGACGGAAGCGGCTCAGGTCCAGCGGTTCGCGATCCCGGTTGAAGCCCAGGCGGTCGCAGGTCTTCACGAAGCGCTGGCGCAGCAGCTCGGCCCAGATGCCCCGGCCTTTCATGCGGGTGGCGAAGTCGGCGTCGTAGTCCTTGCCGCCATGCAGGTCCTGAACGCGGCCCATGACGCGCTCGGCGCGGTCGGGGTAGTGCAGCGCCAGCCACTGGCGGAACATGGGCGCCAGTTCCCAGGGCAGGCGCAGCACCTGGTAGAAGGCGCGCCGTGCGCCGGCCTCGCGGGCGGCTTCGAGCACCTGCTCCATGTCGTCGTTGATGAACGGAATCTGCGGCGACACGCTCACGCCCACCGGCACGCCCGCCTCGGCCAGGGTGCGGATGGTGCGCAGCCGCCGGTGCGGCGCGGCCGCGCGCGGCTCCAGAATGCGCGCCAGCTTCGCGTCCAGCGTGGTCAGGGTCACGTACACCGCCGCCAGCCGCTGCGCGCCCATGGGCGCCAACAGGTCCAGGTCGCGCTCCACGCCGCTGCCCTTGGTCACCATGGCCAGCGGGTGGTGCGCCACGCTCAGCAGCTCCAGCACGCCGCGCGTGAGGCGCAGCTCGCGCTCGATGGGCTGGTAGGCGTCGGTCACGGTGCCGACGGCCAGCCGGTCCGCCACGTAGGCCGGGCGCAGCAGCTCCGCGCGCAGCACGGCCGCGATGTTGCGCTTGGCCACCAGCCGGGTCTCGAAGTCCAGCCCGGGCGAAAGGTTCAGGTAGCTGTGGCTGGGCCGCGCATAGCAGTACACGCAGCCGTGCTCGCAGCCCCGGTACGGGTTCAGGCCGAGGGTGAAGCCGATGTCGGGCGATTGATTGCGGGTGATGGCGCTGCGGGCGTCTTCGAATGCCACCTGTGTGGCCGGCGCCGCGGCCTCTTCGCCCTGGGCGGCGGCCTCGTCCAGCGTGCCCCAGCCGTCGTCGAAGGCGGCGCGCGCATCGCGCTCGAAGCGGTGCGGCGTGCGCTGCGCCATGCCGCGGCCCTTGAGGGCGTGGAGGGGAAAATGGAAGTCGGTCATGCGAGGTGGCGTGTGAGGTCATATACTGTACAAAACATCAGTATTCATGCACACCCCGCCCGTCGCCCGGGTTTGTTCCGGGCGCCGCCCGCTTTCCGCCGCGCTGACCCACAATCGTTGCCCTGTCTTCCTCTCCCCATCCCATGCCCTCATCTCCCCACCAGCCCACCGTGGGCAACGACACCATCGTCAGCGTGCGCGGCCTCGGCAAGACCTACGCCGGCGGCTTCCAGGCGCTCAAGAACGTGAACCTGGACATCCGCCGCGGCGAGATCTTCGCCCTGCTCGGCCCCAACGGCGCGGGCAAGACCACGCTCATCGGCATCATCTGCGGCATGGTCAATGCCAGCGAAGGCAGCGTGAGCGCCGACGGCTTCGACACCGTGCGCGACTACCGCGCCGCGCGTTCGATCATCGGCCTGGTGCCGCAGGAACTGCACACCGACTCGTTCGAGACCGTGTGGGCCACGGTCAGCTTCAGCCGGGGCCTGTTCGGCAAACCGCCCAACCCGGCGCTGATCGAGAAGATCCTGCGCGACCTCTCGCTGTGGGACAAGAAGGACAGCAAGATCATGGCGCTCTCGGGCGGCATGAAGCGCCGCGTGCTGATCGCCAAGGCGCTGTCGCACGAACCCAGGGTGCTGTTCCTGGACGAACCCAGCGCGGGCGTGGACGTGGAGCTGCGGCACGACATGTGGCGCATGGTGCGCTCGCTGCGCGCGCTCGGCACCACCATCATCCTGACCACGCACTACATCGAGGAAGCCGAGGACATGGCCGACCGCATCGGCGTGATCCGCAAGGGCGAGCTCATCGTGGTGGAAGACAAGGACGTGCTCATGCGCCAGCTCGGCCGCAAGGAGCTTGCCCTGAGCCTGCCGCAACCGCTCGACGCCGTGCCCGCGGCGCTCACGCACTGGCCGCTCACGCTCTCGCCCGACGGCCTCACGCTGACCTACACCTTCGACGCGCAGAAGGACGACACCGGCATTGCCGAACTGCTGGCGGCGCTGACGGCGCAGGGCATCCATTTCAGGGACCTGCGATCCAGCGAAAGCTCGCTGGAAGACATCTTCGTCAGCCTGGTCCACGAACCCGCACAGAAAGCGAGCGCCTGAACATGGGCATGAACCTGCACGGCGTGCGCGCCATCTACTTCTTCGAAATGCACCGCGCCCTGCGCACCTGGTCGCAGAGCATCATCGCGCCGGTGCTCTCCACCTCGCTGTACTTCATCGTCTTCGGCTCGGCCATCGGCTCGCGCATGGGCGACATCGACGGCGTGAGCTATGGCGCCTACATCATCCCCGGCCTGCTCATGCTCTCGCTGCTGAGCGAGAGCATCTCCAACGCCTCCTTCGGCATCTACATGCCCAAGTGGTCGGGCACCATCTACGAACTGCTCAGCGCGCCGGTGAACTGGGTGGAGGTGCTGCTGGGCTACGTGGGCGCGGCCGTCAGCAAGAGCCTGATCCTGGGCACGCTGATCCTGCTGACCGCGCGCGCGTTCGTGCCCTACGGGATCGCGCACCCGGTGTGGATGGTCGGCTTCCTGGTGCTCACCGCCGTCACCTTCTGCCTGTTCGGCTTCATCATCGGCCTGTGGGCCGACAGCTTCCAGAAGCTGCAGGTGATCCCGCTGCTCATCATCACGCCGCTGACCTTCCTGGGCGGCGCGTTCTACAGCATCAACATGCTGCCGCCGCTGTGGCAAACGGTGTCGCTGTTCAACCCGGTGGTCTACCTCATCAGCGGCCTGCGCTGGGCCTTCTACGGCGCGGCCGACGTGCACATCGCCGTGAGCACGGGCATGACGCTGGCCTTCATGCTGGCCTGCCTGGGCGTGGTGTGGTGGGTGTTCAGGACGGGGTACCGGATCCGGCGGTGAGGCGTGACGCTTGCCTCGATGACGGCGCACGGCATGGGTTTCAAATACATTCGGGGTTCGGGCCTGCGGACTCATTTGCTGCGTCCGGAAAAACAGAAATGAACATACAGACGGAACAGGATCTGGTCGCGCTGTGCCTTGCCCTCGCCGCAGGACGGATCGGTCTGTCCGCCGCCGAGCGCAAACTCGCGAAGACTGCGCAAGCACTAGCGCCCAGCCCCCGGGACGTCGAGGCGGTGCGCAAGGCGATCTCGCTCGGCGCCGACCCGCTCGGCGAGGCGTTTTCGTCGATCCGATCGGCCAGCGAGCGCCGCGCGAGCGGCGCCGTCTACACACCCGCGCCCATCGTCCAATCGATGATGGCCTGGCTGGCCAGCCAGGGCACGCCGGCTCGCATCGTCGACCCGGGGGCGGGGTCGGGCCGCTTCATCCTGGCCGCGGGCGAAGCCTTCCCCGACGCCCGACTCGTGGCCGTGGAGACGGACCCGCTGGCAGCGCTGATGCTGCGCGCGAACCTGTGCGCGCGTGGCTGGACCGACCGGACAACCGTGCTGGTCAGGGACTATCGAAAGGTCAAACTGCCGCGCTGCACCGGCATGACGGCCTTCGTCGGCAATCCGCCCTACGTGCGCCATCACGACATCGCCGAAGACTGGAAATCCTGGTACGCCTCCGCCTTCGCGAATTTCGGCATCAAGGCGAGCGCGCTGGCGGGCTTGCATCTGCACTTTTTCCTGCAAACGCGCTTGCTCGCCAAAGCAGGCGACGTGGGCGCATTCGTCACCTCGGCCGAGTGGATGGATGTGAACTACGGTTCCGCGCTGCGCCGGCTGCTGCTCGACGAACTGGGCGGGATCGCCCTGCACGTGCTTGAGCCGACCGTCGACGCCTTTCCCGGAACGGCGACAACGGCCGCGATCACCTGCTTTCGCGTCGGCGAAACGGTCGATCCGGTGCGGGTGCGTGCCGTCGGCGCACTGGAACACCTCAACGGCTTGACCAGTGGCACGGACATCCCTCGTGAACGGATGCAAACCGCCCCACGCTGGTCGATCATTGTCCGCCCGTCCGAACCGGCCACCGCCGGCGCCATCGAGCTTGGCGAGTTGTTTCGCGTGCATCGGGGCCAGGTGACAGGCGCCAACGGCATCTGGATCGCCGGCGAGCATGCGAAGAACCTGCCGGACCGCGTCAAGCTGCCCGCCGTCACCAAGGCCAGGGACTTGATCCAGGCCGGTGCGCACCTGAACTCGACCGAAGTCCTTCGCCGCGTGATCGACCTGCCCACCGAGTGGGATGACTTCACCCAGGATGAGCGCCTGCGCATCGGCACCTTCCTGTCATGGGCCAAGCGCAACGGCGCCGACCAGGGCTACATTGCACAGCACCGCAAGGCATGGTGGTCCGTGGGCCTCAAGGCCCCTGCCCCGATCCTGTGCACCTACATGGCCCGCCGACCGCCTCAATTCACGCTCAACACATGCGAAGCACGCCACATCAACATCGCGCATGGTCTCTACCCGCGCGATCCCCTGGCCGCTGACACGTTGACCCGTCTGGTGATGTGGCTCAACAAGAACATTCACACGGGCAGCGGAAGGACCTACGCCGGGGGTTTGACCAAGTTCGAGCCCAAGGAAATCGAGCGCCTGCGCATCCCCAGCCTGGAAACACTTCTCGCATGACCAGCGCGCCGCCTCGATGGACCGCCGCAGAACTCGCCGAGGACGCGGCCACCTCCGCCGCCCGGTTTCGTTCCGAGCGACTGGCTGCCACCGACGCCTGGGACGTTCACTACAAGCAGGCGCGCGACAAATTCGAGCTGTTGTTCGAGAAGCTGAACGACCTCAACCCAGGCGCGATCACCGATGACAACCTGGCCGAAACCTATGGCCTGGGCCTTGGTGAAGCACTGCGCTACCTGGCTGGTCCGCCGATCTCCGACGACGACCTGCAGGTGATTGCCGATGTCGAGTCGATCGCACCGGGTGTCCTGAAGAAAAACCCCACCGCGTTGCGCAAGGTGTTCGGGGTGATCGAGCGCGTGATCGATTCGCACCGCTTCCCCTGGATGGCGTCCGGTGGCGCGCCGACCGAGGAACAGCGCGAGGCGGCGTTGCTCGCCTCGTCGGCGCTCCTGGCGGCGCAGCGCATCGCCACCGAGCGGCGCAACGAGGGCAAGGACAACCAGGAAACGATGGTCAAGGACTACCTCGGCACCATCGGTTTCACCGAGGCGCCGGCGATGGCGATCCATACGATCGTCAAAGGACCGCAGTCCATGCAGTTCTGCGCTGAATGCCCGCTCGGCGAACGCAAGGCCGATGTCGTCGTGCGTCTGCACGACACACGCCTCATGGCCATCGAGTGCAAGGTGTCGAACAGTTCGACCAACAGCGTGAAGCGCCTGAACAACGATGCCGCCGTGAAGGCCGAATACTGGATCAAGCAATTCGGCACCGCGCAGGTCGTTCCGGCCGCTGCGTTGGCCGGTGTCTTCAAGGTGTTGAACCTCGAACAGGCCCAGGAACGCGGGCTCGCTCTGTTCTGGTCCCACGATCTCGACAAGCTCGGCGCGTTCATCGAATCGACCAGGTAAGAACCTGTTCAATGCTGGTTCGGGATCCCGGTCAGCGATTTCGGCTTCTTCGCGCACTTCATCGACACCGAAGGCAACAAGGGCGGCCTTCACTCGATGCGTTGACGACCTCGGCGGCGGCATGCCCATCGATTCATCGGATTCCCGCCCGCAGGAAGCTCTGCACGAACTGCCGCTGGAAGATCAGGAACGCCAGCAGCAGCGGCGCGCTGGAGATCAGGGTGGCGGCGTTGATGATGCCCCAGTCGATGCCCTGGTCGGTGCCCGCGAACACCGACAGGCCCACGGTGAGCGGACGGGTCTCGACGGAGTTGGACACGACCAGCGGCCACAGGAAGTTGTTCCAGTGGTGGCTGATGGACACCAGCGCGTAGGCCAGGTACACCGGCCTGGCCAGCGGCACGTAGACGCGCCAGAGCACGCCGAAGGTGCCGCAGCCTTCGATGCGCGCGGCCTCTTCCAGCTCCCTGGGCACGGTCTTGAAGGTCTGGCGCAGCAGGAAGATGCCGAACGCCGAGGCCATGTAGGGCAATGCCATGGCACTCAGCGTGTCCACCAGCCCGAGCTGGTACATGGTCCGGTAGTTCTCGACCAGCACCACGTCGGGCATCACCATCAGTTGCACCAGCACAAGGGCGAACGCCGCGTCCTTGCCGGGGAATTCGAACCGGGCGAAGGCATAGGCCGCCAGCGTGCACAGCACGACCTGGCCGGCCAGGATGGCCAGCACCAGCGCCGAGGTGTTGAGGAAGTAGCGCGGAAACGGCGCGGCCTGCCACGCCCTGGCGAAGTTCTCGACCGTCAGCGGCGCCAGCAGGTCGAAGCGGGCCGAATGCTCGGCCGGGTGAACGGCGGACCACACCGCGTACAGCAACGGCAGCAGCCACAGCACGGCCAGGGCCCACGCGCCCAGCGTGTTCAGGGCGTTGTCGAATCTCGAGGCGTACAGCATCACTGGTAGTGCGTCCTGCGTTCGAGCACGGCGAACTGGAACAGCGCAATCGCCGCGAGCACGAGCAGCAGCACCACGGTCAGCGCGGCGGCGTAGCCCACGTCCCAGAACTTGAAACCCACCTGGTAGATGTGGAACAGCAGCAGCGAGCTGGCGTTGTCGGGCCCGCCGCGGGTCAGGATGAAGATGTGGTCGATCAGCCGGAAGGCATTGATGACGGCATTGACCAGCACGAACAGGGTCGTGGGCATCAGCAGCGGAAACGTGACCCGCCAGAAGAACTGCCAGCGGTTGCAGCCCTCCAGCGCCGCGGCCTCGCGCAGTTCGGGCGACTGCTGCTGCAGGGCCGCGAGGTAGAAGATCATGAAGAAGCCGGCTTCCTTCCACACCGCCACGGCGATCACGGCCGCGAGCGCGGTTTCCCGCGAACCCAGCCAGTTGTGGGGCGCGCCGCCCCACAGGCCGCGTATCTGGTCGAGCAGGCCGTAGTCGGGCGTGTAGAAGAACAGCCAGATGTTGGCCACGGCGATCATGGGCAGCACCGTGGGCGTGAAGTACGCCAGGCGCACCCAGCCCCTGCCAGGCATCTGCCGGTTCACCCACAGCGCCATCACGATGGCCAGCGCGATCGAGGGCAGGATGGTGCCCAGCGCGTACCAGGCGTTGTTGGCCAGCGAGGTCCAGAACACGGGGTCTTCCAGCAGCAGCTCGTAGTTCTCCAGCCCCGCGAAGCGGGCGGGCCGGTTGGGCCGCGGCGTGCTGAAGAAGCTGTGCCAGAACGTGGCCAGCGCCGGATAGTGGGTGAAGCCCGCCAGCAGCACCGCCGCCGGCAGCAACAGCAGCCAGCCGGTGACGGATTGCCGACGGGTGTTCATGGGCGCCTGATCCGGTTGAACCTGCAGCGGATCAACGGTAGCGGCGCAGGATGCGCTCGGCTTCGCGCTGGGCGTCGCGCATGGCCGCCTCCGGCGTCTTGCTGCCGGTCAGCGCGGCCTGCAGGCCGTCGTTCAGCGCCTTGGTCACGCGCTGGTTCTCGTGCGTCGAGAGCTCGGCCACGGCGTACTGCAACTGGTCGCGCGCCACGGTGGGCGCCGGGAACTCGGCGAGGTATTTCTTCATCGCCTCGGTTTCCCAGGACGCGGGCGTCACGGCCACGTAGCCCGTGGCAATCGCCCACTGCGCCGCGCGTTCGGGCGTGGTGGCCCACTGCATGAACTTCACCGCGGCGTCGCGCTCGGCCGGCGTGGCCTTGTTCAGCACGTAGAAGTTGCCGCCGCCCGTGGGCGTGCCGCGCTGCTTGCCCGCGGGCAGCATCGCCACGCCGAAGTCGAACTTCGCGTTGCTGCGGATGTTGGTCAGGTTGCCGGTGGTGGTCCAGATCATGGCGGCCTTGCGCTCGAAGAAGTCCTTCGGCGTGGTGCCCCACTCCACCACGCCCGGCGGATGGATCTGGTGCTTGCGCGAGAGGTCCACCCAGTACTGGAGCGCCTCGATCACCTCGGGCTTGTCGTAGTAGGTCTCGGTGCCGGCCGGGTTCATCAGCTCGATGCCGTTCTGGGTGGTGAAGGCCTGGAACAGCCAGTACGGAAAGCCCGACGACGGCACCTGCACGCCGTAGGTGCTGACGTTGCCCGCCGCATCGCGTTGGGTGAGCTTCGTGCCGAATTCGACCAGTTCGTTCCAGTTCCGGGGCGGGCGTTCGGGGTCCAGGCCGGCGGCCTTGAAGAGTTCCTTGTTCCAGTACATGACGATGGTCGAGCGCTGGAACGGAACGCCCCAGGTCTTGCCGCCGGTCTGGCTGTTCTGCATGAAGCCGGGGTAGAAGCTGCCCAGCCAGGCCTTGTCCTGCGGCGTCTTCAGCAGGTCGTCGATGGCGACCACCACGCCTTCGTCGATCAGCGTGTACATGTCGGTGGACAGCATCACGGCGAGGTGCGGCGCGTCGCCGCCCTTGGCGGCCGTGAGCACCTTGGTGACGGTGTCCTGGTAGCTGCCGGAGTACACCGGCTTGATCTTGATGCCGGGGTGTTCCTTCTCGAAGGCAGCAGCCATTTCGTCGATGATCCGGGTGACCGGGCCGCCCACGGCCACGGGGTAGTAGAAGCTCAGTTCCTGCGCGGCCGCCGGCAGCGAGATCGCGGTGGCGGCGGCCAGGGCCGCGCCGAGGCGGCAGAGGGAATGTTTCCAGGGTTTCATGGTGACTCTCCTGAGTGCGGTTGGTGGAACGCGGCCCAAGGCAGGCCGCAAGGGAAGGATTCGAGAGATGGCCGGCTATGGCCCGCTCGCGATGCGCTGGCCGTCCAGCGGGCTGAAACGGTGGGCGGCCTCCGGGCGCCAGGACAGTCCGATGAGCTCGCCGCGCTCGGGCAGGCTGGACTGGGCGCCCGTGCGCACCACCAGGCGCGCGGCGGCGTCCTCGCGCGCGGCCTCGCAGATCACCAGGCTTTCGGCCCCCAGGTACTCCACGGCCACCACGCGCGCGCGCAGCAGGGGCGCGTCGGCCTCGATGGCGATGTCCTCGGGGCGCACGCCCAACTGCACGCCGGGGCTGCCGTGCGCCAGCAGCGACGCGGGAAACAGGTTCATGGCCGGCGAGCCGATGAAGCCCGCCACGAAAGTGGTCTGCGGCGCGGCATAGAGGTCTTGCGGGCGCCCCTGCTGCTCCACCCTGCCCGCTTTCATCAGCACCACCTTGTCGGCCATGGTCATGGCCTCGGTCTGGTCGTGCGTGACGTAGAGCATGGTGATGCCCAGGCGCTGCTGGAGCTCCCGGATCTCGGCCCGCATCTGCTGGCGCAATTGCGCATCCAGGTTGGACAGGGGCTCGTCCATCAGGCACACCGGCGCCTCGGCCACGATGGCACGGCCCAGGGCCACGCGCTGGCGCTGGCCGCCGGAGAGCTGCGCGGGCTTGCGGTCCAGGTACGCGCCCAGGCCCAGCAGGTCGGCCGCGCGTGCGAGCCTGCGCTGGCGTTCGTGCGCCGGCACCCTGCGCACGGTCAAACCGAAGACGATGTTCTCGGCCACCGAGAGGTGGGGAAACAGGGCGTAGTTCTGGAACACCATGGCCACGCCGCGCTGGGCCGGCGGCGCGTGGGTGAGGTCCGCGCCACCGATGAGAATGGCCCCGCCGTCGCAGGGCTCCAGGCCGGCGAGCAGGCGCAGGGTGGTGCTCTTGCCGCACCCGGAAGGCCCCAGCAGGGCGACGAACTGGCCCGGTTCCGCCACCAGGTTCACGCCGTCCACCGCCTTGTGCGAACCGAACGCGCGGCAGACGTCCTGCAGGACGACCTGACTCATGCGGACCTCTTCGCCAGATGGAGGTTTCGCGGCGCCTGCTCGATCAGCCGATCGAAGGGTTCACCCGGGTGGCCGTTCGTCACCAGGTGATCCATCAAGCTCAGCGAGCCGCCCCTGGCCACGGCGGCGCGGCCGAACTTGCTGGTGTCGGCCACCAGCACGGCGCAGCGGCAGTTCAGGCGCATCGCCTCGCGGGCGCTCACCTCGGCGGGATCGAAGTCGAGCAGGGCGCCGTCCTCGTCGATGCCGCCCACGCCGAAGACGGCGAAGTCGGTCTTGAAGTTGCCGAAGAACTGCGCGGCCGCCTCGCCCACCACGTCCATGTCGGCCAGCCGCAGCGCGCCCCCGGCCACGCGGATCTCCACGCCGGGCGCGCCGGCCAGGGCCAGCACCACCCGCAGGCTGTTCGTCATGATCCGAAGGTCCTGGTGGGCGCGCAGGGCCAGGGCCACCTGGTGGGGCGTGGTGCCCAGGCCGATGGAGACCGAGCTGCCGTCGGGAATCAGCGCGGCCACCTTGCCCGCGATGGCGCGCTTGGCGTCCAGCTGCTGGACCTGGCGGGTTTCCCATGGCAGATTGGAGACCGATGCGGGCAGGGTGACGCCGCCATGCACGCGGCGCAGGCGCCCCTGCTCGCAGAGGCGGTTCACGCTGCGCCGCACGGTCTGGGGCGTCACCCCGAACTGCTCGGCCAGCTCCTGGATGTCGACCAGCCCTTTCGCGCTGACCAGATCGACGATGGACTGGTCACGTGAAAAGGCGTCCCCCTCTTTGGTATTCATATGAACTTCAAGCGATTCCATACTTGAAATTCTGGAGCGCCCTTGTGACACGAACGTGTCAAGACGGCGTGTTCAGATGAACGCGCTGCAAGCCTCCATCCGCATCATCACCACCACCACCATGCACGACCCCACCGCTTCAGGCTTCTTCATCCAGCTCTCCGACCCGCACATCGTGGCCAAGGGCCGGCGCCTCATGGATGCCGTCGACACCGCGGCGCATCTCGAACGCGCGGTCGCACAGATCAACCGGCTGCCGGCACCGCCGAGCCACGTCCTGATCACCGGCGATCTGGTCGAACGCGGCGGGTTCGACGAGTACGCCCACGTCAGGGAACTGCTCGCGCCCCTGCCCTGCCCCGTGCTGCTGCTGCCCGGCAACCACGACTCGGTGCCGAACCTGCGCCAGGCGTTTGCCGACCACGGCCATCTGCGCGCCACGGCCGGCGAAGCCGCGCTGGCGGACTTCGTGCTGTACGCGGCCGACCTGGGCAGCCACCGGTTGCTGGCGCTCGACACCGTCGTCGCGGGCCAGCCCCATGGCACCCTTTGCGCGGCCCGCCTGGACTGGCTGCGCACGCAACTGGAAGCCGAGCCCGACCGGCCCACGCTCGTGGCCATGCACCACCCGCCGTTCCGCACCGGCATCCGGCACATGGACGACATGGGGCTTCGCGAAGGGGCCGATGCGCTGGAGCGACTCATCGCCCGGCACCCGCAGGTCGAGCGCATCCTCTGCGGGCACCTGCACCGCCCGATCACGCGGCGCTTCGGCCACACCGTGGCCATGACGGCCCCCTCGCCCGCCCACCAGATCGCCCTCGGCCTGGCGGTGGACAGCCCGGCCGCGTTCATCTTCGAGCCACCCGGCTTCTACATCCACACCGTGCAGGACGGCCACCTCGTGACCCACCTGCAGCCCATCGGCGATTTCGGCGCGGCGCACGCGTTTCGCTGATCGCGCGCGCCCGGGCTCGCCTACCGCCTCTGCCGCCCCGGCTTGCCCTTGCCTGCCGGCGGCTTGAGCTGGGCCGTCGCCTGCTCCAGCCACAGCAGCGTGTCGGCATGCGAGAGGAAGCGCCGCAGGTAGTCGGGCGAGAGTTCGCGCATGAGGGCCAGCGTGCGCAGCACCAGCATGTGGGAGTTGAGCGGACCGGCGTTTTCCGGGGCGCGGTGGCTGGCCTGTTCCACTTCGTTTTCCGCCGCGATGCGGCCCCAGGTTTCGCGGAAGCGCTGGGCGCTGCGCAGCTCGGGCCAGGGGCCGTCGGGGCTGCCGGCCTCCGGCGGACGCGCCGCCTGGCTGGCCTGCGCGATGTGGGCGTTGAGTTCGGCCAGGGGCGAGCGCGGCGGCACGCTCACGGGTGCGCTCATGGCTTGGCCTTGGGCACCGGCGCCATCTCCACCCGCCGGTTCAGCGCGCGGCCCTGCTCGTCGGCGTTGGAGGCCACGGGCTGCTCGGCGCCGAAGGCGGCACTGAACACGCGCTGCGGCGGCATGCCGTCCTCGATGAGGGCACGGGTCACGGTGAGCGCGCGCTGGGCGGAGAGTTCGAGGTTGTCGGCGAAGCGCAGGTTGCCCTGCTGGATCGGCCGGTCGTCGGTGAAGCCGCTGACCATGAGCATTTCGTCGCGCTCGCCCAGGTAGACCTGCAGCGGCGGCACCAGGCTCCTGAGCAACTGGCGGCCGTCGGGCCGCAGTTCGTCGGAATTCAGCGGGAACAGCACGCTGCCGCTGATGCCGATGCGCCCGTTGTCGAGCGTGACGCGCCCGCTTTGCAGCGGAATGGCCAGGGCCTTCTCCAGCGCCATGCGGCGGGCCTCTTCCTGCTGGCGCTTCTGCACTTCGGCCTGCAGGCTGGCCACCAGGTCCATCTGCACCATGAGCACACTGATGAGCACGAGCACGAAGGCGCCCACCAGGCCGGTCATGAGGTCGCCGAACACGGCCCACACGGGCGCGGTGTGGTCGACGCCATCGTCCCGTTCGTCCAGGCTGCCCAGCATCACGCCGCCCCTTCGGCCAGCGCGGCGCCAGGTTTGCCGCGCAGGCGGCGCAGGTCTTCCACGATGCCCTGCTGCGCGCTGATGCTGAGGTCGATCACCTCGCGCGCCTGCGCCACGTAGTAGGCCAGTTGCTCGTCGCTGCGCGCCATGGACTGGCCGATGGCGCCTTCCACGCGCTGCAGGCCGTCGATGAGTTTCTCGTTGGTGCTGCTGAACAGTTGCACGCCTTGCTGGAAGGCCTCGCCCAGGGCCGCCAGTTCGGTGGCGCTGGCCGCCATCCGGGTCGCCTGTTCGTCGGCGCGGCCGGCCTGCGCGCCCAGGGTCTGCGCGAACTGTTCGCCGGTCTGGTTCAGCACGGCGGTGGCGGATGCCACGAGCGATTCGATGGCGGCGCGCTGCTCGCCGGTGGTCTGCCGCACGTCGTGCAACAGGGCACCGATGTGCGCCACCAGCTCGGTGCGTTCCTGCAGCGCCCGGTTGTCGCGCTCGGTGAGGCGGCTCATTTCCTGGCGCAACTGGGCAATGACCTCGGCCGCGGCCCTGGGCGCTTCGGACGCGGTTTCGATCAGGCGCGCCATGGGCGCTTCCAGCGCAGCGCCCAGGGTGGCCAGGTGGGTACCGACCTGGCTGTTCACAGTGGCCTGCAACTCACCCAGGCGGTCCGCCGCGGCCTGTCCGCGCGCGGCCTCCTCGTGGCGCAAGGCGGCGAGTTCGCTGCGCCAGAGCGCGGCCAGTTCGTCCATGCGCTGGCCGTGCTGCTGCGTCCACTGCGCTTCCGACTCGGTGCGGGCCTGCACCAGGGCTTCACTCTGCGTGAGCAGGCGCGTGACACCGTTCAGGCTGCGCGTGGCTTGCTCGCTGGCGGCCTGCTGCACGCTGGCCAGCAGGCTGGCGGAGCGCTCTTCGAACGTGGCGGTGAAACGGCCCAGCGCTTCGCCCATGCCGTTGAGCTGGGTTTGCACCGCGCCGTTCACGCGCTCATGCAGGCGGGTGGATTCGCTGGCGATGGCGGCCATGGTCTCCCGCACCACGGGCTGCAGGCTTTCGCCGGCCACGCGGGCGCCTTCGGCCAGGCTGTCCTTGAGCGAGCGCTCCACCGAGCCGGCCAGGCCGGTGTAGGCGGCCGAGGCTTCGCGGTGGAACCGGTCCTGCCGGCCGAGCAGTTGTTCGTCCAGCGCCTGGCCGCGGCGCTCCATCTGTTCCATCAGCGCCTGCAACTGGTTCACCACGGCGGGCAAGGCGCCGGCCTGCTGCTGCAGGGCCTTGAAAGCTTCCTGGCGCTGGTGGGCCAGCGAGAAAGGGCGCAGCGCGGTGGCGATGGCGGCGTCGAGCTGGCGCGCCACGTCCACGCGCTCGCGGCGGCCGATCGCGGACATCACGCCCAGCATGGCCGAGGTGGCCACACCGGCCACCGACGTGCCGAACGCCAGGCCCAGGCCCTTGATGGGCGCGGCCAGCGCGCCGCGAACGGCCTGCAGATCGGCCGAGCCTTCGAGCGCGAACGCAGCGCCCCTGAAGGTGACCACCATGCCCAGGAAGGTGCCGAGCATGCCCAGCATCACCAGCAGGCCGATCAGGTAGGGCGTGAGCGCCAGGCCGGGCAAGCCACCGCGCTCGCTTTCCACGCGCTGGCTCACGGCGTTGCGCAGCGCGGGCGGCACGCGGCCGAGCCAGTCGCCCAGGTGCTCCAGCGGCTGTGGCACATCCGCCAGCGCGGCACCGAGCCCGGCCGTGCCGGCGCGGAAGCGGTGCACTTCCCAGGCGCCCACGAGGTAGACCGCGCCGATGACCAGGGTCATGGTGAGGGCGAGCGCGCTGGTGGCCACGAAGCCCGCGCCCACCCAGACGACGGACAAGAGACCCAGCGCGAAGGCCAGGGCGAGAAAAAAGCGGTTCATGACAGAGCGGTGCATGGGATAGGGATCAGTTGTGGGCTTCAGCCTGGATTTCATTCCAGTGCTTCGATCAAGCCGAGCACGGGCTGCAGCCGCAGATCGAGTTCGGCGAGCAGGGTTTGCTCGAACTCGGCGGCGAAGGTGGCCAGGTCACGGTCTTCGGGCGCATCCGGGGCATGGCGCAGCTGCCGGAACCGCGCCTTCAGGAACGCCGGCACGCCGGCCAGCAGGCGCTGCTCGCGCCCGCCGAGCATCTGGTCCAGCACGGCGTCCAGCGCGGCCAGTTGCGCCAGGCGCGGCGAAGCCTGGGCCAGGGTCTGGCGCGCGTGCTCGCGCAGCGCGTCCACGCTCATTTCCATGCGGCGCTGCTGGTCCTGGTAGCGCTGGTGGTACAGGGCGTATTCGGTGTCGAGGTCGTTCGGGTCGGGCGTGTGGCCGGCATCGCGCGCGGTGATGGACTTCACCAGCGTGGCGCGCACGCGCTGAAGCTCGGCCTGCAGCGCGCGGGCGGCGGTGTCGCGCCGGGCGCTGGCGCGCACGGGCCGGGCCGTGGCCTGGGCGCCCACGGCCGCGATCGACGGGTGCGCCGCGTGCAGCGTGATGGCGTCGGCCACGTTCAGCCACTGGCCCAGGCGTTCGGCCAGGTCCTGCCGGGGCGCTTCCGCCGGCTCGGGCGCGCCGGCGGGCATGAAGCCCGCGAGCTGGCGCACCAGGCTGGAACGGTTGAAATGGCGGCTGCGCAAGAACATTCCTTCGCGCCCCGCGGGGCGCATCGATGGGGTGGTATCCAATGGGATGGGGGCCAGGCAACAGGGGCGCCGACAGCGCCCGTCAGTGGCGGTTTTCGTGCTCCGGGGCACGAGGGGCCAGGACCGAACCTCTCCCGGGGAAAGGATTCGACGGCAGGACGTGATTATTCACATTGGCGAGGCCGCCCGGCCGCCGGGGCCGATCCGGGCCGGTTCCCGGTGCGTAACGGTTTGTTCCTCGGGCAGATCGCAAACGGGGAAAACGGGCAGGCACTCCAGCCTTTTGTGGTCCACTCGGAGCCATGCGCAAGGATGACGACTCGCCCTTCAAGGGCTGGATAGACACGGCGGCGGTGCGCGCCAAGCCGTCGCTGACGGACTTCGACCTGTCCGCGAGCGCGGGCGAACTGAACAGCGTGCGGTGGTTCGTGTTCGGCACCTCGGACGAGCTCATGTCCCACCCGTCCCTGCGCCATCTCGGGATCGCCGAGTGGAACTGGATGTACGCCGCCCGGCTGGTGCATTTCCTCGACGACATGACGCTCGCGGAGCATCGGATCGTCAATTCCGCGGCCCAGGTCATCGCGGAGAACCGCCTGAGCGCCTTCCTGCCCGAACGGCTGGCGCTCGACGCCTTGAAGCTGTACACGGACGAGGGCTACCACGCCTACTTCACGGCGCACGCGAGCCGCTCGATCCGGGACGTGTTCGCGCTCGAAGCACGCAACGAGCCCAGCGCGAAGATCTCGGCCATCGAGGCACTGGTGGCCGAAACCCCGCCGGAACGGCGCGACATGGCCTGGTTCATGGTCGGCTTCGTCGGCGAGACCATGATCACCAAGGCCATCGTCGACGCCATGCGCGGCGCGGCCCACTCCGCCATCCAGGGCATGCTGCTCGCGCACCTGGAAGACGAATGGGTGCACGCCAGGTACTTCGCGCATCTGTTCTGTTTGATCTGGCCCAAGCTCGATGCCGACAGCCAGGCGTATTTCGGCCACCTGCTGCCCAGGATCATGACGGCCTACCACCCCCTGGACGAGCATTTCCACCGGTGGATGCTGGGCCACGTCGGCCTGGACGCCGCGGCAAGCGACCGCGTGCTGGCCAAGCTGGCCAGCGAGGGCCACCGGATCGCGCGCATGCGCAGCATGTGCAGCAATACATTGCAAGTGCTGGAGCGGTGCGGCGTGTTCAAGGATGAGGGCGTGCGGGAGCGGTTCGTCGAGGCGGGGCTGCTGGAGCGGGATCGGGTGTATTGATGTGGCTCCGCGTGGGTGGGTCTCTCGGGACGGTGGTCGTTGTCGGGCGGTCCGTTGCGCCAGCTGGTAGGGTGCCCATCTGCGCCATGCCGGTTAGAGAAGCCAGCAAGTCCCGTGGGATTAAATGCGCATACCCAATTCGACTGGCAAAGCGATCTGCCGACCTGACCGGCGGCTCCGGTCGTATCTTTCAGGCTTGGTCGGGTTGTTGAATCTGTTATACCTGCTCACCGACCCATCGGCGCAAGCCAACTGGTTGACTTCAAATACTTTTCGGAGGCGGCATGCGATTTTGTTTAGCGACCATGGTTGTTGTCATCCGGCGTTTTGCCGGTTTAAATCAAAGTTATGCCTCTAGGTGACCAATGGAAGCGTTGATCGAAAAGCTTATAAGGTGGTTGTTGAAATTGCTTCACTTGCGCGCTCGCCGAGAAAAGGAGAAATCCCAGCGTGTAATTGAGTACATCGATCAGTGTCTAATGCATATGCGTACGGTAATGCATCAGAATGGCTTGCACGATAGTGAAGTTGAATATGCCCACACATGGCTCAAGCAGGCGCATTTCGATCTGCCAAACATTGTGAAAAACCTTGCCACGCCAAAGGAATGCGATATTCTTCGTCAGTCACTTATATCCGCCCGTGTGTTCTATCATGCGGTGCGCTATGGAAAAGTCGATGAGGAAAGAATCAAGAACGACTACGAGGAGCGATTCACGCGGTATGTCTGTCAGGTCTACGATCAAAATAGTTTCCGAAAAAACTCTAACGAGACTATTCTTCGTGACTTAGTTCGAGATGGAGAGGTGATTCAAGAGTCCGAGAGAAAGCGCATTCTTGAAAACCTCATGACGGTCTGCATGGAAGACATTGCCAGAATCGATTCTCTCAAAGAGCAACTGAAAACCCGCCAAGTCTATGTCGTTACGTCATAGGCATAACCCACCATTCCACCAGACCTGCGCGAAAAGCCGCGCAATGCTGGTAAATTCAAACGTTAGGCGTCTTAAGGAGCCATCATGGGTCTCTACGTACATGCCCTCAGCCGTCTGCCGCTTGGCCTTGAACGCGACTACTACGTATACGTCTTGGACTACGGATGGGAAGAACCTCTCGGTCAGGCGCTCCACGCGAACTTTCGAAGAATGGCTGACCTTGCTGCCAAGAGTAAGGCCGTTGTCATTGCTGGTACGGACTCTCGAGCGTTTGCCGAAGAAGTATTGTCCGTGCATGTTGATGATCCCGAGTTTTCTTGGAGCAAGATCAACGGAGAGGACGGTGAAGAAATCCTACCCGCGCTCATGATCTCAACCATTCATCCGCAGCGGTTTCGCGCCGAGGCACCGAGATACAGGTTCACAAAAACACCGAAGGGCTCTGCCGACGAGAAGTTGATCCTCATCCCACTAAAGGGAGTTTGTAAAGACTCAACAGAAGTAGTCGCACTCATTGAGCGAATCTTCAGAGATATAGGTACCCAGAAACCGCTGACGGAGTTTGCGATTGCCAAAGAGATCAAAGCCGGGAACGGGTCTGCGTACGCCGATGCAATCATTCTGAAGCCGGCGCTATGGGGCGTCGGCATTGATCTCAAAGAACTCGCGAAGGCCTGGCGCGCAAAAGACGCCTAACCCCTCGGTCAACCGGACCCGCCACGACATGCGCTTTGGCCCGTGCGGCGCACGATAACCACAGGCGCTGCGCGGGCCAAAACGCATGCCGACCTCGAACGTTGAACGACTGCTTCATCGGCCGCGCAAAGGCCACTCCTGACCAAGTGACCCTACCCCCGAATTTCGAACCGTTTGGTTACAAAGAGTGCCGGCCTCAAACCACGCTGCGGTGCCGCTCGATGCAGGTCCTCAGCACCTCGTCGAGATCACGCCGCCACCAGTTGCCGGTGGAAAAAATCTCCACCTCACTGAATCCCGCGAAGCCTTGCGCCTCCACCCAACCGCGAATCCGCGGGATGTCGATCACGCCGTCGCCCATCATGCCCCGGTCGTTGAGCAAATCGGTGGTGGGGGTGAGCCAGTCGCAGACGTGGAAAGCCAGCAGGCGCTCCCGGCCCGCGCGTTGAATCTGCGCCTGCAGCTTCGGGTCCCACCACACGTGGTACACGTCCACCGCCACGCCGAGCGCGCCGCTCCTGCCCGGGTCGAGCGCATCGCAAACGTCCAGCGCCTGTTCCAGGGTGTTGATGCAGGCGCGGTCCGCCGCGTACATGGGGTGCAGCGGCTCGATAGCCAGCGGCATGCCGTTGCCCCTGGCGTATTCGAGCAGATCGGCGATGCCGTCGCTCACTTGCTGGCGCGCGTGGGCAATGTCCTTGTGCGCCGCTTTGCCGGCCAGCGCGCCGGGCAGCGCGCCCACCACCAGCACCAGGCAGGGCGCACCGAGTTCGCAGGCTTCGTCCACCGCACGGCGGTTGTCGTCGCGCGCGGCCCCCAAGCCGGCGGCGTCCACCGCCGGGAACATGCCGCCCCGGCAGTAGCCCGAGAGCTTCAGGCCCAGGGCCTTCACCTGCGCCGAGACGGCCTTCAGCCCGGCGGCCGCGACCTGGTCGCGCCAGGGTGAGATGGCGGGAATGCCGTGGCGTGCGACGGCATCCAGGATCTGCGGCAGCGGCAGGTCTTCGCCACGGCTCTTGCGTATCGTGGCCGTGTTGATGGAGAGCCAGCGGTGGTCCTGGGAGAAATCGCGCATGGGAGTGGGTTTGGAAGGGCTTCGACAAGCTCAGCCCGAACGGTGTGTGGTGGAGGTCAAACGGTCAGCGGTCGATCCCGTGCAGCGCCAGCAACGTGTTCATGCGGCGCACCGCCAGTTCGGGCTGCTCCAGCAGGTTGGCCGCGTCGGCCAGGCGGAACAGCTCGGCGAAATGCGGCAGCGAGCGCGTGCTCTGCTGGCCGCCGACCATGCTGAAGTGCTTCTGGTGGCCGTTGAGCCAGGCCATGAAGACCACGCCGGTCTTGTAGAAGCGCGTGGGCGCGGCGAAGACGTGGCGCGACAGCGGCACGGTGG